>CAXYKR010000163.1:0-24004 GCA_964277815.1 uncultured Mucilaginibacter sp. | reverse complement strand
TGCAAAACACACTTTAAATAACTACTTTTGACAACGCTTCTACAGCGTTCGCTGCGCTCGTTCGCCAGCACTTTGGGTGGTCAATTTGCCACGGAATCACCTGGTCAACTTCTCCGTATTATACACTGTACCCTTAATCGCACTCCGTGATTTATAATCAGGAAGCTATTGCCGTAGAAGCTGCTTATACCATGATAGCCGTCCAGGTAACTCAAATACTGGAGCGAACTATTCATGAGCAAGGTAAACCAAAAGGTATCAGAGTAGGTAATGGACTTGAGTTTAACAGCAAGGAGTTGAGGGATTGGTTTGAGAGCAAGGATATAACAGTTCAAGTCACCCAGCCTTATAAGCTTAAGCAGAACGGATATATCAAACACTTTAACAGAACCTTTGGGGAAATCATACTGAACGCTTAACTATCCCAGAGACATTAACCAGGAAAAGATTTTGGTTGATGAATGGATGGACATTACAATTACAGTAGGTCACATGAGGCATTAGGAGGTATAACGTCAGACCTATATAAGCGGCTAAACTGTGGAGATATTAAAAACTCTGGCGAGTTTGCAATATCTCCACAGGAGCTTTTAATTAAATCACGAAGGACGAACAAATGCAGTTTTTTAGTTGGGGACAAAAGTTTCTATTATGGGGGAGAAATAAGCCAAGCTTTGGCAGGCAATTGCTGATGATAGAATATATATCAACACTATATATAGATTATAATTATTAATTGTATATTTAAATTCAAACCAATATTCCGCCCGGTTTCGGGTGAAGAAACATGCCTAAGTTTAGTTTTTTATTTTTTTTATTTCAATTATTAATAATAAGTAAGCTCACAGGGGCTTCTTTACCTGTAAGGTTAATTAATGTTAATGACGGACTGTCTAACAGTTCGGTTAATTGTGTTTTTCAGGATCATTTTGGCTTTATGTGGTTTGGAACCCATGACGGGCTAAATTGTTATGACGGTAAACGATTCTTGACATTCCGGAACCGTGTTGGAGATAAAAGTTCTTTGTCATATAACTATATTTATTCTATTGCTGAAGATAAAAAGGCTCAAATTTGGGTAGCCACAGGTCAGGGGGTGAGCATATATAACCGACTGACCGGAGATTTTGGATCTTTAAAGTGGCGTATTCCGAGATTAGGAAATCAGAATCTGTCAATCAATGGGGCGGTAAACGTTCTCAAAGCCGATGGGCAAGGCAATATGTTTATTGGTACCAACGGTGTTGGGTTGTTTGTGCAATCAGCCGCTGACACGGTAGCTACGCAGGTCCCCTGCAAAGCTTTCTCAGGGGAAAATATTGACAATAGTAACGTAAGAAGTGTTGCTTGTGGAAAGAATGGAGAAGTATGGGTTGCTATTGAAGGATACGGAATCTTTCAGTATATCCGTGAGTCGAAAACGCTAAAACCTGTTTTCCCGGAGCTAAAAGACGTGAATTGTGTTGTTAACGATGGACGTAAATGGTGGATTGGCACCAGGCATGGCTTGTATTTTTATACAAAGGGCTTGGAAAAGCCAGTTGCATCATCGCGCTTGTTTGAAGCAACATTAAACAGCGAAGATATTTCTTCAGTAGCAGTAGCTGACGCTAATAAACTGTATGTAGGCACAATTAATGATGGTCTTTACATGATAGATCTTGGCTTGAAAAAAGTTCAGCATCTTAATCCAACTCTAGACAAGTTGCATTCCATCAGTAGTGAGTCAGTTTTAGGACTCACGGTAGACAAAGAAAGCCGGGTTTGGATAGCTACATTAAAAGGTGGGATAAACATCATTGAAAAAAACAGGTCATCTTTTCACATTGTTAGCCCCAACCCTTTTGATAAAAACACGCTTTCTTCCTCTTTCATTTCGTCTTTGAGCGAGGGCTCTGACGGGAAAATTTGGATTGGAACAGATGGGGGAGGAGTAAATGTATGGGATCGTCAATCTTATAAATTTCAGATTTTTAAGCATAGTCCTAATGATCGCTTGTCCTTAAGTAGTAACCTGGTCACCGGCACAATTACTGATTCATACGGTAACACCTGGGTAGCTACCTATGGCGGGGGTATCAACCGTTTTGTTACAGGTTCAAAGTCTTTTATACACTACAAATGTATTGTGCCGGGCAAAGAAGAAAATAATTACGTTTGGGCACTGTATCAGGATCACAATCAGCGGTTATGGGCCACCACATTTACTGGCGGTTACATGTACTACTATAATAAACAAGATGACAGATTTGACTTGTTTGACAAGGAGCTAATAAACATTATCGCTTTAACAGAAGATAAAAAGCAGCAGTTATGGGGAGGAAGCGCCATAGCGCTGATTAAAATTGATGTTCAAAATAAAAAGCATAAGTATTACGATGTAGGAAAACCGATACGAGCTATTTGCGAAGATAGTCACGGAGATTTTTGGATAGGCACCGAGAGCGGTGGTCTTCTTCTCTTTGACCGAACCAAGGGGCAGGTTATAAAGCAATATACCGACAAAGAGGGTCTTTGCAACAATTCAGTGTTGAATATTTTAGAGGACAGGCTTGGAAATCTTTGGCTTAGCACATTTGCGGGCCTGTCTTGCTTTAATCCTCGTTTAAAAAAGTTTAATAATTTTTATCGTGAGAACGGTTTACCCAGCAATCAGTTTTCAAGTAATGCTGCCTTAAAGCTTAAAAACGGGGAAATGTTTTTTGGTGGTATTAATGGCTTTACTTACTTTTTTCCTGATAGTGTTACTAATTACCGAGCCACAACTACACCTGTTTATTTATCAGATATCAAAGTTGATAATCATTTAATCAATACCAATGATAAGTATGTGAAAGGATTTACCAACGCAGGAATAAACTCGATAGAAATACCGTTTCAAAAAGCAAACCTGTCTTTAAGCTTTTCGTCTGTCGATTTCAATGAGTCGGATAATACCAAATATGCTTATTACTTAGAAAATTGGGATAAAAACTGGTTGGTAACAGCGCCTGCGGACGAAGCAATTTATAGTAGACTTAGCGAGGGAACGTATTATTTGAAAGTAAAAAAAGGCAATGCTTCCGGTAAATGGCAAGCACAGCAAACTTTACTTAAAATTGTCGTGTTACCGCCTTGGTACCGTAGTATGTGGGCATATCTTTCTTATGGCTTGATTTTGTCTTTCAGCATTTATCGTTACAATAAATACCGAACAAATAAAGCAAAGCTGGAACAAGAAGTGGAACTGGCCAAAGCCAGTGTTGAAAAAGAAAAGGAGCTCAGTGAAAAGAAGACTGCATTTTTTACTAATATCTCTCATGAGTTTCGGACTCCGATAACCTTAATTATTAATCCATTAAAGGACTACTTACAGCGCCAAGCCGACCCAAGCGAAAAACAGGCCTTAGACGTTGTATATACAAACGCACAAAAACTTTTAAAGCTTATAGATCAGTTATTAGCATTTAAGAAAATAGGTAGTCAAGTTGAGCAGCCAAAACCTTCTATGGTTAATTTTGTGCAGCTATGTAGTATTGTGCATAAAAATTTTACTAAGGAAGCCGAAACCAAGCGCTTGAAATATAATTTCGTTGATCAGTGCGTAGATTGTTTTGTCTACGCAGATTACAATCAATTGGAAGTGGTGATTGATAACTTGTATGCAAATGCAATTAAATATACTCCAGAAGGTGGTAATGTAACTATCACGCTTTGTTCATCCGAAGACGAAATAATTTTAAAAGTAGTAGATACCGGACCTGGTATACCTGCCAATACTGGCGACCGGATATTTGAAAAATATTTTCGAAGCCCACTGAGAGTAACGGCAAGTCAACCCGGTTTCGGTATTGGCCTATATTTGGCTAAAACTTACGTTGATGCCCACAACGGAAAGATAAGTTATCAATCAGAAGAAGGAGCCGGTACCTTATTCGAGATCAGGCTGCCGAAGGTGACCGATAAGTCATTCATTCCTGAAAATTCGCCCGAGTCTGACTCAACAACAAATACCGCCATCATTGAAGAAGCAGAATTTGAAGAAAATATTCATTTTGAAAATTTTACCGATAACAGGCAAAGCATTTTGATAGTTGAAGATAATAAGCAACTAAGCGAATATATTTCCTCAGTTTTAAAGGATGGCTACCGTATTTATACAGCTTCAAACGGAGAGCAAGGGTATGAGGCCATTCAGAAGCAGATGCCCGATTTGGTGATTACGGACATTATGATGGATATAAAAGACGGTATTGAACTTTGCACACAGGTTAAATCTGATCCTACCCTCTCACACATTCCAATTATTGTATTGACGGCCATTACGGATGACCAAATGAGATTAACCGTTGCACAAATTGGTGCAGACGATTTTTTGACCAAGCCTTTTGAAAGAGAGCTACTTGTAGCGCGTGTTAACACACTTATTAAGAAGAAAAATACATTACAACAATATTTTTATAACGAAATCACGCTTAGAAAGCAGGATCTTAAAGTGCTGCCCGAATACCAAGAATTTTTGAAGGAATGTATAAGAATTATTGATTTGCACATCGCCGAAGAATTTAACATTACAAAGTTTACAAGCGAAATCGGAATGAGCAGATCTAATTTATATCGAAAAGTCAAATTGGTTTCGGGTCTTTCCATCACAGGATTTGTAAGGTTTATACGATTACGTAAAGCGGCCGAACTAATTATTAATACCAACATGACTATAAGCGAAATCTCATTTCGTGTAGGCATGACAGATTTAAGGTATTTCAGAAAACAATTTCATAGCTTGTTTGGAATGAATCCCTCAGATTATTTAAAGAAATACCGGGGTACATTTGTTAAAAAAAACTCATAAAAGCCACATAATTAAATTCCGTGGTCTAAGTCGCAACAGGATGCTGCGCCATTATCTATATTATAGTATTTGGTCCGTTATACGATAGCATTTTACAAAGCCACTTTAGTGGTTTTGTAAGATCCGATCATGCTTGGCAATTTAATAACGGAGAGGAGCATCCAAAAGGTTCAGCATTTAGCATTTGCCATCATCACCAACACTATCCGTACCCGTCTTTTTCATGAATGATACTTTGTTATCAGTACTGATTGGTATCACCAAACAGTAGCATACACATCATAAAAATTACACTTAGAAAGATCCGTGAGTTTTTTACAAAGTAACAAATTACAGAATTTGTATAGCTAAAAACTGATTGCAAAGAGTTGATATTATACTTCTAACTCACAAACGTTCAAAACTCTCTACGCAAGGTCTTTCTGTTGCTTTTTTGGCTTGTTTGTCCCCCTTTATTGGGTGATTTGAATACACAACATAGTGCGTAATGCGGTAATTTAGGCTTTGTCTAATATGGCTCTTTTACAAATGAGGAGGTACAGAGTCAATTTTATTTAACCAATTATTAACCAATTTCTATGAATCATTTAAACTTTTACTTCATTTTTACGCGTACTTTAAACTTGCTCAAAACGCCGGCAGGTCCGCTTCGCCCGGCCCCAATGCCATACGATTGAATCCATGATTGCAAATAGCGTTAGCTCGTTATAATGCCAAAATAATAATCAGAACAATACGTAGTTTGACCACCAGTTTTTGACGAAATACTTATATAACTTAATGCCGGTGTTAAGTTATATAAAAGTTTCTTTGCACTGATCTATCTCTACCTATGATCTGATTTACCGCTCTTTCTGCTTAAACAAATACTCCCCGTAGCTAATGCCTTTTGAGGCAAACGGATTTTTATTGTCTGAAAATTATGAGCTGATGTCCAATCACCATATTGAGTGTCAGTTAAATAACTTTTCAGATTTGATTCAATTTCAACAAAAACCCTTAATTAATTATTCGTATGAATGAAAGAAAGCTTCGGCTGACGATTTTAAAGAAAACGATCCTTCTACTGTTTATCATATGCATAACAAAAATTTGTTATGCCCAGAACAACGAGATCACAGTTACCGGGAAAGTAAGTTCAGATACCTCTATGCTTCAGAACGCTACCGTTCAGCTTAAAGGTAATAAGCAACGTACTGTAACCACCGACAAGGAGGGCAGGTACACCATTCGGGTACCTGCAAGTGGCACCTTGGTTTTTTCTATAGTGGGTTTTCAATTGCAAGAAATACCTATTAATGGCCGAAGCGTAGTAAACGCTTTGATGAAATCTGCCAACAACGCATTGACCGACGTTGTTGTGACGGGCTTTGGAGGTACGCAAAAAAAGGCCAGTGCTGTCAGTTCAATTACTACCGTTGATATAAAAGATTTAAAAACACCAACCGGAAACCTTACCAATGCATTAGCCGGCCGAATACCGGGTATGATTTCGTTTCAACGGAGCGGTGAGCCAGGGTTTGGAACCAACAACTCAACCTTTTACATTCGCGGCCTTTCAACTTTCGGAACAGGTAAACAAGACCCGCTCATATTAATTGATGGTGTTGAGTCTTCGGCGGTTGATATGGCCCGTTTACAGCCAGATGATATCGCTAACTTTTCAGTGCTGAAGGATGCGGCTGCTGCTTCGGTATATGGTGCGCGTGGTGCAAATGGTGTGGTGTTAATTAACACACGATCAGGTAAAGTTGCTCCGGCTGCCTTTTACTTCCAAGTGCAAAACCGCTTATCCACTAACACGAAAAACTTCAAGCTTGCTGATAATATTACCTATATGGAGCAGGCTAACGAGGCTGCCCTCACCCGATCGCCACTGGGTGTGCAACCTTATTCGCAAAATAAAATTGAGCATACCCGTGCCGGAGATGACCCGTATCTCTACCCTAACAACAACTGGATAGATCAGCTCATCAGAAAGTCTACTTTGAACCAAGCCTACAACTTAAATGTAAACGGCGGGTCAGAAAGAGCGCGGTATTACGTCTCCGGTACTTATAACCTAGACAATGGGGTACTTAAAGTGGACCCAATTAACAATTTTAACAGTAATATAAAACTTCGTAATTACTCGCTCAGAACTAACATCAATTTAAATCTTACCAACAGTACGGAACTGATTATACGTACCTATGCGCAGTTTGACGATTACAACGGCCCAATAGGAGGTGGCTCTGCAGCATTTAACAATGCGCTGTGGTCTAACCCGGTGATGTTTCCGGCAGTATATCCGCAATCAAAGCTTCCGTACATTGAACACCCGTTGTTCGGGTCAGCTCAAGTGGTCAGCCCCGGTGGTATCCTTCCTAACTTATACGTAAATCCGTATGCCGAGCTGGTTAAAGGTTACGCGGTATATAAAACATCAAATATTCAGCCTCAGCTCGAACTGTTGCAGAACCTGAATTCAATTACGCCCGGATTAAACTTTCGTGCCATGGGTTACTTGCGCAGGTATTCTTTCTATACGCTCAATCGTAGTTACAATCCTTTTTACTATAGCGCTATTATTGATCCTACAACACAGAATTACAGTTTATCTCCGCTTAATGACGGAGGGCCAACATCTATCGGAACTGTTGGGACTGAGTATTTAGGTTACAACGAAGGTGAAAAAACGGTAGACTCACGTTTTTGGGTAGAAAGTACGCTAAGTTATAATCATACTTTTAACAACAAGCATAACGTAGGTGGCTCGCTCATCGCAGTAATGTCTAATTATGAATTAGGTAATCCTAACGATTTTACTGCCTCACTTCCGCAGCGTAATCAAACCTTTTCGGGGCGTTTTACTTATGGCTTTGATAACCGTTACCTGGCCGAGTTTAACTTTGGTTATAATGGTTCGGAGCGTTTTGCCAAAAACAACCGTTTTGGCTTTTTTCCTTCTGCAGGTATAGGATACCGCATTTCTAACGAGAAGTTTTTTACGCCATTGAAAAAATGGGTCGACGATTTAAAATTAAGAGCTACTTATGGTGTGGTGGGTAACGATCAAATAGGAAATATTACAGATCGCTTTTTTTACCAGTCCAGAGTTAACCTTAATGATGGTGGCTTTGGAGCTTCTTTTGGCCGAAATGACGGCGGGGCGTTATATGCTCGCCCTGGTGTATCTATCTCGAGATATGAGAACACTAATATCACCTGGGAAAAATCAAAGTCACTCAACGTTGGTATGGATTTGAGGATGTTTCGTGATCTTAACGTCACCGTTGATGTTTATAAACAATGGCGTTCGCAAATATTGGTGCCTAAGTCTTCTGTAGAGTCTGCAGCCGGTTTTGCTGCAATTCCTTCATCAAATTTCGGAAAAGCCAATACCCAAGGTATCGATCTTGCCATCAATTATAATCACCCTATATCACGCAATGTATGGGTTAACCCGAGAGCAACGTTTACCTATGCTACCAGCAAGCTCAAGGTTACCGATGAAATCCAGTATCCGTCAAATATAGCCTACCTATCAAGAATTAATCGGTCACTGTCGCAAACCTGGGGATTTGTGGCCGAAAGGTTATTTATTGATAAAGCAGAGGTAAATAACTCTCCTGTACAGTTTGGAGATAACAGTTTAATGGGAGGTGATATCAAATATAAAGATATCAATAACGATGGCGTCATCAACAATGATGATATAGTGCCCATCGGTTACCCGCAACAGCCCGAGATTATTTACGGTTTTGGAGCTACTACCGGTATCGGTCATTTTGATTTCAGCTTCTATTTCCAGGGTTCGGCGCGATCATCGTTTTTTATCAGCCCAGCCAACATTCAACCATTTTTCATCAACGGAGGATACCAAAACAACCTGCTACAGGTAATTGCAGACAACCACTGGTCTGAAGATAATCAAAACCCATATGCGTTTTGGCCAAGGTATAGTAACGGGCGCGTTAATAACAATAACGCAGTATCTACCTGGTGGATGCGCAACGGAGACTTTTTGAGATTAAAAAGTCTGGACTTTGGTTACACCATTCCAAGCATCAACAGGCTTAAACTCAAAAACACCCGCATCTATTTTTCGGCAACTAATCTTTTTGTACTGAGCAGCTTTAAGCTATGGGATGTGGAAATGGGCGGCAACGGGCTTAATTATCCTGTTCAGTCGGTATACAACCTGGGGGTTCAATTTAATTTTTAAATATCGTCTTAAAATCAATTATGAATTTTATAAAATACAGATCAATGCAAAGGCAATTTAAAAGACGAAAAAGTGTGATAGTATTGCTTACAGCGCTGGTAATGCTAGGTATGGCTTCGTGCAGAAAATATCTTGACATCGTGCCGGACAATGTCTCGACTATTGAAAATTCCTTTAAACTAAGAGTAGAGGCAGAAAAGTTTTTATTTACGCTGTACGCATACATGCCTAAAAATGGTGACGGATGGTACAATGCAGGCCTTACCAGCGCCGATGAGATATGGTACCCACAGGCTGAGCAGGGTACCTGGCATCCCGCATTCCGGATTGCCCAAGGACAACAAAACGCCGCCGAACCATACTTTGACGAGTGGTTTGGCACCAGAAAAGGTAATCAGGGTAGATATGATTATCAAAAAATTTGGACGGCCATACGTAACTGTAATATTTTTCTGGAGAACATGAAAGACATGAGTAAGGTGCCAGACATCACGCCGATAGAACGTTCGAGATGGATTGGCGAAGCCATGTTTTTAAAGGCCTATTATCATTATTATATGTTAAGAATGTATGGGCCTATCCCCATCATGAATACGAACGTGCCGGTTGATGCCGATTTGGCAAACTCATATGTGAAAAGACAGCCCGTTGATGCATGCGTGAGTGCCATATCCGGATGGCTAGATAGTGCTACAACTCTGGTGCCCGACCGTATAGTTAATGAAAATACCGAATTGGGCCGTATAACTAAACCCATTGCGTTAGCTGTTAAAGCTAAGTTATTGGTAATGGCAGCCAGCCCGCTGTTTAACGGAAACTCGGATTATAACGGCTATACAGACAAAGACGGGGTAGCTTTATTTAATCCGACTTATGATGCTAAGAAATGGGTAGCCGCTCGCGACGCTGCAAAGGCAGCTGTCGAATCGGCCGAAGCCAACCGATTTTCGTTGTACAGGTACACAAACGATGTATTTAATTTAAGTGATGCCACCAAAACTCAGTTGAGTATACGCAATGCCGTAACACAACGCTGGGGACCTGAATGTGTATGGGGTAATGCCCAGTCATATTTTGTTAACGAAGCTTTATGTATGCCGCCTACAGAACGAGGTACCAACAACAGCCGTTTCGCGTTGCAGGGGGCATGGTCGCCGCCGATAAAAATTGTTAAGCTGTTTTACACATCAAACGGAGTACCTATAGAGGAAGACAAAACGTTGAGCTTTGCCGCATATGACCAGTTAAGGACGGCAACCACCGCCGAGCGTTATAATATTGAGCCCGGTTTTGTTACCGCAAGATTAAATTTTGACCGGGAACCCCGCTTTTATGCAGATTTAGGATTTGACGGAAGTATTTGGTATATGAAAGATGGTAATGCAGCCAGTAGCGACATCAACACCTTTTACCTGAAAGCCAAAAATAGCCAGAGTGCCGGGTTTGGTTCAGTAACATATTGGAGCGAGACAGGATATTTTATAAAGAAACTGGTAAGCTGGGAGTCAACCACTAATGGGCAAAATGCACCGGTTTGGCGGCAGTACCCATGGCCTGAGGTGCGTTTGGCAGACTTGTATCTGCTTTACGCTGAAGCCGAAAACGAAGTTTCTGGCGGATCGGCTGTAGCTATAAGTTATGTAGACAAAGTGCGTGCACGGGCAGGCCTGACTGGTGTTGTTGATTCGTGGACTAAGTATTCCAACAACCCATCTAAGTTTGCTACCCAGGCCGGGCTGCGCAGCATCATCCATCGTGAAAGAACAATTGAACTGATGTTTGAGGGGCAGCGCTTATGGGATTTAAAGCGTTGGAAGGAAGCCGGTGAAGAACTAAACAAAGACATTACCGGATGGAATATTCAAGGTAATAGTGATAACACTTATTATAAAGAGCGATTCGTATTCAGTCAGCGTTTCATCGCACCCCGTGATTATTTCTGGCCTATAGGCAATTACGATACCAGACGTAACCCAAGGTTAGTTGAAAATCCAGGATGGTAATTAAATTTTAGACTTACAACATTAAGATTTATGAGAATTATAAATAAGATTTCGGGATTGGTCTTGCTTGCAGGATTCGTAATATCATCCTGTAGTAAAGAGCTTAATCAAAATAAACCGTTAACTGATGACCCAGCGGTTCCTGCCCAGGTAAGTAATGTAACAGTGAGCAATGGAAACGGTAATGCCACCTTAACTTATGCGCTACCAAAAGACTCTCACTTACTTTATGTAAAGGCGGTTTATAAAACTTCCAACGGTCGTGAGTTTGAAACCAAATCTTCTTCATACAGCAATACGTTATTGGTTGAGGGGTTTGCAGATACTTTAGAGCATGAGGTTAAACTTTATTCGGTAAGCCGGTCTGACGTAATTTCGGAGCCTGTTACGGTAAAAATAAAACCATTGGTTTCGCCTATATGGCAGATATACAGAAGTCTGCAATTGCAAAACGCTTTTGGCGGATACAACCTGACGGCTATAAATAAGTCTAAAGCAAACGTTGCCATTATAGTTACTAAAAAGAACGTTTTTAACGAATATGAGGCTGACCGAAACAAAAGCGTGTATTCAAACTCAGATACTATTATATCTAAAATCCGCGGTTTAGATACATCAAGTTATCGGTATGGCTTTGTAGTACAAGATAGGTGGGGAAACAGAACTGATACGGTTTACAAAACCATTAAACCCCTTTATGAAGTTGAGCTTTCCAAGGCTAATTTTAGTGCCTTTGTATTACCTGGAGATGCTGCACAAGTTACCAACGGAGCAGCGCTACAATATATGTGGGATAATCGACTCGGTTGGCCCTGGACCAGCTTTACCAGCCAGTCTAGTGGTACCGGTCCGCATATGGTTACCTTCAATTTAGGAGTTACGGCTAAGTTGAGCAGTATATGGATCAGACCGTATCCTGAAGGAAATCTATGGTATTACCTGTCTACCATGAAGCGCTTTGAGATTTACGGTGCTGCTAATCCGTCACTTAGTGGTGTATTAGATAACACCTGGACATTGCTGGGATCTTATACTGTAAAAAAACCTTCAGGCTTGCCCTACGGAAGCGATAATGCAACGGATCAAGCCACTGCGGCAGCAGGTTTTAGTTGGGATGTAAATTTAGCAGCGCCGAAGGTTCGGTACATTCGTATTAGATGCCTCGAAAACTTTGCCGGCGGTACCAATCAAAGCATCAACGAAATCAAAGTGTTTGGCGATAACCGTTAACTGATCATAGTAATGAGCTTAATTATGAAGGTCAACTTTAAAATACAAATAATGAAAAATTATAATTTCATAGTTCTCTTAGGATGCATCACTTCCATCCTGATAACCAGTTGTTCTAAATGGGACGAGTATAAACAGTACACAGACAATGGCGAAACACTTTATCCTGGTAAATTAGATTCAGCGAAGGTTTTTCCGGGGCGGTTAAGAGTGAAACTTACCGGACTTCTACCAGCTGATCCTAAAATAGCCAAAGGCAAAATAAAATGGAATGACGGTAAAGATTCAGTCGTATTTGATATTAGTAAATCAAGTAAGATAGATACTTTTTCAAAAACAATTACGGTTACTGAAGGAGTACAGAATTTTAAAATACAAACATTTGATGCTGCAGGTAACACTTCCATCACAACAATTGCCAGTGGTATAGCATACGGTCCCAAATATGAGAGCGGATTGGTAAACCGGCCTGTAAATAATGCCGAAATTTTGAGCAACGGAAGTGCTGAACTAACCTGGGGGGCATTCGATACATCGACCGGTGCTAAAGGGGCTTGGGTAAAATATACCAAAAATAACAATGCCGTTGATTCTGTCTTTGTTCCAATTAGTCAAGCTGTGACAACGTTGTCAAATTTTAAGTCGGGTACATCTGTTACCGTACGCACCCTTTATAGGCCAACAGCTACGGCTATTGATGATTTTTATGCAGCTGCACAAAACGTTGCCGTGATGTATGATGTAACAGCCAGCTACTTTACCAATTTCGGTATAAATTTCGCCAATTCCGATGGTGGTAATGGTCGCTGGCAAACGCCGGCATCCTGGATAACTACTGCTGATGTTAGAAATGGTGGGAACAATGTTGGAGGTATTGATGCCGGTAGCTGGTTACCCTCTAAAGCCCTTTCTATGGAAGCAGGATGGGGATTGCCTGCTGTAACTAACGGTAAAATCTATCAAAGTTTCACCTTACCTGCCGGAAAGTATGTTTTTGTGGTAACATCAGGAGATTGTTCGAACGGCGGTACTAAGTATATTACTGTAGCGCCTGGTACTGCCTTGCCTGATATCAGTAATGTAGCCTCAACTGCAATTATTTACAAGAATATCGACAAGTTTGCTGATAACAAACTGCCTTTCACTCTTAATAAAGCCACACAGGTTAGTATGGGCCTGCAAGCCGCACTACCTGCCGACGGTAACTTTATGAAAGTGTTTAAAGTGAAGTTGCTGTATAGCGGCCTTTAATATTGCTGTATTCTGTTAAGTCATCCCGTGTGAAAGTTAATCATATCTTTCGCACGGGATGACTTATATGGTATTTACTTGAATAAGTACATTTGAGATTAATAGGCATTGTAGAGCGTACCGTTTAGACATCATCAATTTTTAATTAAAAGTGGTGTATTATATTAAAATAGCACAAGTAATTTTCGAACGCAGGATCAAATCCTCTCATTCTAAAATTAGTAGCTGCTGATTGCGGCTGTGGTGTTGCCGAATATCCACATAACTTAATTCAACCCGGTCAAAAAGGAACCATAACGTTAAATTATAGTAACAGAAATTCTCGTGGCGTCTTTTCAAAATCTGCAAGAGTTTTTGCTAATACAGACTCTAATCCCACTATGTTGAGCATTTCCGGCAATAGTTTATATTTTTAAAAAAGATCAAATTATGAAATATTGCTTACTGTGTAAGGTCATTATCTTGCTTAATCTTTTGACTGCCCCATTGTATCTGATGGCACAGGATAAAAATGTAACCATAGATGGAAAGATCAAAAATTACACAGAAGGCAAAAACCAGGATAGTTATATATTGATTACTGTTAATGTATTGGCGTTTAACGATCAGCTTAATTACTCAGGGAAAATTAAGCCTGATGGTTGCTTTTCAATCTCGTTTCCTTTGGGGCATTCAACTGATGTCATGTTTACATACAAAAAGTCGGTAGCTACTCTTTTGGTAAGTCCTGGCGATAGCACTCATATGGAGTTTGACAGCAATGACCTGAATAAAACCATTTCTTTTTCGGGGGATGGGGCACAAACCAATGCCAATATAAAAAAGTACCTATCCGAAAAAAGTACAGCAAGTGGTAACGACGAAAAAGATCAATTTCTTAAATTATCTGCAGCGCAAAAAGACAATACGCCGGTTGCCTACAAGCGGTTTGTCTATAAACGCCTTGAAAATGACAGCATTTTCTTAGATCGATTCATCTCAAAAACAACGTTACCAATGAATTTAAAAACTGGGGGAAATGGCAGATCTTATACAGCAATGGCAGCGACTTATTAAGGTACAGATGGTTACAAAAGGAAAAGAAAAATCCTTATACCATACCCGAGGGCTATTACGACTTCTTTTTACGATTTCCATTAGATAATCCGGAGGCATCCATCGCAACCAATTACTCGGATTATTTAAGTGAATATGACCTGTACTTAACTGATAAATTAAAATCCTCTCAGCTAAGCTCTACAGTTAGTTTACAGGACCTGGCCAAAGCACTATCAGACGCTCCTGGACTGACCAAAAGTCAAAAGCGCATGTTAACCAGACTGTCATTAAAAGACTCATCTACATCATCCGTGTGGGACGTTTTTAGAATGTTGTCGATAAAAAAACTGGCCGAAAAGAATGAGGATCTCATCAATGACAAGTTACGGTATAAAGCTTTAGCTCCTCTGATTGATTTGTATATACATCAAACGAATGGCTTTACCCGACAGGTATTATTGTCGAATCTCTTTTACGACATGATTGAGGCAAAATATCTTGATGCGATAAAACCCTACATGGATACTTACAAACAAATTGTAAGCGCAGCATATTTAAAAAATGAAATTCTGGACTATTACCGGCAAAAAGAGCAGGAGTTTACAACATATCGTTTGCCTGCGGGTGCCAATTTGCTGACTGTATCCAAAACAGATGATTTGTTTAGTAATATCATCTCTAAATATAAAGGCAAAGTAGTGTATGTTGACTTTTGGGCAACATGGTGCGGACCATGCAGAGAGGAATTACTTCTTGCTAAGATTTTAAGAGAGAAGTTTAAAAGTAAAGATGTGGTATTTTTATACCTCTGTGCTACATCACCGGCAAGTTCATGGAAAGCGGCAATCGGGCAGTTGGATATTCAGGGCGAAAATTATCTGCTGAAAAATGACGAATATAAAGTACTGGAAGCGAAGTTTCAGATCAATGGGATACCTCACTATGTATTAGTAGATAAACAAGGTAAGGTTAAAGATGCTCATGCAAAAAGTCCATCTGATAAGGATTTAGAAAAAGATATAACTGAACAATTAACTAAGCATGAATTATGATGATTAGGGAATTTTTCTTTTAAAAACTAGTAAGGTTTTTATGTGTTAAAGCGGAGTTGAACCTGTGGCATTTCAAGAAAATTTTCCACTCGATAAGTTTTTTACTGATGTCGATATTATCAGTATATTCCATTAACAGGCAGAACGCTTGGTTGTCGGTCAAATATCTTCCTAATCATTGAAAAAAGTTATTCGAGCCTCAAAATACCTAAAAATAGGTAAACAAATTCTCCCTATCCGGGCGCTTGGAGCAGGACATTCATCCGATAGTTTTGTGGCCTATCTATTCATTCAATCAACTATAAAAAAATCACGATAATTTTGTAGGCCTGCTGCTGTTTGGCCTCAGGTTAGCCAACGCCCTATGCTATCCTGGATAAAAAATATAGACAAAGGTGCGAGGGTAGGAACCTATGTATCTAATAGTGCACCGGGCTTACTGCTTTCAGGCAAATATTACATTCAACAAATGAAAGACGGAAAGATGCTGGGGACGACTATATTCAACGGTGGCGACTTGGAGGGTAGCAACTTTACGATGACCATTACCAGCCTGGACCAGTGGGACGTTAAAGGAAGTTTTTCCGGCAGGCTTAGATTATTGACCGGCAAGGAATACCTGACTGTCACGGAAGGAAAGTTTTCAGCACCTTATCATTAATTTACAATCACAAAATATATAAACGAAGATGACACTAAACGCAAAGACGACCGCTTTACTGGCCCTAACGGGCATCTTTTTTTTTGGCAGACCGGTTCGGGCGCAGGATAAACCTTTTAACGAAAACTTTTCCAGCTACGAGCTTGGCGCATCGCCACACAGCATCAAGACCAATAGCGCGGCTATCGTTGCCCACCCGCCAGGACAGGAAGGTAAGTGGCTCCTGGTCAAAAATCAGGCGACTTACAAACTCAACCGGCTAACACCCTTCCCGGCCAGTTTTACTTTTGAATTTGACGTATTTGCGGTAGCCGAAAGCATCAAGGACATCGCACCTGTATGCTTCGGGTTTGTGAAAGACAATGCTGCAAGGGAACACCTGAGTAATGCCGGTGCCTTTGTGCAGTTGCATTACCGGGATGCAAATGCGGTAAATATCGGCAACTATGAGCTGAAGAAAGAAACAGGTACCACCTTTGATCTGGCCTCAACGACCAACAGGCCCCTGCACGTCAAGCTGGTAGTCAGCGGCACGCAGCTGACTGTTTATCTGGATGATACCAAGCTTGCTGAAACGGAGTTATTCATGCCCAAAGCAGCTAAGTATTTCTACTTTAGCGGGCCGTGGCAATACGACAGCGGCAGTAAGTTATTCATCAGCAACTTTAGAACCACCTTTTAGATGTACTCACTAAAGCATCTGACGCATCTCTAAACGTTCATCAAGAGAGAGTTCTTTTTCATCCTATTATTCCTAAGTATCTCGGCAGGCGGTGAAGCGCAGGGTGTACACGAACCGGATGCAACCCAATATCCGGAATGGACAATACCTATTGCTCCGTTCCGGGTTGCCGGTAAATTGTATGATGTAGGCACCGCCAACTTTGCATGCTACTCATCGCCACCCGGATGGGGTAAATTTAGATCTTCTCACGTAATCATCCTTGCTATTTACTTGTATACTTACTAACTCTACAATGTCTAGCTCTCTTTTATAGCTCGGCTCATAACAATTGCGCCGGAAGCCTATGCTTTTCAAATTAATTAACATGATTATTCTTCAAAACAATTAATTTGTTGATTCCCCAATATTAGCAGCATGAAAGTAGAAGTCCACGGCCATTTCAAATAAATTTGAGTTTTGATGAGAGAGGATGTGTAACGTCACGAAAAGAGGCTTCACCTAAGTGACTACCTGCTTTGAATTATATTATATAAGATATTGTTAATCAAATGATTAAAGATATATGTTGTCGTCCTGCCATGGGAGATCAGAACGATACCACAAAGTATTAAAAACCTGTACAGAAAATGTACAGGTTTTTTTGTTTTAGTGCCATTTCAATTCATCACTACTTATCTTTCGTGTAACTAAATACTGAGCAGACATAGAAGGTGAGAGAGGGCTGTTAAAGCTTAGAATGTTCATCCCTATATACATCGCAAATTTTTAAAAAGGACTACATCACCTAATACAGCGACCTATTCAGCGCAATTTGAACACTTAATTTATTGGGCTTCGAGACTGGGATTTTATCGCCGGTAGCTAATAACAGCGTTCCGCCGTCTTCTTTAATCCAGCTTTTGATATAAGTAATATTGACCATGTGACTCTGATGGGTTCGCAAAAAACCAATAGGTTTTAAGAGGTCAGTATACTCTTTGATTGATCTGGATACCACTATCCGGTCGCCGGTAATTAAATAAAAAGAGGTGTAAGAGTTATCAGCTTCGCAGCGTACTATATCAGCCACTTCTACATATCGTATTTCGTGTTGTTGCTGTAAAGCAATTTTGCTGGGTTTTAACCGGTCGTTGTTGATTTGACTTAACAAAAAATTGAGTTGCTGATTTCTTTCCCGGACTAATATTTTCTCTTCGGCTTTATTCACTGCACCAATCAATTCAGGAATAGCAACCGGCTTTAGCAGGTAATCAAGTGCTGCAAACTTGATAGCCTCTATGCCATACTTATCAAATGCGGTTATAAAAACTACTTCGAAGTTTTTAACTGGTAGAAGTCGAAGCAAATCAAACCCTGAGCAACTACCTAATTGTATATCAAGAAACAACAAATCTGGCTTGTGCTCTGTAATTAATGCTACGGCAGTATTAATTTCCACAGCCGTGCCAAGCAAATTAATTTGCGGACAATACTTTTGGAGTAGTAGCGTCAGATTTTCGACGTTCGATTTTTCGTCGTCAACAATTATTGCTTTCATGGCTTATAACCATTGAGTTAGTGTTATTTTAACAGCGGTATTTCCGGGGCGCGATTCTATTGATAACAGAATCGGGCACTCAGTAAACGTTTTATTTAACAGCGCTATCCTCTTTTTACTCAATTTTAGTCCTAATCCACCGGTTTTGCAAGAAACATCAAATCCGTTACCATTATCCTCTACCATTAATATAAAGTCCTTCGAATCTTTCAAAAATCGGATAACAATGGTACCGTCAGTTTTTGACGATGCTACGCCATATTTTACTGCATTTTCTACGAATGGTTGAAGAAGCATCGTCGGAATTTCTGCATTACTGAAATTTAAACTCTCATCTACTTGTATATCATACCGAAAAGGAAAACGAAGTCGCTCCATGTCAAGATAGTCGCGCAATAGCTCAATTTCATCTTTTATGGTTATCAAGGCATTATCATCCAAAACGTTTCTGGTAAGCCTCGCAAATTTAAAAAGGTATTTATTTGCTCCTTCAATTTCATTCTTATTTATCAAATTTTGAATTCCGCTCAAAGCATTAAAAACAAAGTGGGGGTTGAGCTGAGCCCTAACCACATTTAGTTCGCTTTTAGATATCTCAGTTTGCAGATTGGCAACAATCAACTTGTTTCTGCTTTTCCTTTTTACCAAATAAATTACAGAAGCGGCCACTACGCTTATCAGGCTAAATCCAATTAAGACTATCATCAATACTTCCCTAGCAGTGTAGGTTTTTGGTGGTGCTAATACGGTGAAAGAGAATCTTGCGGTGACCTGATTAGCGTTTTTTAATGCATTGAGGTAGTTTGATTCGGGAGAAATAATAACTTCATAGGTCCCCGGTTTTTGAAAATAGTCTGCATCGATGAAATATCCCGGAATACCGCCCAGATAGTTATATGACCAGTTGTTTGAATGGATAGCAGGGACTTTTTCGTCTTTGTCTTTGTATATCAGGTATATAAAATAAGCAAAATCAAGGTCGGTCTTTGCCATAGAGATATATATCCCTTTGGTGTTCTTAGCAATATTCACCTGCGAATTTTTCTTTAAATCAATGAGGATACTTTGATGGCCCTTGATTGCTTTAATATAAGCACCTTGCTTAACCAAGAGCTTGTCTACTATTTTAGCAGTTCTCAAAGGTTTGTTGTAAATAATTACTGTGGTAACCTGGCTTGCATCCGGCAGTCGGTATATTTTAACAGTAAGCTTTTTATTGGCTATGTTTTCAATGCCCAGGTCCATGGTCAAATAGCCTGGCCAACTACTTTTGTTGTTCCATACAAAGTTAACTTTTGTAAGTAAAGCGTTGGACACTATGGTGTTAGTGTCGTTTTCTATAACCGTGTATCGATAATAGCTAAGGCTGTCCTTTCTTAGCCTGGTAGTAAGTGAAATTTTACTTGCTCCCTCCAGGTAAACAACGCTTCCCAAAGGGTCGTTTGCGATGTAGTTAAAAGGACTGATTGATTTTGTGTTACGATCAGTTTGTAAAAAGACCGGAATTTTAGAATTTAAAGAGCTTACACCATAGTTATTTGGCTCTCCTGTCTGCTCGTCTATAACAGGAAGCTTTTGTTGGCCCCATGCAGTAACTGAAAGCAAACAAATGATAAATACAATAAAATTAGTTTTCATGTTTAATATTAGTTTGCAGGTTTACTGTGCTGAAAGCTCTTGAAATCTTTTCTTTAAAATTTGGGGGCCCTTTTGCCGGACATCGGGGTCAATAACATTTCCGTTTTTATCAATCAGGACAGAATGCGGAAGACCGCCAACCTGAAATTTACTGCTCAAAACGTTCCATTCGTCTGTACTCAACCTAAAATGCTCGCCCTTTATTGCCGGAATCCGATTGTTGTAAGTGGTTAAAGGCGAACTTTGATTAGTGACGTATACAAAGGCGACATTTTCATGCTCCAGCTCTTTCTTTAAAGGTGCCATACGTTCAATATCATCCAGGCAGGGAACACACCACGTAGCCCAAAAATCCATATATACCACTTTGCCTTTAAACTTACGTATCATGGAATTAAACAAACTATCACTTGGGGTTTTAACCGTTTTGTTTATTACAAACCCTTGTTTTATACGCTTATTTTCTTCAATCTTTTTCTTTACTCCCTCGTTAGACTGCTTAATATAAGCAAATAAATAAGGCTCAGTCATGTAGTTTTTTATCTGCTTTAGCTGTGTATCATTGTAGGGAAGAAAGAAATCTACCATATTTTGCAACATATCCTGTGTTTTCATCAGATTGATGGCCAAACCGTCGGGGACATTCAGGAGTTGCTTTAGTTTTTGATACCTGAGTTGCTGATGATGTTCCCAGTAGGCTGCAAGCATTTGTTGCTCATATTTTTGCAGGAACTCCTTTTGTTGATATCCCAATTTTATGGTATCGCGGGTATGATTAAGAAAATCAAGCGTTTCCGGAAAGCTGGCCATAACTTTCAGTTCCGCCGGTGTAAACTGAATATAAGTCTTCATGTTCTTAAAAAGTGCCGAAGTAGACATTGCTTCAGATTGGTTGAAGTCAGCAATGTCAATGTATTTCAGTCGGTTGATAAAGAACCTGAAGAATGTTGATTCGCAGTTTTGAGCATCATTGATATTGATGTTTTTTAGAAAATCCAGGTAATAGCTTTTGTCTGGAGAAAGATCTGAATAACCGTTTTGCGTACGATAATATTTGTATTCAAACAATTGCGCTGTGTTACTAAAAATAATTGTAGATTTTAAAAGCCGATAAGCCGCGTCGCTTAAATGAACGCTGGCCTTGAATTTGTTTAACGTATCGAGTTGCAGCGCTATCAAAGTCTGATAGAATTTTTTATACTCATCAGGGGTGAAATCTTTTCGGTAAACTATCGGATAATTGATGTTCGCTAAATGCCTTGCTGAAGCAAGTTCGTTATTAATCGCTGCTAAATCACCCATCATCAAAGGTTTCTCAGTATCATTATTAAGATTAAATACCTGAAATAACTTTTTACCAGGTTCGCAGTAAATATTGGTAAAAGCACCGGTCATTCTAACAAATACCTCCTGAGGATAATGCATGGGAAACCTTGCATAAAATGTTCCGTCGGGGCGAATGGTTATCAGATGGGTTTCCTGCAATCCTGTTATAATATTGTTGACTATAACTTGCCCAGTATTAAATCCGAGTTTAGTAGAATAGCCTTGCAAATATCCGCGATAGGTGACCGAATCATTTTTGAAAATAGCCCTTTTGGAAGATGTAGCAACATTGCTTTTACCAGCCGGCTTAGTCGCGGCCTTGCTCAATAACATGAGCGCATTTTGTTTCTCGCCGGCGTAATAATCCTCTGTTTTCTTTTTGATATACAAAGTTTTATTTTCCGCGTTGTTTACAAGTTTTAGGACAATGATGTTATCTGCATTTTCATCTTGTTTAAACGTCCATACTTTTGCTTTGTAAATAATAACAGAGTCTCGAATACCCAGTACCCATTCGTCGGTTCCGGGCTTTAACCAGTTACCTTTAAGGTTTGCAAGATTAGTTGAGTTTGGCTGTCCGAAACAAAAAACGGACAACAAGCAGAGTAAAAGTGAAGAGATTGACTGTTTCATAGGTTGTTTTTTCTATAAAACTGCGTCAAATAATAATCGTCATCAATGATGAAGTTGAATGCAATTACTCCTGGCTTGTATCAGTTCGGTTTCAAGTTGAATTGATGAATTTTCCTCAGGTCAATTCATTCCAATGCTATATTAAAATCTTCTTTTTTAAGCAAATTAAATTCGACTGCAGAATACCTTTTAATTGGTTATGCCGGTTGTCATTAGAATTCACACCTGGGGCGTCGCTGGGAACTTAAGCGGATAAAATGAATAGGATTTAATTGCTCACTCAAAAAAAATAATATCATTCATGTATGTGAAACTTCATTAGAAGTTATAGCGAATAAGCGTGACAAAAGTCAACGCTAAATTGCGTCATATCACTTCGTTTTGGGCAAGCATTGCTGCTCATTTTTGTATAGGCACCGCAAGTAAAAGTGCCGATACATTTAATCTTAAAACAGAAGGATATGAAAAATCAAACAAGCAACACCGAGCCTATTTATTTTCAGGATGCTACCACGCTTGCTCAGTTAATACTGAACCGCGAGTTATCGCCGGTAGAGGTGATGAAAGCACATCTTGAACGCATTGAAGCCCTCAACCCGAAAGTAAACGCTATTGTTACCGTTGCCGCCAATGCCCTTGCCAACGCTAAAGCCGCTGAGGATGCAGTGATGAGCGGAACTAAATTAGGCCCGTTGCACGGCGTTCCTTTCACTGCAAAAGACTCTATTGATACGGCAGATGTATTAACGCAACGGGGTTCGCCCATTTTTAAAGGGCGCGTGCCCAATGCCGATGCCTCCAGCGTGGCCCGCATGAAACATTCGGGCGGGATACTCTTGGCAAAAACCAATCTGCCTGAATTTTCATACTGGATTGAAAGCGATAACCTGCTCAGCGGCCGGTCAAACAATCCATGGGATTTAACCCGTACACCAGGCGGGTCAAGCGGCGGCGAGTCGGCGGCTATTGCAGCCGGTATGTCTCCGTTGGGATTGGGTACCGATTTGGCCATTTCTGTACGCGGGCCTGCAGCCCAAACAGGCATAGTGTCACTTAAACCTACGCATGGCCGTATCCCCATGACTGACCGGTGTATGGCCACGAGAACCCCGCCGCTTTTGGCACGTAGGACCAATGGCCCGCAGTATCAGCGATTTAAAACTGGCATACAGCATACTTGCAGGCCCTGATGGCTGGGATGCTTTTGCCAGCAGTACCGTTAAGTTTGATGCGGGAATTGGCGACCAGCCCAATCGTGCTTTACGTGTAGGATGGATTGTAGGCCCTGGTTTTGGTCCTGTTGACCCCGAAGTAGCTGCTACAGTAGCTGCCGCAGCCCAGGCTTTTAAAAGTTTAGGTGCACAGGTTGAGCAGGTGCGCATTCCTGCCCTGGAGCGCGACTTTGCCCTTGATGTTTTTAACCGCATCCACGTCATGGAAATGAAAGAGGCGTTTAAACAGGCCACGGCAGGCCACAGCGAAAGTGAAATTTATAAAATGGCCAAAACTATGCTTTCGCTGCCAGATACCTCAATGAAAGATTTTATTGATGCAGAACAAGCAGCCGAACGTTTGGGTGATGGCTTTGCCGAATACTTTAAGCAATATGATGTACTGCTTACCCATGTATTGCCTATCCCGGCTCATAAACATGGTGAGAGTGAATTTATAATTGACGGGCAAAAAGTAGATGCAACGTACTTGCAAGGTGCAACTGTACCGCTTAACGTTACCGGTTTGCCTGGCATTGCCATGCGCTTTGGTACCAGCCGCGTGGGTCTGCCTATTGCTGTGCAATTGGTAGGCAGTTGGCAGGCCGAGTCAACCATACTGCATGCGGCTTCCATGCTTGAAAGTGTAAGCGAGGTTCGCAACTTGCACCCAGGTATTTAACGTCAAGGAATAGCTTGTT
>CAXYKR010000162.1:0-23369 GCA_964277815.1 uncultured Mucilaginibacter sp. | reverse complement strand
ATTTGTATGGCACAGTTATGGTTTTTCCAGAGGTAGTAAAAATCGTACCCTTGTACCAATTGGTAAGTAAACTCCGTGAACGACATACCAGTATCGCCGCTTAAACGGTTTTTTACCGAGTCTTTGGCCATCATGTAGTTTACGGTGATGTGCTTGCCTACATCGCGTATAAAATTGAGGAACGAAAAATCTTTAAACCAATCGTAGTTGTTTACCATCTGCGCGCTGTTTTCGCCGCAGTCGAAATTCAGAAACTTTTCCAGTTGCTGCTGGATGCTTTGCAGGTTGTGCTGCAACACTTCCTCAGAAAGCAAATTACGCTCGGCTGATTTGCCCGATGGGTCGCCTACCATACCGGTAGCGCCGCCAACTAAAGCAAAGGGCTTGTGACCGGCACGCTGAAAATGAATCAGCGTCATAATCTGCGTTAAGTGACCAACGTGTAACGAATCAGCTGTTGGGTCGAAGCCAATATAGCCCGATGCCATACCCTTATTCAGTAACTCTTCGGTTCCGGGCATAATATCGTGCAACATGCCTCTCCAGCGTAATTCTTCAACAAAACTCATGATTGTAAACGTATTTAAAAGTTGGCAAAGATAGCAATTACCCTAAAATAAGCTAAGACAGTAAGTATCTTGATGAAGAGACGCTATTAACCCTCAACGTTTCCATTCAATTCGGTTCCGAAACTCAATTGGCTCAGATGCTACCAATCGTTAGTTACGCTTACATCCCGATAAGTTTCGAAACGGCCATGATTATCTGGCTTATAATAAATTCTGATTTGAGTTACCTTAAACGAAACCAGGCTTGCCTGCAGGTAATCATCAGCCAGTAACTTCATGGCTGCAAAATCTTCTATAGTAAAGCCACACCATTTACGCCCCAAAGTTAAATGCGGATGGAAACTGCCGTCTCCTTTGCCCGGCTCTTCTTTCTCGAATGGTTGTAAGGCAGGTATCAATAAATCGTATAATTGTTTTAGGCCGGGTGATTGCACATTTACAAACAGCACCCTATCCCCAAAAAAGCCGGTGCCGGGCAGATGAATATCAAAAGGCTTAAAAGCGGCACTTATAGCCTTAATAGTTTGCAGCCATGGGTCAAGTTGCAGCGGACTTACCGGCGGGCGGATAGTGATGTGCGGCTCCAACCGGTTATCGCCAAACTGATTTTGTATTTGCTGTAGCTGACTGTAAATATCAGGCGGCGGAACAATTCCAACAAAAAATTTCATTTAACTATCAATTATCCTTTCCACAATTTGTTTTCCGGGCTTAACCGGCCATTCCGCCTCAGCTAAGGGCAAAACGTTACAATTTGATAACCTTACAATTTCGTTTACTGCAAAAAAGCATGTATTTTGCCATACAGCTATGAATTTTTTGTCTCATTTTTATTTCGACCGCTATACGACCGATTGCTACCATGTGCTGGGCACGGTATTGCCGGATTTGCTCAAAAATGCCGACAAACATATTATTCTGCACCCCGAAAAGCTTGATTACCCCGAAGGCCCTGAACAAGCTATACAGCAAGGCTGGCTCAAGCACCTTGATGTTGATCGTCATTTTCATAATTCCGACTTTTTTAAAACTAACTCACATCAGCTTAAACTCGCGCTGTTGCCTGCCATGACAGGTTCGCCGGTAAAGCCTTTCTTTTTAGGGCACATTGCCCTGGAGTTGTTGTTAGACAATTTACTGCTCACCGCCGGCATGGTAAAAGCCGACGATTTTTATACGCACCTAAATGACTGCAACCACGAAGTGATTTATAGTTTTTTGAGCCGGAGCGGTATGCAAAATCCGGATGTTTTTCTACACTTTTTTGAAAACTTTAAACGCAGTGAATACCTGCATACTTACGCCGAAACCGAAAAGGTGACCTATGCCCTCAAACGCATTTGTATGCGCATTTGGCAAAACCCATTTAGCGAAGAAAACGAAACGGCGATGAGCGCTGCCATTAATCATTATCGACAAACGCTGAAAAATAATTTCACCTCCGTTTTTGATGATATTGAGGCGATGCTTATTGATTAGCAAGCCTGGAGACGACGCTATCCGGCTATTACTGCAGCTTCTTTTTTCCTGGCACGCTGTCGGTCTGCCGAGCGTTTGAATAATAAACCAAAAAGAATGGCAACCGCCAAACCGGCTAAGCCTTGTATGCAAAGCACCAAACGGGCACTGGCATGATGCGTAGCCAAGCCTACAAAAAAGCTACCTAAAGGCTGCATACCCATAAATGCCATTACATAGTAGCTAATTACCCGGCCACGCATTTCATCGCTTACAGTGGTTTGTATAAAGGTATTGGTTCCGGCAATTTGCATCATGGCACCTGCTCCGGCAGGCATTATTAGTAGCAAGGCTAACCATAAGCTGTTGCTCCATGCAAACAAGGCCAGGCTCATACTAAACATAGCGCAGGCTAACACCACAATGCGTTTAACATTTCCGGTATTTTTTAAACTGGCCATATAAAAAGCGCCCATTAGCGAACCTAAACCCGAAATACTGTTAAGCAAGCTGTAAGTACGTGCATCACCATGAAAAATATCTTTGGCAAAAATCGGCGTCAGCGTGGTGTAAGGCATCACAAAAAAGCTGGTACAGGCCATCAACAAAATCACCAGTTTAATATCGGGCACGGTTTGCAGGTAATTATACCCCTGCTTTAGGCCGTCCCATACACTATCGGTAGTTTTTTTGACATCCATGGGCGGCAGTTTCATCAGCAGTAATGAGGTAATTACTGCTACAAAGCTCAGCGCATTTAATAAAAAGCAAATACCCGTACCTACCGTGGTGAGCAGCACCCCTGCCACGGCCGGCCCCAGCATACGCGCCAGGTTTACCATAGATGAATTGAGCGCTATGGCATTTTGCAGGTCGCGTTTATCTTCAATCAGCCTAATCATGAGCGATTGGCGCGAGGGCGTATCAAATGCATTGATGATGCCCAGTATGATACTCAAGCCAATAATCGCATACATATTATACACTTTGAGCAGCACCAGGGTAGCCATGGTATCCGCTTGCAGCATGGCAGCCATTTGCGTAGTCAGCAGTATCTTGTACCGGTTGTGCCTGTCGGATATCGTGCCCCCGTAAGGCGATAGCAAAAGCGTAGGAATTTGCCCGGCAAAATTGACTAAGCCCAGCATCAACGCCGAATGCGTAGTGGTGTAAACCAGCCAATTGATGGCAATCCGCTCCATCCAAGTACCAATGAGGGATATGGACTGACCGATAAAATATAGCCTGAAATTATAAAATCGCAGTGAACGAAAGGTGGTAGATAGCGCCGACATGATGTAGTAAAGACAATACCTAAACTATTTAGTTTATACTAATATTGCCTTACCTTTAAAAGCAGCACTAAGTTGAGGAAATAACAGTATACCAACCACCGGTTAATCGATGGTCGGTGAATGAAACAATGTTTAAATAATACCTGCCTTTTCCAACTCAGCCTGCATTTGCTGCTGCAGTTTTTGCGCCTCGGCACGAGCCGCTACAGCAAAATCTTCGCCATTTGAAGCGTAGATGATAGAGCGTGAGGAATTAACCAGCAAACCGCAATCAGTATTCATACCGTAACGGCAAACATCTTCCAGGCTTCCTCCTTGTGCTCCCACACCAGGTACCAATAAAAAATTATCGGGTGCATGCTTACGGATGTTTTCAAATTCAGCGCCTTTAGTGGCACCCACTACATACATAATGCGGTCGGCCCCCGCTAAAGTATTTATTTTATCAATCACCGCCTCATGCAACAAACCTTCGGGCGTTTGCAGGTACTGGAAATCACGGCTACCTACAGATGAGGTCAAAGCCAATACAATTACCCACTTGCCTTCGTAAGCCAAATAAGGCGTAATGCTGTCATGCCCCATGTAAGGGGTGATGGTAATGGCATCAAAACTCATCCCACCCGCTTGCTCATCAAAAAACGCGCGGGCATAGCGGTCGGAGGTATTACCAATATCACCACGCTTGGCATCAATAATACTTAAACAGTCTTTAGGTAAATATTCGTAAGTACCAATCAGGCTTTGCAGGCCTTTTATACCACTGCTTTCGTAAAAGGCGGCGTTAGGTTTGTATGCTACGCATAAATCTTTTGTGGCATCAATAATACGCTTGTTAAACTCCAATACCGGATCGGGGTAATTCTGCAAAAACGCAGGTATTTTATCGGGATCGGTATCCAGACCTACACATAAAAATGACTTTTTAAGTTTAATCTGCTCAACAAGTTGGCTGTAGTTTAACATATATATAAATATTATGAAAAATATAAAGCCGCAAAAAAACTAAAAATCAATAAGAGTGTTAGCCTGATGTAACTATTTTTTAAAATAATTGTAATTATTGAAATTATTAGGTACACTTGCAGCGTTTCCAAACAAATTTTTCTTGCACTAAAGAAAAGTTGTAAAAATCCCACGTTGCAACAAATACATTAAATTAGTTTTCAAGGTGCGTTACAGCAGCAAGATCAATTTTCTATACATTAAATAATCCTCTTTGAATCATATTTCATCTCATGCCTGATACACTCGAATTGAATGACAAATTAGTGTCTGAATTGCGTCAAATGGCTAAAGATCTGGGAGTTGCTGAAGCAGACGAACTGCGTAAAGCCCAGCTCATTACCCGTATTGTTGAGCAAGAAAGCCTTATTGAAGCTGCCCGTGCACAACAATCAACCTTAAACGAAAATTACGCCAACGTTGCTGCCGAAAATAGTGAGGCCGCAGCTACTACCGATACCGAAGAAAAGCCCCGTAAAAGAACCCGTACTGTAAAAAGCAAAACCACACCGGCTAAAACTGCAGCGGCAGAAGAAGCAGGCGCTGATTTATTTGCAGCTCCGGAGGCTATTACCCAACCCGAAACTACACAAGCCGGTACACCTAACGATGTGCAGGCTATTGAAGCTGTTGCCGAAACCGTGGTAGAGGCGCCTGCCAGTGAGCCTGTAGCACAACCGGTAAGTACGCCAAAGTTTGAGCGCAGACCAAACACGCAGCGCGAAAACAACATGCCGCGTGAGCGTACACCACGCGAAATGCCGGCAAGAGAAAATAACAACCGCGATAACAATAATCGTGACAACGCGCCGAGAGAACGGGAAAACAATAACCGAGAAAATAACCAGCAAAGCAAAAACAACCAGGAGGCCATCAACCTCGACTTTGACAACGTGATTGTTAACGAAGGCGTACTGGAAATTATGCCTGATGGTTACGGCTTTTTACGCTCGTCGGATTATAATTACCTGACCTCGCCTGATGATATTTATGTATCGCAGTCGCAGATAAAACTTTTTGGTTTAAAAACCGGCGATACCGTTCGCGGCAGCATCCGCCCGCCTAAGGAAGGCGAAAAGTATTTTCCGTTGGTACGCGTAGAAGCCATTAACGGCCGTATACCTGCCGAGGTGCGCGACCGCGTTCCGTTTGACCACTTGACGCCGCTGTTCCCGTCCGAAAGACTAAACTTGTTTACGGATGCCGGCAACTACTCTACCCGTATCATGGACCTGTTCTCGCCTATTGGTAAAGGTCAGCGCGGTTTAATTGTGGCTCAGCCCAAAACGGGTAAAACCATGTTACTGAAGGATGTGGCCAACGCCATTGCCAAAAACCACCCTGAAGTTTACCTGATTATCCTGCTGATTGACGAGCGTCCTGAGGAGGTAACCGATATGGCCCGCAGCGTACGCGCCGAGGTGGTATCATCAACCTTTGATGAGCCGGCCGAACGCCACGTAAAAATTGCCAACATCGTTTTGGAAAAAGCCAAACGTATGGTAGAATGCGGACACGACGTAGTGATTTTGTTAGACTCCATTACCCGTTTAGCCCGTGCTTATAACACGGTAGCGCCTGCATCGGGTAAAATATTATCGGGTGGTGTTGATGCCAATGCACTGCACAAGCCTAAGCGCTTTTTTGGTGCGGCCCGTAACATCGAGGATGGCGGTTCATTAACCATTATTGCTACAGCCCTTACCGAAACCGGCTCTAAAATGGATGAGGTTATTTTCGAAGAGTTTAAAGGTACCGGTAACATGGAGTTACAGTTAGACCGTAAGCTGTCTAACAAACGTATCTTCCCGGCTATCGATATTACGGCATCAAGCACACGCCGCGACGATTTACTGCTCGACCGCGAAACTTTACAACGCATCTGGATATTGCGCAATCACCTGGCCGACATGAATTCGCTGGAATCGATGGAATTCTTGCAAAGCCAGATTCGGGGAACCAAAACCAACGAAGAATTTTTAATTTCGATGAACTCTTAACACATTATAGTGTTATAAATCAGAGTCGTTTTAAATAATTGTAAGGACGCTTATTAAATAATAGGCGTCCTTTCTTTTTAAATGGACAGCTTTAGTAAGTTAAGAGAAACTTAAAATAAGGTTAGAAAAACAGCAAACTTTAAGCTATTCGTCTAACGTTAAAAATTATTGGCTATCTTCAACACCGAAATGAGGAAACGCGTTAAGAAACATGTGCCCAATGCGATTACCTGTGCTAACTTGTTCAGCGGATGCATCGGGATTGTTTTTGTTACTTTTCAGGATAATTTAATATTTGCGGCATACTGTATTTTTTTAGCTGCTATTTTTGATTTTTTCGACGGACTGGCTTCCAGAGTACTGCAATCGTTCTCGCTGATTGGAAAGGATTTAGATTCGCTGGCCGACGTAGTAAGCTTTGGCGTGCTGCCCGCCTTTATCATGTACCGACTGTTTTTACAGGCACCGCAGATTGAAGGCGTAAGTACCTACCTTAACTTTATCGCTTTTTTAATACCGGTATTTTCGGCCCTTAGGTTGGCCAAGTTTAATAACGACGAGCGCCAGACCGATAGCTTTATCGGGCTGCCTACACCTGCCAACGCCATTTTGATTGGTTCGTTCCCGCTGATTATTAAGGAGCAGTACAGCTTTTTTACGGCGTTTATTTTGAACCCTTTCTTCCTGGCGTTTTTTGTAGCCATTATGTGCATGCTGCTTGTAGTAGAGTTACCGCTGATGTCGCTCAAATTTAAGAATCGTGACTTTCAGCGAAATATTTACCGCTATATTTTACTGTTGATTTCGGCAATTCTCATATTGTTTTTTAAATTTGCCGCAATTCCGGCGGTTATCGTTATGTATATCGCCTTATCCATTATACAAATTAGATTCGCGAGATAATTATGAAATTTCAGGCCGAAATAGATGTAATGCCCAAAAAAGAAATTTTGGACCCACAAGGTAAAGCTGTAACCGGTAGTATGAAAAACCTGGGGCTGGCCGAAATTCAAAACGTACGTATAGGAAAGCATATCACCCTCGAAATTGAAGCCGATAGCGCCGAAGCTGCAGAAGCTAAAACCGAGCAGGCCTGTAAAAACCTACTGGCTAACCTGATTATGGAAAGCTATACATTTACCGTAACGCCTGCTTAATCAGCGCACTCAGTAACTGCTCGACAAGCAGTAATTAAACTTTACAATTCCACTTTGATGATAGGATGCGCAAGACAACTTGCGCATTTTTTGTTTTCAGTACTTTTGTTTACCTGTTCAGATAACACCTCGTCTTATACAGTTCTTATCTTGAGCAACAACTCGGCGATAACAATATCTTCCGGGAAAGTAATCTTAAAGTTTTGATAATCGCCCTTTGTGATATGGATGGCGAAACCGGCATGCTCTGCAACGCTGGCATCGTCGGTAAAGCTTTCCTGGTACGGGTGTTCGTAAGCCTGTTTTAACAGATCAGCTTTAAAAGTTTGCGGCGTTTGCACCAGGTAAATCTCGTCGCGCAGCAGGCTTTGATTGTAGGCACCTTTAACCTGCCGTACCGAGTCGCGGCTTTTTACAGCCACCACCACTGCGCCCTGGCTTATAGCTTGCTTATAAGCCGTCTCTATCACCTCTGCGCTTACTAATGGCCGCACAGCATCATGCACGGCTACCAGTGCATCTTTAGGCACCAGGCTCAACCCGTTTTTTACAGAATGGAACCGCGTTGGCCCACCACTGATAAGATCGTGTTCAATGTCGAACTGATGTTCTGCGCACAAATCCAGCCAATATTGATGAAAGGCTTCGGGCAGCACTACAATCAGCGTTGGTTTTGAGGCCGCCTTGTTAAAGGCCAGCAAAGTATGCATGAGCACCGGCAAACCATTGAGCAGCAAAAACTGCTTGGGAACAGCCGACTGCATACGAGTGCCCGACCCTCCGGCCACGATGATAGCGTAAGTTTCGATACTGCGGGAATGATAAGTAACTGACATCTGAAGTTGTAAAACATCGCAAATATAGAACAATAAAAAGCCCCGTTGCATCAGCAACAGGGCTCCTTAATATTTTTGAGTTTGCAATTAGATGATCAACATTGCATCGCCGTAGCTATAAAAACGATATTTTTCTTTAACCGCTACTTCGTAAGCATTCATTACGTTTTCGTAGCCACCAAAAGCAGCAATCATCATCAACAATGTCGACTCCGGGGTGTGGAAGTTAGTAATCATGCTGTTAGCGATGCTAAAATCGTACGGCGGGAAGATGAACTTGCTGGTCCAGTCGTTAGCGGCTTTCAACGTTTTGTTAGCCGATACTGCCGACTCGATGGTACGCATAGAGGTAGTGCCTACCGCACAAACGCGTTTTTTACGCTCAATGGCACGGTTTACAATATCAGCTTGTTTTTGCTCGATAATGAACTGCTCCGAATCCATTTTGTGCTTGGTCAAATCCTCTACCTCTACCTGGCGGAAAGTACCTAAACCTACGTGCAGCGTAACTTCAGCAAACTCAACACCTTTTAACTCCAGGCGTTTCATCAGTTCGCGGCTAAAGTGCAAGCCTGCAGTTGGGGCAGCTACAGCACCTTCGTTTTTAGCAAAAATGGTTTGGTAACGCTCTTTATCCTGCTCGGTAGCTTTACGTTTGATGTATTTAGGAAGCGGAGTTTCACCTAAAATTTCAACGTTACGACGGAATTCCTCATCAGTACCATCAAACAAAAAGCGAATGGTACGGCCGCGTGATGTAGTATTGTCAACCACCTCGGCAACCAGCAGGTCGTCATCGCCAAAGTATAATTTGTTACCAACGCGTATTTTACGGGCCGGGTCAACCAGTACATCCCATAAACGCAATTCTTTATTTAGTTCGCGCAGTAAAAATACTTCGATAGTAGCACCGGTTTTTTCCTTGTTACCGTACATACGGGCCGGAAACACCTTTGTGTTATTGAGTATCATTACATCTTTGTCGTCAAAATAATCCAGAACATCCTTGAATATCTTATGCTCAATTTTACCTGAATCACGGTGTAAAACCATCAGGCGCGACTCGTCGCGAACGTCAGACGGGTTATGGGCAATTAATGACTCGGGCAGGTTGAATTTAAATTGAGATAACTTCATATCTTGTTTATGATGTTGATTTTTAGGGCGCAAATGTACGCATTAATTCAGTAAATACTAACGTATAAACCGATGGTTTTGTGTGTGTAAAGTAAAACAAAACATACCTGCGAGTTTTTATGCTACTGTTTACTTATGAATAACTGGCAAGACTGTAAAAAAATACTATGCATCCGTCCCGACAACATGGGCGACCTGCTCATGACCACACCGGCCATCCGGGCACTCAAACAAACGTTTAATGCACACATTACGGTACTTACCTCGGGCATGGCCGCCGGCATAGCCCACCACATACCCGAGATAGACGAGGTAATGGTATTTGACGTGCCTTGGGTAAAAGGCAACCAGACAGCACAGAACGACGCGTTTACAGCAGTAGTAGAAAACATTAAAAACAGCCAGTTTGATGCCGCCGTTGTTTTTACGGTTTATAGCCAAAATCCCTTGCCTACCGTAATGCTGGCCTACCTTGCAAACATTCCGTTAAGGCTGGCCTACTGCCGCGAAAACCCCTACCAACTACTTACCCACTGGCAGCCCGACAAAGAGCCGTACGAGTTTATCAAACACCAGGTACGCCGCGACCTCGACCTTGTAGCAACCATTGGTGCGCAAACTGACAATGAGCATCTAAGTTTGCAGGTGCCGGATGTTTGGCTGCAGGTAGCACAAAAACTAAAGCAGGAGAACATTGGCCTCAGTAAGCCCTGGTTAATTATGCATCCCGGCGTAAGCGAGCCCAAACGCGAGTATCCGCCCGCCCAATGGGCTGAAGCGGCCCGCATGGCAGTTGAACAATCAGAATACCAGGTGCTGTTCACAGGCTCGGGTAGTGAGCGTGAAATGGCTGAGGGCATTCAGTCATTAGCCGGTGGCGGTACTTTTAATCTCGCTGGCAAACTCAGTTTAGACGAATTTATCTGCCTGATTGCCCGTGCCCCGCTCGTAGTTTCGGTAAATACCGGCACCATACACATTTCTGCAGCAACGGGTACACCAACCGTAGTATTGTATGCACTAACTAATCCGCAGCATACGCCCTGGATGGTACCCAACCAGGTATTGAGTTACAGCGTACCTGCCGACGCACGCAGCAAAAACGAAGTGATTGCCCATGTTAACCATTATTTTGACCAGGAACCAACGGAGCTACCCTGCCCCGAAGATATTATAGCGGCCATGAAAAACCTGTTGAACGCAGAGCAATCCAGTGTTACATTAAACCTGCCTCAAAGAGCATCGGCAACTATTTAGCAATAACGTTGTTGCTAAATAAATAAACGGCCGATACATCTTTAATTATGGACCATTACGTTGTTGTTATTAGTGTTATTGGTATCGCCGCTTTAGGGATGGCCTGGATGCCGTCATTAACCAAGCATACGGGGATTTCTTATGCCATTATCTATGTATTGGCAGGCGTGTTGCTATACCTCGCCTTTCCGCACTTGCTGCCGGCTGCCGACCCGCGTAAAGACCAAAGCCATACGATGCACATTACTGAACTGGTAATTATTGTATCATTGATGGGTACGGGTATCAAAATTGACCGCCCTTTTAAATATAAAAGCTGGAGAAGTCCGATAAGGCTGGTCACCATAGGCATGATATCCTGTATTGCATTGGCAACGTTTACCAGCTTTTACTTTTTAAATTTAGACATTGCCTCAGCCCTGCTTATTGGCGCCGCCCTGGCCCCTACCGACCCGGTACTGGCATCCGACGTGCAGGTAGGCCCACCCAATGAGAATGAGAAGTTTGAAACCAAATTTGCCTTAACGGCCGAAGCCGGATTAAACGATGCCTTTGCCTTTCCCTTTGTGCTTTTGGCTATTACTTTGTCTAATTTATCCTTTAACGGCACTGACAGCCTTTGGGCATGGGCAGAGCATGCCTTGTTACTCAAAGTGGTGATTGGCCTGGTCATTGGTTACCTGCTCGGCCAGTTATTAGGCTATATCGTATTTACCATGGGCGATCGGATGAAAATATTGGAAACCCGTGATGGCTTTGTGGCCCTATCTTTAACATTGATGGTATACGGCATTACCGAACTGGCGCATGGTTACGGCTTTTTGGCGGTATTTGTGGCTGGTACTGCCTTGCGTAACTATGAGCTTGACCATCACCTGCACAGCAAACTCCACGCGTTTACCGACCAAACCGAGCGTATTATGGTAGCTATTGTATTGATACTGTTTGGAGGTAGTTTAACTACGGGCATCTTACAAAACCTTACCTGGTCTATGGTAGCCTTCTCGATATTATTTCTGTTTGTGATGCGGCCGCTTACTTCGTTTTTATGCTTGTCGGGCATCAATATACACTCTAAAGAACGGTGGGTCATCAGTTTTTTTGGTATCCGGGGCTTGGGCTCTATTTACTACTTGGCCTTTGCGCTTAAAGAAACCCAATTTCCGTACGCCGACCAGATATGGACTACGGTAACATTTACCATTTTACTATCACTGGTTATACACGGCCTTACCGCAACCCATGTAATGAATTATATGGAAGCCCGCTTTGCTAAAGAAATAGCCAAATAAATTCACCCTTAAAAAAAAGAAGCCGGGCTATCGTACCCGGCTCCTAATCTGATATACTTATGAAAACAACGACCTCAAGAAGCTGTCCTCATTTGCAAATTTATTCTTAAAAGTTTTAAAACGCAAATCATCCAGATTATATGTCACTTTTCCAACAGCCAGTTAAGTAAATTTCTTTGTCTATTATTGCAACTATAAACTCTATCAATGATGAACGTAAAAGTAATTGCGTTTGATGCCGACGATACCCTTTGGGTGAACGAACCTTATTTCAGGCAAACTGAAGAAAAATTCTGTACGCTGTTCAGTGAGTTTTTGTCGCCTCATGATATTGAGCGCGAGCTGATGAAAACCGAGATAGGTAACCTCGGGCTGTATGGTTATGGCATCAAGGGCTTTATGCTGTCGATGATTGAAACCGCCTTAAAAATTACCGATGGGCAAATTAGCACGGCAGCGATTGACCGGATACTCACTTTAGGCAAAGAGCTATTGAATGAGCCCATCGAACTGCTTGAAGGTGTTGAGCAGGTTTTGCAAACATTGCAGGGCCGTTACCGACTTGTAGTAGCCACCAAAGGCGACCTTTTGGACCAGGAGCGCAAACTCAAAAAATCAAACCTGACGCAGTATTTTCATCATGTGGAGATAATGTCTGAAAAAGACGAAGCCAGTTACCGTAAATTGGTGAAGCACCTGGATATACAGCCCGAAGAACTGCTCATGATAGGCAACTCTTTAAAATCGGATATTTTACCGGTGCTGCAGATTGGGGGACATGCCATCCACGTGCCCTACCACATTACCTGGGTACACGAGATGATTGAAAGCCAGATAGAGCACGAGAATTTTAAAAGCGTAACCCACATCCAGGAAATTTTGCAATACTTGCCGTTATGAAACAAAAGCTGGATTTAGAACACTGGCCACGGAGGCAGCATTTCGAATTTTTCAGGCAGTTTGAAGAGCCGTATTTTGGAGTAACCGTTACGGCCGACTGCACCTTGGCTTATGAGCACGCCAAGGCTCACGGTGTTTCGTTGTTCATTTATTATTTGTACCAATCTTTAACAGCCGCCAACGAGGTTGAACCTTTCAGGTACCGCATTGAAGGTGATGATTTGTTTATGTACGATACTGTAAACGCAGCACCAACCATTAATCGTCCGGATGGTACGTTTGGTTTTGGTTATTTTGATTACAGCCCGTCTTTCGAAACGTTTTTAAGCGGAGCCGAGAAAGAAATTGAACGGATACAAAGCACCGCCGATTTAATGCCGGCCACCTCGGGCCAAAATATCATCCAGTATTCGGCGCTGCCCTGGTTAAACTTTACTTCACTTTCGCATGCCCGCATGTTCAGGTATTTGGACAGTGCGCCCAAAATAAGCTTTGGCCGCATTACTGAGCAGGAAGGCTTAAAGTTGATGCCTGTTTCTATTCACGTACATCATGCATTAATGGATGGACTGCACGTAGGGCAATACGTACAGCGATTTCAGGATTTGCTTAATATGGGCATTTAACAGTTGCTGCAAAACCATCATCCTAAAAATACAAAAGCCACTATACTTACAAAGAATAGTGGCTAATATGATGTGTCAGTGTAGTTTTATGCCCGGCGTATAACACTTAGTAAAACCGCGATAATGGCAATCACCAGTAAAATGTGGATGATATTACCATCACCGAATGTGCCCAAGCCGTGGAACAAAAATCCGACAACCCAAAGGATAACTAATACAACTGCGACTAAATAAAGAAGGCCTCTCATAGTGTGTGTGATTTTAAATGTGTTTTAGTTTGAATATTTATAAATCACTAACTAAAACCATTCCAAAATGTTAGCCTGAAATAAAAAAACCCGCTCTCGCAGGTTTAAATTTTAATATTCGTCTTCGTTAAAAAAGAAGTCGTCTTTGGTAGGATAATCAGGCCAGATTTCTTCGATGTTCTCATAAGGCTCACCATCGTCCTCTAAGGCTTGCAAATTTTCAATCACCTCAACAGGTGCACCCGAACGAATAGCATAATCAATCAGTTCATCTTTTGTAGCAGGCCATGGTGCATCTTCCAGATGTGAAGCCAATTCAAGAGTCCAGTACATATGTTATAATTTGTTATTAATGGTTAACTTTCAATTTTCGCAAAAATATAATATTTCCTGTTGATTTATCAAATATTTTTATCAAAAACTATTACGTGCGGGGAATCCATTTGTTTTCAGGTATTTGATGTAAATAACCTGTTTTCCGTGCCAGCATAAATAAGTAATCACTCAAACGGTTTAAGTAAACCACAATATTTTCGTCTACACTGCTTTCCTGGGCCAGGTGCACAATTACCCGCTCGGCCCTCCGGCACACGCAACGCGCTACATGACAGTAAGATATAGCACTGCTGCCGCCCGGCAAAATAAAATGTTTAAGAGTGGGCAGTTGTCCATCCATCGCGTCCATTTCCTGCTCCAACAGCTCAATGTCGGCCAGTTCCAGGTCAGGCACTACCATTTTAGATTTCTTGGGGTCTGCTGCCAGCGAAGCGCCAACGGTAAATAAGCGGTCCTGCACCTGCTTTAACACCTCCTTATCGTGTACCGCAATATCTGCCTGGTCGGCAATTAAACCGATATAAGAATTCAATTCATCTACCGTACCGTAACTTTCGATACGCAGGTGGAATTTGGGTACGCGGGTGCCGCCAATTAATGAGGTAAAACCCTTATCGCCTGTTTTAGTGTATATTTTCATGGCGAACGCAATTAATCAATTTCACCATAAAATAATGGCATTAAATTGATTTTATGAGACTACGCTGAATTTAACTTAAACATCAATGCCGCAGCAACAGCCACGGCATTTATTGATTTTTTATACAAAGCTTTACTGATACACCTGTTACTCGGTCACCAATACACCGTCAGCCATAATCTGAATATCTTTTTTAGGCTTGTTTATTTTAGCAATTTCCTTGCTGCTTTTGCCGGCATCGGCCGCGTAGTGTCGTAAGCGGTCAACACTGGTTTCGTTTACTTTGGCCGTGCCTTCTACCACCACTTTTTTGCCCACAATGTTTTGCGGCATAAAATAAGCATAGTCGGTAAAGCGTACCATAATCGGGTCGCCATTGGCTTGCGACAGCTTCATAAAACAGCCTTTCTTTTTACACACCTCAACTACCTCACCCGTAATTTTGCCTTGGTACACAGTATCCTTACTCAGCTGCTGATTTAAAGCAGCCAAGGTAATTGCCTTATCTTTGGTTATCGTTTTACCATAAGTTACTCCCGGGGCTGCTGTTTTAATCGTACTTTGCTGTGCATATCCCGTTAAGGTAAGTCCGCTTACAGCCAGCGTAATCAGTAATTTTTTCATCTTGGTTTTTGTGTGTTCAAATATAAAAGTATGAAAACTTTCGTTTTAATCGTTGCTTGGCAGATGCCGAGTTGCAATTATCACAAAACCTGAGGTTGTTAAACCGCTTTATTGTAAAATATAAAATGACTAAAAATAGCCGATGCTTTTGAAACCGTCACGCAACAGTCGCCATTTTCAGCAATCATGTAAAATTAGGTTGTTTTGGGTCTGACAAAGTATATTACAGCTAATTGAGTTGAGGCTGCCGCGACAGTAAAAAACTAAAAAGCAAAACTTTAAGCATTTTAAACCGCATGCTCTTCGGGCTCCTTCATCCAGTCTTTACCTTCGGTAAACCGGGCAATCATCATGGCGGCAACATTATCGCCGGTGGCATTGAGTAAGGTAGCCATGGGGTCAACCAGGGTACCAATAATCATCGCCGGTGGCAGAGCTTCGGGCGGAAAGCCGTAAGCGGCGATAAACAGTAATTCGCCCACGTAGCCGCCATTGGGTATGCCGCCTTCCACCATGCTTACTAATACCGTCATGGCCAATGCGAGCAAAATAGTGTCCACACCGCTGAAGCTTTTACCAAACAGCGCAAACACTACGGCCATTTTAACGATGGATGATATACTCGACCCATCCTTGTGCAGCGTGGCACCGAGCGGTATGGTTACATTGGCAATAACAGCAGGTACCCCCATCCACTTGGCAGCGTCCATATTAGCGGGTATGGTAGCAATACTGCTGCAAGTACCCACGGCCGTTGCAGACGGGATGATATTATTACGCCAAAAGCGCCTGATGCCCTGAACACCACCGGCAATAAAAGCATAAACACTAAACATCACCACAAAATAAAATGCCCCGGTTGCATAGTATAAACCTAAAGATTTTGCGTAAGCCCCAAATAACTGCGGACCAAACACGCCTACCTGGTAAGCAAAATAAGCACCTAAACCTAAAGGCCCCATTTTCATGATGATGATAAACACTTGCTTAAACACCTCGTTACCGGCATGTAAAAAGCGAGTAAAAGAGGCGCCCTTCTCGCCGGCCCGTAACGCCCCGAACCCGATGATGACTGAAAAGATAATCATGGCCAGCATATTTTTACGGGACAGCAACTCGTAAAACTCGCCTGTCGTAAATAGCTGCGTTATTTGGTTGCCTATAGGCTGCTCGCTGATGTGTTCGATAAGTTTTGTGCCGGGCAAGTGCTCGTGTATAGGGAACAGCCAGACCGCCAGGATCGTAATGCAGGCGGCGGTAATTACCGTACCCAAAAATACCAGCGACATTACACCCATAATCCGGCTCAGCTTTTTGCCGGGCTCCAAGCTTGCAATGGCCGAGGCGATAGCGAAAAACACCAAGGGGATTACAGCAGTAAACAGCAAGTTAAGGAATATATCGCCCAAGGGTTTAAGCACTTCTACCTGCTTGCCTAAAACCAAACCGGCTATGGTGCCGCACAAAATACCGGTGAGCAGCCAAATAATTCCGCTATAATTTTTATAAAAGTTATTCATGGTTATCGGATAAATGTAGTAAAACCGGCCGAAAATCTATTAAATAACCATGCCCTGCTACGTATCTGCTTTGTTACTCAACTTTATTATCAGCGCAACAGCAATCCGCAACGCTACCTTAAAACAATCAGGCGTTATTATTATTTTCGCAGCCAAGGTTTATTGCTCATGAAACATTCTTACCTCAGCATATTATTAGTACTTGCGGGCTTGTCGGCCTCTGCACAAAAATGGAACATCGAAAACACGCCCGGTCCGGCAAAAAAAGTAAGCATCACTACCGACGAAGGCACCTGGATGAACGTAGATGTAAGCCCCGACGGCAAAATAATTGTATTTGACTTGTTAGGCGATATCTACAGTTTACCGGTAACCGGCGGCAAGGCAACCCTGTTGGCCGGCGGCAAGGCCTGGGAAGTACAGCCACGCTTTAGCCCCGACGGCAAAAGCATCGCCTTTACCAGCGACCGCGACGGTGGCGACAACATTTGGGTAATGGCTAATGATGGCGGCGCCAAACGTGCCATTACCAAAGAAAACTTCAGGTTGCTCAACAACCCCTACTGGACACCCGACGGCCAATATATCGTGGCCCGCAAACATTTCACCGCATCGCGCTCTTTGGGTGCCGGCGAGATTTGGATGTACCATAAAAACGGCGGCGACGGTCTGCAATTGACCAAACGTAAAAACGACCAGCAGGATGCAGGCGAGCCCATTGTTTCGCCCAAAGGCACTTATGTGTACTGGAGCGAAGATGTAACACCCGGCCCCTACTTTCAATACAATAAAGACCCTTACCAAGGTATATATGCCATTAAACGCTTAAACAGGCAAACCGGCCAGATTGAAACCGTAACCGGCGGTGCGGGTGGTGCCTGCCGTCCGCAAATATCGCCGGATGGCAAACTGATGGCTTTTGTGAAGCGCAACCGACTAAAAAGCGTCTTATACATTCATAATCTGCTCACCGGCGAAGAGTACCCGGTTTATGATGGCCTGAGCCACGACCAGCAGGAAACCTGGGCCATTTTTGGCACCTATCCTAACTTTAATTGGTTGCCGGATAATCAGCACATTATTTTTTATGCTCAGGGTAAAATCTGGAACCTGGACGTTACCACGCTGAGTGCAGCTAACATACCGTTCGAACTTACCTCTCAGCAAACCATTACGGATGCGCTGCACTTTCCACAAAAGGTCTATCAAGATGAGTTTGCCGTGCGCATGATTCGTCAGTTGACGACGTCGCCTGACGGTAAGCGCGTAGCTTTTAACGCAGCAGGTTACATCTATGTAAAAGATTTGCCCAACGGCAAACCCGAACGCGTGACCGACTCGCAGGATTTTGAATACGAGCCCGCTTTTAGTCCGGATGGCAAACAACTGGTTTACACCAGCTGGACCGACGAGTTAAAAGGCGCCGTCAATGTGGTTGATTTAGCTACCAAACGGATTACCCGCTTAACCAGCGACAGAGGTTTTTATTACTCGCCTGTTTTTTCAAACAAAGGCGACAAAGTAGTTTACCGCAAAGGCGAGGGCAATGATGTTTTAGGGTATGCTTATGGCAAAAACCCGGGCATTTATGTAGTGGCTACTAACGGCGGTACGCCTCAAATGCTGCTGAATAATGGCATTCGTCCGCAGTTTTCGGCAGATGATAGCAAACTGTATTACCAGAGCACGGAAGATGGTAAAAAAGCCTTTAAGATGATTGACCTGGTTAATCCGGGTTTGGCACCAAAAACGCTTTATACATCAACCTATGCTACACAGTTTAATCCCAGTCCCGATGGTAAATGGATGGCTTTTACCGAATTGTACAATTGCTATTTAACGCCGCTTACCTATACAGGCAACGCGCAAGAACTATCAGCCACCAACAAATCACTGCCGTTAAACCGCCTAACCCGCGATGCCGGCACTTACTTGCACTGGAGCAAAGACAGCCAAAAGCTGATGTGGACTTTAGGCACTAAATATTACTCCAAAGATATTCGCACGGCTTTCACCTTTGCCGATATCGATAACGACAAGCCTGTAGCAAGCGATACCGTAGGCATTGACATTGGTTTGAAACTTAAAGCAGACCAACCTACCGGCAAAATAGCGTTTACCAATGCGCGAATCATCACCATGAAAGGTGACGAGGTGATTGAGAAAGGAACTATTGTGATAGACCGCAACCAGATTGTAGCCGTGGGTAAGGATGTACAGCCTCCGGCAGATGCCAAAGTTTACAACGTGGCCGGTAAAACCATCATTCCGGGTATTGTGGATGTACACGGGCATTTGGGCGTTAGTCCGGATGGTATATCACCGCAGCAAGACTGGCACTATTTTGCCAATCTGTCTTATGGCGTAACCACCTCGCACGACCCGTCGAGCAATACCGAAATGGTTTTTAGTCAATCAGAAATGGTGAAGGCCGGGCGTATGGTTGGTCCGAGGGTATACTCTACCGGAACTATTTTATACGGAGCCGACGGCGATTTTAAAACGGTGATTAACAGCATCGACGATGCCCGTTCAAGCTTACGCCGCTTAAAAGCCGTTGGTGCCTTCTCGGTAAAAAGTTATAACCAGCCACGCCGTGAGCAACGCCAGCAAATTGTAGAAGCCGCACGCGAATTGCAGATGCAGGTAGTACCCGAGGGTGGCTCTACATTTTTCACCAACATGAACGAGATTGCCGATGGTCATACCGGCATCGAACATAATATTCCGGTTTGGCCGGTGTACAAGGATGTCAAATCATTCTGGAATGCCAGCAAAACGGGCTATACCCCTACCCTGATTGTTGCCTACGGAAGCCAGTTTGGCGAAAACTACTGGTACGACCGCAGCGAGGTATGGAAAAACGAGCACCTGCTCACCTTTACGCCGCCAGCTATTATAGATGCCCGGTCGCGCCGCCGCACAACATCCGAGTATGGCGACTATGGACACATTGATGCGGCAAAGGCCACCAAGCAAATTGCCGATGGTGGTACCCGCGTCAACCTGGGTGCACACGGGCAGCTGCAAGGTTTAGGTGCCCATTGGGAATTGTGGATGCTGAACCAGGGCGGCTTTACGCCGATGCAAGCTTTGCGTTGTGCCACCATCAACGGAGCCGCTTACCTGGGTATGGATAAAGAAATAGGTTCACTGGAAGTTGGTAAACTGGCTGACCTGGTTGTATTGAACCAAAACCCACTGGATGACATCCGCACCAGCGACAATATTAAATATGTGATGGCCAATGGCCATTTATATGATTCTGACTCGATGAACGAAACCGGCAATGCAGAAAAGCCTCGCCAGCGCTTTTGGTGGCAGTTGGGGCGCGGCGAGTTGATGAATTTGCCGGTGGGCAATACCGAAACCTACCTGTTTGGCAGCAGCGATGGCGAAAATTAATCAAAGCCAGATAGCACATTTACTTTCATCAATCTTAAAAACATGACTCAGCATAACAACCTCGACCGGTTTATTAAAGCGCAGCAAAATGACTACGCAACAGCATTAGCTGAGATAAAAAGCGGCAAAAAGCGCAGCCACTGGATGTGGTATATATTTCCGCAACTCCGGGGCCTTGGCATGAGCGAAACGGCCCGCTATTACGGCATCCAAAACAAGCAGGAAGCTATACAATATCTGGAGAACGAAACTTTAGGCAAGCGTCTGATTGAAATTTCGGAGGCACTGCTGTCATTACCCGGTAGTGACCCTCATTACATATTCGGCAGTCCTGATGATATGAAACTAAAATCGTGCATGACTCTGTTTGCATCCCTGCCTCAAACCAACCCGGTTTTCGAACAGGTGTTGTCGAAGTTTTACAATGGTGATAACGATGCGAAAACGCTGCAATTACTGGCAAACAAGTAAAAGCAAAAAGCCTGAAAGATTAATTTTTCAGGCTTTTTGCTTTTATGTCAAACGGCGTTTTAAAGTTCGCCGTGAACAAATAAACTTTCTTTACTGCCGCTCTTTTTTAACAGCATAAAATGCGACCGTACGGCCTCGCTCAAGGGGTACGACCGGTATGGTAAATTATACTTGGCAGCATACTCTCTGATGATAGGCGTAATAGCTGGATAATAAGTGTGGGCCACGGTAGGGAATAAGTGATGCGCCACATGATGATTAAACCCACCGAATAAAAAGTTAGCCACCTTGCTGTCCGGACTAAAGTCTTTAGTTTCGGTAATCTGGTACATAGCCCAGGTCATATCCAGCGTGCCGTTTTCGGGCGGCAACGGAAACTCTGCATCCTCATCGGCATGGGTAGATAAAAGGGCCATCACCCCAAAACCGCTGGAAGTAATATGCATAGCCAAAAAAGCCAGCAACACCATGTACCAGGGCTGGTTAAGCACCAGCATAGGAATGCCTAACATCACTATTAGGTTGCATAACTTGGCGGCAAACAGTTTAACATACTCAATGGCGGGTATGTCGGTTACTCTTTTCAGATAATTATCCTTAGTGCCGAAGAAATCTTTAAAGTCGCGTACTAGCAGCCAGTTTAGTGTATAAAACAGGTATAAAAACCACATATAAATATGCTGATAACGGTGAAAGTTATAACGGGGGCTTTCCGGGAAGATGCGTACAATATCGCTTTGTTTTACATCAATATCCCAGTGCTGTAAGTTCGGATATGGGTGATGCAATAACAAATGACGTTTTTTCCAGATATAGCTGTTGCTGCCGAAAAGTTCCAACACATAAGTATACAGCTCATTGTGCTTGCGCGATTTAAATACGGCACCATGTGCGGCATCATGAAAACCGTTCAAAAAAACCATTATCATGGTTAGCCCGGTGGCTATATAAAACGTAAACAAGTATGGAGTGTAGTTGCCAAACAATAGTATGCAGGTATAAAAGGCAAAGTACAGCAATACCAATAAAACTGATTTAACTACTATGACCTGTTGTATCCTGCGGTTATTCAGTACGCGTTGCTGTACTTCGGCATTTAATTGCTTAAAAAAATCATCGGCGCCCGCTTTTTTAAAAGTCGGCTTTGTAAGTGTATCTGTAATCATGGGTAGCGATAAAAAAGGTTGGTTTGCGTACACCTGCTTAGCAACATGAGCAGTACTAAACACAACGCAGTCTTTAACAACAAAAGTCAAATTTGGTTTACCTCTGCGTGAGCAACCCTCCTAAATCTATCTATACCAGTACTTACATGTTTGGTTATCAGAAATCAAAGTTTATGCCGTTTTTCCCGATGATTAGCAGCGAATAAATTTATATTTGCCGTGTTAGGGCAGATGCAATTCTGTATTTTATACTGTAATGACTGATAGTAACACCGGAGTAAGCCGTAAATACGAACTGGTAGTGGGTTTAGAAGTGCACGCACAATTATCCACCCAAAGCAAAATTTTCTCGTCGGATAGCGCCTCATTTGGCGCGCAGCCTAATGAGCATGTGAGCATGGTATCGTTAGGACATCCGGGCACTTTACCATTTTTAAATAAAAAAGCGGTTGAATATGCCGTAAAATTGGGCTTTGCCTGCCACGGCGAAATCAACCGGTATAACAATTTTGCACGTAAAAATTATTTTTACGCCGACTTACCCAAGGGGTACCAGATTAGCCAGGACCAGCACCCTATCATCACCGGTGGTTATGTAAAAGTAAAACGGCATGATGGTACCGAGCGTTCTATCGCTATTCATCACATCCATATGGAAGAAGATGCCGGCAAAAGCATGCACGACCAGCATGATGCGCATTCGCTCATTGATTTGAATCGTGCGGGGGTGCCTCTGCTCGAAATTGTATCACAACCCGATATTCATAGTAGCGAAGAAGCCGGTTTGTACCTTATCGAAATGCGCCGACTGTTGCGTTACCTGGACATTTGCGATGGTAACATGGAAGAAGGCAGCATGCGTTGCGACGCCAACATTTCGGTGCGGCTTAAAGGCGCTACCCAGCTGGGCAACCGCTGCGAGGTAAAAAACCTCAACTCTATACGCAATGTGCAGCGGGCTATTGAGCACGAGTTTTTGCGGCAGATAGATATCATCGAAGCTGGTGGCCATATTGAACAGAACACGCTAAACTTTAATGCCGATACCGGCGAAACTTCAGTACTGCGCAGCAAGGAGATGGCTAACGACTACCGCTATTTCCCGGAGCCAGATTTGCAACCGCTGTTACTAAGCGATGATTACCTGGAAAACATCCGCCAGAACATGCCGGCCCTACCCGAAGAGCTGTATCATAAATACACCGGGCAATTGGGTTTATCAGATTATGATGCCTCGGTGATTGTGGCCGACCACGATACTGCCTTTTTTTTTGAGCAGGTCATTACCCATACATCTAACTTTAAAGGTGCTGCACATTGGTTGATGGGCACTGTAAAATCATATTTAAACGAGCATCATCAAACCATAACTACTATCGGTCTCACACCTCAGCAATTGTGTGGGCTGATACACCTGGTTGATGATA
>CAXYKR010000161.1:0-15379 GCA_964277815.1 uncultured Mucilaginibacter sp. | reverse complement strand
GCAACGCCACCGCCGATACGGTCACAATTTGTATCATCAAACTTTTGTCTAACACCGTACCGAGGGCGATAATAACAATCTCGATAGACAGGATAAAATCGGTGGCAATGGCTGATTTAATTTTTGCCTTTTCGGCGCCGGCAGCGTCTTGTTCCTTTTCTTCAACCACCTCATGCCCTTGTTTAGGATGATGAAAAAAGTATTCAATAATTTTTTCGACCCCTTCATAAGCCAGGTAAAATCCACCCAGTATCAAAATAATCTTGATAGCCGCCGGAAAAAACGCGTTGAGCAATAATGCGATTGGAACAATGATGAGCTTGTTAAGCAACGAGCCTTTAGTAATTCCCCACAATACAGGCAGTTCTCTTGACGACAAAAAACCCGTTGCTTTTTCGGCATTTACGGCCAGGTCGTCTCCTAAAATACCTGCCGTTTTGCGCGCTGCTACTTTGGCGGTTACCGCCACGTCATCCATCAAAGCGGTAATATCATCTAATATTGCAAAAAAGCCTGATGCCATAAATAATTAAGTGTGGTTGAAAGCGGCAATGATACAAAATGACTGCCATGATATTAATTTAATTTATGCATTTAAGTTTGGTCTGCTTTGCAATTTACTTTGACTATCAAGGAACCTTAAGATAAAACGCCGCGAGTTGTACGTTAAGTTTGGATGGCATAAATTATTAGACTATAAGAGACTATCCGCTGAGGATGTTTTGTAAACAAAAGCGGCCTGCCCAAAATATCAGGCAGGCTGCTTAAATTATAAAAACTAAAACCTATTCGCTTCTTAAGTTTTTGATTGGATTAGCCATCGCAGCCTTAACCGACTGAAAGCTGATGGTTAATAATGCAATGCTGATAGCGCCCAAACCCGCCACGGCAAACACCCAGATGCTGATGCTGATTTTGTAATTAAAATCCTGCAGCCAGCTGTTCATCATCCACCAGGCAATAGGCGATGCGATGAATATGGAGATGACTACGAGTTTTAAAAAGTCGCGCGACAGCAGCGCGGTAATATTGATGACCGAGGCGCCCAATACTTTACGCACACCAATTTCTTTAATGCGGTTTTCGGCCATGTAAGTTGACAGGCCAAACAAGCCCAGGCAGGATATAAAGATGGTTAAACCGGCAAAAAGCCCGGCCAGCGAACCAATCCGCTGTTCGTTTTTAAACTTACGGGCGTACTGCTCATCAATAAATTTATACTCGAACGGATAATCAGGATTATTTTCTTTAAATATTTGCTCAATTTCGCTTAAGTTTTGAGCAACGGGCTTTTGGTTACTAAGTTTGATGTGCATGCCGTTGAACCAGGCTTTGGGGCCAAAAACTATCAGTTGCTGCACTTTTTCGTAAGGCGACTCGTAAATAAAGTCTTTTATCACACCTACAATAAGCCAGTTGCGCCCGTCACTCTTCACAATTTGTCCAATAGGATTTTTTAACCGCATCGCTTTTACTGCCGTTTCATTAAGCAGTATTGCTGTCGAATCGGCCGGGTAAGCTTTAATATCAATATCACGCCCTTCTACCAGTTTTACACCCATCGCCTTTACAAAGTCAGCATCAGAAGCCATGCGTACAAAGTCTAATTTTTCGTCGTTTTTTGTACTACCGGGCCAGCTAAAACCCCAGCCATCGCTATTACGGCTGGTGATGCTCGACATAGATTTGGTAACTGCCGTCGCAACGCCTTTTCTAAGCAGTTCAATTTTAATCAAATCATAGTGTTTGTCGATGTCGCCCTGCAACGGCACATAAACTAGGTTATCTTTAACATAACCAATATCGCGCTGCTGCGCATGCTTTATTTGCTTAACCACCACCACAGTACAGATAACCAAAGCAACGGCAAATGTAAATTGTATAACTACCAATATTTTACGCGGCGTAATTTGCGCATTGGCCGCTTTAAAAGTGCCTTTTAATACTTTAACCGGCTTAAATGATGATAAGTACAGCGCCGGGTAACTACCCGCGAGCAAACCGGTGCACAAAATAAAACCAATAGCGATTAGCCAGTAAATAGGATTGCCAAAAGGAATGTAGATGTTTTTATCTACCAAATTATTGAAAGCCGGCAAACTTAACTCTACTAATATAATAGCAATGATACCCGCAAAAAAAGCCAGCATGATGCTTTCGCCAATAAACTGCATCACCAGTAAGCGCTTTGGTGCACCAACAGCCTTACGTATACCCACTTCTTTAGCCCGCTTTTCACTGCGTGCAGTACTCAGGTTCATAAAATTGATGCAGGCAATTAGTAAAATAAATCCGGCAATTACGGTAAACAACCTTACCATACTTATACGGCCAGCTACATATTGCCCATTTTCTGATTTTGAATACAGCCAGGTGTCACTAAACAGTTGTGTAAATACATGGGTAGTACTATTGCCATCTGCTGGGTTTCGATGTTTGATGGTAATGCCGTCAATTTTGCGGTCAAAATCAGCCTGTTTAACTCCGGGCTTTAATACGACAAAACTTTTTATCGAGTTGTTACCCCAGTAGGCATCATCCCAACCCAGCTTTTTCATGTAGGTCCAGGGCAACAGGTAATCAAAATCAAAAACGGTGTTGTTGGGTAAATCTTCCAATATACCGGCCACGGTAAAATTATCAGTACTGTCCAGTCGCACTACTTTTCCCATGGCGTTTTCATCGCCAAAAAGCTTTTTAGCACCTTTCTGCGTGAGCACGATATTGTAATTATCATTAAGCGCATTGGTTTGCCCCTGCATCATCGGAAACGAAAACGTAGTCAGAAAGCCCGGGTCGGTAAAAATGCCATCCAAATTGAGGTGCTTATCGCCAACGGTAAACAAAAACCGAGCGTCATTCACCCTTACAGCATCCTCTACATCAGGGTATTCTTGCTTTAAAGCAGGCACCATTGCCTTGGGCGTGCTTGACCACGCCCAAACTTCACCGTTAAAACTATCACGGTTGTTAAGCCGGTAAAGTCGGTCTTTTTTGGCATGAAAACGGTCGTGACTCATTTCGTTTTGTACCCAAAGCAAAATCAGAATGGCACTGGCCATACCAATAGCCAAACCCAGGATATTGATTAACGAAAAACTGAAGTTGCGGATGAGGCTGCGCCAGGCAACTTTAAAGTAATTTTTTAGCATGGTAAAGAGTTTAAGCCGGTTGCTGTTTAATTTTCTGACGGGTTTAGGTTTTAATCTAACCTGCCTGAGGCAATTAACCATATTAGCGGTACATTTACGAAGCCATTATGATAAAATACTAATTTACAGCACATTACATATTTTACATACAAACTCATTGTGCGCTTTTGGTACACTCTCCGTTCACCATCGAACAACCATGCTTTCCACAAAAGATTTAAACTGTAACATTATTGCTTTCCGATTGACATAAAATTACTCACCTAATACTTGTGACGGCATAAATACGACGGAAATATCCACGCGAATACGTATTAAAACTTCATAAAAAATACGTATTAAGGCCGCTATAAACACGCATTAGTACGCATAAAAGGCAATATTGTCTTAAGTAGCTTTGTTTAACCAAGACAAAAATATCAGGATACCATTAAATATAAGTTGATATGCGCGGAATAAATAAAGTAGTGCTGGTTGGCCATGTGGGCAAAAAACCTGAACTACGAAAATTAGAGAATGATATATCGGTGGCCAGTTTCCCGTTGGCTACCTCCGAGATGGGCACGCAAAACGGCGTCAGAGCCGAACAGACTGAATGGCACAATGTAGTGATGTGGCGCGGCCTGGCAGAGTGTGCTGCCAAATACCTGGATAAAGGCCGGCTGATTTACCTGGAAGGTAAAATACGCACAAGAATATTTGAAGACAAAACCGGGGTTAAAAAGCAAACTACCGAAATACTGGCAGAAAGCTTTACCATTTTGGGCCGTAAAAATGATTTTGATGCTACCGAAGAGTTAATAGCAGGTAGTTTAAATATGCAACCTCAATCTTAGCGCAATAATTACCGGTTCACGGTTGGTCAAGTGTTCTTAAAACGAATAGCAAAGAGACATTTTACCAACAGTGGACCGGATAATTTGATGTTAAGCGCTTTTTTTATTAAGCATTTCGGTTTGGCGCTGCTCCATGTGCTTGATAAACATGTTATGGAAACTTGATTTTTCTTCCTGCAAGCGGTTTTCGTAGCTAACGATATCGTCCAATACGTCGATATACTTTTCTAAAGTTCTGAGGTATGATTCCTGGCCGTCAGGCGAAATATTTTCCAGTTCGGTCGATACGGCATCATAAAAGCCCTGCTCTAATTTTTTTATAATAGGTTCGCCCCACTGGTCAGAAAGGCTGCTGTTTATACGGGCCAGCTTAATGCTGCAAACCAGTGTTTGAATGTCAACGGGAGATAGTGTCATAGCGTTTATGGCTTACACTGTTTATACGTTAACGCCATGCAAAAAGATACAACCCGGCATTTTTAAATAACCACGCTCCCCGGTCAGTCCGAGAAGCGTGTTTATCATTCATATAATATGTAAAATGTGATTACTCGATTGACGGGAAATAAGCGTCCGAGTCGACATCTTGCAATAAACCCCTATTAGTAGGCTGCCATCCCAATGTGTCGCGCGTCCACTCACTCGAAGCAGGTGTGTCTAAAGAAGCGAAATGTAAAAACCACCCAAAATAACCAGCCGTATCCTGGCCGGATTTACTTTCGACCGGAATATCAAGGTGCTTGCCAATGATGGCCGTAATTTCGCGGAAAGGAATACATTCTTCGGCTACGGCATGGTAAGTTGCCGGTGCTCCGTTTTTCTCCAGTATTAACCGGTACAACCGGGCGGCATCCAATCGGTGTACGGCGGGCCATTGGTTGTTTCCGTCACCTACGTAAGCTGCTACGCCTTTTTCGCGCGCCAGGTTGATGAGCATCGGGACAAAGCCATGGTCCTTAGCATCATGCACCGAGGGTGGCAGGCGCACTACCGAAACCTTCACCCCACGCGCTGCAACAGCCGCCGCGGCTTCTTCGGATGCCTTACGTGGCGTTTTGGTGTTTTCGGTGGTGGCCAAATCGGTTTCTAAAGCAGGGCGGCCCAAGCTAATTAACCCGGTACCCGAGGTAATAATGAGTGGCTTGTCGGTGCCTTCCAGCACACTGCCCATAGCCTCTATCACTGCCCGGTCAGTTTCGCAGTTTTCGGCAAATTTTGAAAAATCATGAATAAATGCCGTATGAATCACCGCATCCGCTGCCTGGGCGCCACGCTTCAGACTATCTAAGTCGGTAAGCTCGCCGTAATGCACCTCTGCACCTACCGCTTTCAGTTGCGCTGCAGATGCTTCTGAACGGGCAAACCCTAACACCTGGTGACCGGCATTCAATAATTCCAGAACAATGGCGGAGCCTACAAAGCCAGTGGCCCCTGTTACAAATACACGCATAATTTGATGTTTAGTTTGTTTTTATAATAAGTGACTAAGTTGCTGTTGCAACCAATCAGTCACCTATCCTTTCTTTTATCAAAATTCGTGTATTTGTAATGCTCCAAAGAGGACATTTGTCCATGTTTTACCGTTGCAATTGCGCCTGCCGGATGCGGGTTAAAGTTTTAAGCGACACGCCCAAATAAGAAGCAACCATGCGTAAGGGAACTCGCTGTAAAATACCGGGGTAAGTTTGCACAAAATCCTCATACTTTTCTTCCGGACTTGCACTGATAGCCTTGTATAGACGGTTACGGCTGGTGTGTAAGTTATTAAAGATGAGTTGCTCTGAGAAAGCTTTTAAGGCTGGAATAGCAGCAAGCAACTGGTCAAAACTATCTTTGGTCCACATCAGCAATTCGCTGTCTTCCAAAGCTTCGATATAATAAGCAGAAGGCGACTGATTTGAATAACTTTCGCCCTCGGTAGTCCAGCTTTGTCCGGATGAAAACTGGAGGATATGTTCATTGCCTTCGCCATCAAAACGAAAGGTGCGCAAGAAGCCCCGACTGATAAATATTTTAAACCGGCACACCTCCCCTGCTTGTAAAAGCAACTCCTTTTTGCGAATACTTTTAAACACCGCTGCTGCGCTGATTAAAGCAAAATCTTCGTCAGACAAAGGCACATGCTGCTTTGTCATGAATGATTTTAGTTCACTGCATTTTTCCGCCATCATGTAAAATTAAAGATTAACATCCTTATTAAGGCATCTATAAATGTGGCTGTAAGTAGATGTTACATTCATTTCCTATTTATAAATAAAAGTTAAATATTTTTACCAAAGAGAAAATAGACCAACTATAATGTATACCTTGCATACTTAGTAAATAAAAAAATAATGCAAAAAGAAGGAACAGTAAAGTTTTTCAACACCGAAAAAGGTTTTGGATTCATTTCACAATGTGATAACAGAAACGACGTTTTTGTACACTCCACTGGCCTCATTGACCCCATTCGCGAAAACGACCAGGTAAAATTCGATGTAGAGCAAGGCAAAAAAGGCCTTAACGCAATCAATGTAAAAATAGCTTAATCCACTATAACCATTATTGTAAAGCATTCCTGGCATGCAGGAATGCTTTTTTTATTTTTCACTTAAACAACAAGACGATTATGAGCAAAGATAAAGGCGGAAAAAATATAAAAAAGGCCCCAAGCGCGGACCAGTCAAAAACAAAGTCGGATTACCAGACCGGTAAAGCATCGGTATCTAAAGATGAAGTCATTTCAAAAAGTAAAAAGAAATAATGAGTGTTACCAAAACTGCAAATAGACAAGCTAACCTTTACCTGTTTGATTTGCAAAACTATGCCCGTGAAAACGGATGTTACATTGACGACAGCTGGCAGGTAAAGCAGGTTACATTTGACGAAAAGGCAGCATTGGAGCGAAGTTACCAATTAACGCTGTGTAGCAAATACCTGCCTGAAGAAATTACAGGCTTGCTGCAAGTCCTGGAATTGAAATTAAATCCGATGAAGCAAGCCAGCTTAACATCTGATAAAAAGGAAGGGCAATACTTAATTGCATTTCATAGCGAAAAGCTAAAGCGATAATCTTAGCATGGCAATATCAATCAGCGCTCAAACCTAAAAACTTTTGACGTGCTGACTGGTAACGCTGCTTTAAAACCTCATTAGGCTTATTCAGTAGATAAATATTCATTCCCCGCACACTGGCATCCGGATTTTGTACCGTGCCTATAAACTGTACCCCTTCAGCTAATGCAGATACCGTAGCTAAACTTTCACGCGAAAGATAAATTACGCGTTGCTGATAAAGTGTTTTAGACGACCATAACAGCAGGCTGTTATCGGCCGATATAACCTGCGGCGAATAAGCAGGTAAATAAAACGATAATGCACCAGCCACGGCGTAAGCATCCGTTAAAATTACCGACTGTCGGCAGTCATACCCACCTATTTGCCTACACACGCCGGCCGTTTTTGCAGCGAGCTTCTGCCAGCCCAGCATATCGGCATAAAATTGCGGAAGGCTATGCAATTGGCCGTCGTCCCACTGAAAAGGTTGCGTAAGCGTAGTATAACGACGCATTAACTGTATATAGGCTTTGGTGGTATTAAATGGCAACGCGGGTAATACCACCGGTAAGGCAATCAGCGAAGTGACGATGATTAAGCCCAAGAGAATCGCTTGCGGAATATATTTAAACCGGTGCAGCATGATTTCCCAACAAATGCCACCAATGGCGAACAATACCGGGAAAGCGCCTAAGCTGTAATAAATTTTGCCTCTCAATAAAATCAAAGCAACTACGATTAACAGGAAAGCAATGGCTAAAAACCGGTATTTGCCAATTTCTTGCTGATCAAAAAGCAAATAACTTAAACCGGCCAGCCAAACCGCCATTCCGGCGCCATGAAAAAAGGTAAGCTGAAATAACAACTCGCCTGCACCCGGGTACATATTATGCTTACTTACAACCCCCAAATAGTTAAACACCGGAAAGTGATGCGTACCCTGCCAGATGAGATTTGGCGCGCTTATTAAAAGTGCAATGGCAAAGGCTTCAACGAGATTTATTGGATTAATCAGCCTGCGTTGCGGAGTAAGCAGCAAGCCACTCAGCAGGACAATCACATATAAGAGTATAGTGTATTTATTCAGAATACCCACCCCTATTGCAACGGCTGCCCCATACAAGTACGGCGACTTTTCGGTTTGTATAAATCTGATAAGCAAGAATCCAAGTAAGGTCCATAAAAATATATCAAACGCTACAGGTTGCAAAAAATACGATGTGGCAAGTAATGCCGGCGAACAAATCATACCTAAGCAAGCCACCGAAATAGCAAAGCGCCTGCCGCCTAAATCACGGGTAATTAAGCCTACCAGGCCGACAGTTAACGCTGAAAATAAACTCGGAATTACACGCCATGCAAAAACCGACTCGCCAAAGCACCAGGCAGATATTTTTGCTACGAACGCAATAAGCGGCGAGTTATCCAAATAGCCCCATTCCAAATGACGGCTTAATGCGATATAATACAACTCATCGCCGTGGATGCCATAATTGTGATTGGCAACAAAATGAACAACCAGCTTGACTAAGGCAAAAGCAAATATTAATCTTGATGTTGATTGATGAGTATCAGTTTGCGTCAAATGGTTATCCGGCTAAGTTAAATCTGCATCAGGCTTAAGTATTCCAGATGCGTAATTAGAACTTGCATCTACCCGAAATGTTTTGTCAGCGCTACTAACCCTCTACTCAATATCATCATACCAAATTATTAGTAAAACAACACGCAGGTATTATACTTGCCGATACAAGACTATACTATTTAATTTCGACAATGCCGTTGCCGACTGCCGGAAAGCGCTTGTAAATAATACCATCATGACCGGGAATAATGTATTTAGTTTGCTTAACCATCGTTTTCATTCGTTTCATAGCTGCTACGTAACCCGCCGAACTTAACGTTCCACCTTTTACCGGCGGGAGCAGCTGGCGAAGATTGGCATCAATCCAGATGTTATCTGATGCAATGATGGTGGGCCTACTGGCTTTAGTCACCAAAACATACTGCGACCCATAAGTATGCTTAGACCCTGTGAACACTTTGATGCCGGGCAAAATTTGCTGATTATCGCCGTTGATTAATTTAAGTCGGCCGGCCAGGTTTAACTCTATCAGCTTTCTGACATCGCGCTTGGCGAAACCACCCGTATCTTTGGGTTGCTGCCAGGCACGTCCCACAAAGTAATCAAAATCGTCTTTTTGCATCCAGAAACGCGCTTTCGGAAAAAGGTTTACACCATCAATATGGTCCCAGTGCGGATGACTGATAATTACATCGGTAATATCTTCAGGTTTGATACCCAACGGCCGCAACGCAGAATCGGGCCTGACGTAATAATTGATTTGAAATTCTTTGGCATCCTCTATATCCTGATCAAACCCGGCATCCACTAATATAAATCGGCCCGTGCTGCTTTTAATTAGCCAGACAGAGAAAGTGATATCAAGCTTTTCGCTTTTAGAACCGCCCTGAGCCCAGTCGGCCGCTGTAAACGGATAACCGGAGCGGGCAAAGGGTATAGCATAAATTTTGTATCCGGGTATCTGCGCATCAACTTTTGCGCTTTGGATAATCGCAAGGACAATGACCAGGAAGATGATACGATAAAGCATTGGGAATTAAATTTACAGTACAGCTAATCTATAAAAAAGTGCCGGTATGGGGTTTTTATATCACCAAAACCCTCAAAACAGGTATTTACCCGGTCAAATTGCGTAATTATCTGCTATGCCGATTGGGTATATTTGAATATGCCAGATGGCAAACTTTAATTAATGAAACGGAGGATTGAAAGATGAATGAGCAAAAGAAGTTTCAGCAAAATAAAAACGAGCCCGTACAAGCACCTAAATCGGACATCCTGAGAAGTGAAACCATGGAACAGGGTTTAGCCCAGGAACGTGCCCGGCTGCAACGGCAGCAACAATTAGCCGACTGGGAAAAGGCAAAGACGACCAAGCGTTAGTTGATTATACCGGCAATTCAATTCTTTTAAATTAGAGTAATTTACCTTTAGATTTGGACGAACTGGTTGTGCCGCAAAACCTCAGCGTGTGATATTCTCAAAACTATAATCACTATCAAACGCTATTATAAACTATAAACTTTGATACGATGACGAAGCACACTTTTCCCAATCAGCCGGAGGAAATGCCAGGCATTACACCGCAACCTGAAATAGAACGCCCCGGCGACCCGATGGAACCGAACATACCGCAGGAAGCGCCAGACAGCATCCCGCAGGAAATACCGGAGGAAAGTCCGTCGCCCGAGATTTATCCGGATGAACCGCCACTGCAAGGCAATGTTAAATAATAATTAATGCCCTTATCCAAAAGTGAGGGCATTATTTATTTTATCGACAGAACGCTTGACTTACAGCCGTACGAAAGCAACTAATTTTCTTTTAAGCTTTTTACCGGATTGATTGTGGCTGTTTTGTAGGTTAATAAAGTAATCAATCCACCAGTCAAAATTAGTAGTGCTAACATCGTAGTAATAAACGGAAGCGGTGAGATACTGATTCGGTTTGCGAACCCATTCAACCATTTGCTCATCAGTACGTAAGCAACCGGACAAGCTGTAAGTCCGGCTATCACAACTGTTTTCAGAAAGTCTTTCATAAACAGCATGATGATGCTGTTGACGGACGAACCCAATACTTTGCGGATTCCTATTTCCTTTATCCGCGTTTGCAGATTGATAGAGATTAATCCCAACACGCCCAAAAGCACAATAACTACAGCAAATGAAGTAGCCACGTAAGATGCCTTTTTCATTTGTATCTCGGTTTGATACATTTTGGCCAACGCGGCATCTACAAAACTATATTCGAAGGGTGCATCGGGCATCAAAGCAGTCCACTTTTTTTGTAAATCATTCAGCGTTTGCTCAATGTTTCCAGGTTTTAGCTTGATTGACAAAAACCGGTAAGTTGTATTGCCGAGTATATGGACAAATGTTAAAGGCTTTATTTTTTCGTGCATAGTGCCAAACTGAAAGTCTTGCGTTACACCGCAGATAGTCATGACAGGCATGCCCTGGGCTTTAAATTGCTGACCTATAGCTACTTGCGGACTGGCAAAACCTAACTGGTTGACCTGCGCCTCGTTGATAACCACCTGCGCTGAATTACCGGCCGCATGCTGGGGTTTAAAAAATTTGCCCGCTTTCATTTTAATGCCGTAAGTACTGGCATAGTAATTATCGACAGGTAAAATAATGGACGTAAAAGCCTTAGTCGAATCGTCGGACATGCGGTAAGCTTGTAACGTGCCGCCGAAGTTGCCATCCGGAATGGAATAAGACAATGACACGCTGCTAATTTCCGGGATGGCAGCCAATTGAGAACGCACAAATTCCATTTTGCGCACGCCCTGTTCCGACCAATCTCTGGGCACTTGGGCATATAAAATATAATCTTTGTTATACCCCAGTTTCTTGCCAAAAAACAAATTTACTTGTTTCGAAATAACAATGGCACAGCTCAACACAATAGCTGCCATGCTAAACTGAAATGCGACGAGTATTTTTCTGAAAAGCGCTTTATCCTGTACCTGCCTAACATTTCCTTTTAATGAACTGATGGAATTAACCCGCGACAAAACCAGAGCCGGATAAAAACCAGCCAACAAGCCTACCACCAATGCGATGAGTAAAAGCAATAAGTAAAAGTATACTGGAAGCGAAGAAATGCTGGCTAGTTCGACATTGAGTATAGCACCTAAAAGTGGCCGCGCAAGCATGTAAATCACAAGTGCCAATAAAGTTGATAGCGTAACAGTCACCACCGACTCGGTCAGGAACTGAATCATCAAATGTTTTTTCAGGCCACCTAAAACTTTGCGTATGCCCATCTCCCGCAAACGTTGTGATGCGCTGCTAATGCTGATGTTCACAAAGTTGACTATCGCCATCATCAATATAAAAACGGTAGTAATACAAAGGACATACAACATTTTTTTCACACCATGCAAATGGTACTCGTTGAGCGGCACGGCATAGGGCGTTAAGTTTTGGTTGGCCGGGTAGTCAGTATGCTTTTTTACTAGTGCGCTCATGGCCAAATTCAGGCTATTGAGGCTGGCTCCCTTTTTAAGCTCAATTAGGCCAATGGTGTAAAAGTTAGACCAGCCATCCAGGTTTCGCCCAAAGTAGCTGGCGGCCCTCACCGGTAAAAAAACACCAAAACTGCTGTTTCCAAATTGTGTAACGGTGTTTTGCGGCATCTTTTTAAGCACACCACTAACGCTAAACAGCCTTTTTTCGCCCGAGAAATTTTCCAGGCTAATGGCCTCGCCAACAATATCCGTTTTGCCAAAGTATTTTGAGGCTACATCTTCGGTAACTACTACTGAGTTAGGGTGGCTCAACGCGGTTTGAGCATTGCCGTATTTGAAACGGAAACCATACATATTAAAAAGCGTACTATCTCCGATAGACACCAACTCCCTGAAATGCCGGTCGCCGGCCGAGGCTACCACGGTGATGCCATCCCAGCGATAATAGTTTGATACAATGTTGGGGTACTGCTCTCTCAATGCACGCGGTAAGCCGGCAATGGTTGTGTTTTCCAAACCCATGTTAGGGTCTTTCCACCGGCTTTGCAATATATACTGTTTACTAATATTAGCTAAACCAGCGTTTACCTGGTACTGCTGCCAAACAAAAATGCCTATGGCAAAACTAAGCGCAATAGCTACCGACAAACCGAAAATATTGACGACGGAAATAAACGCTTTTCGCCAAATGTTCCGCCAGGCAATGATAAAGTAATTGTATAGCATAGATAAAGAGTTTATCTAAGTTATTGTTTAAAACGCCGGTGAACGAAACGTTAACAATATTTAACAAGAGAAAGAAAATCGGTTACGAAGTGCTTTCTAAAGAAAACAAAGCTAGTACAGTACTTTAAGTATTTTATAATGAAAACCTTGTAAAAGAAAAAACCTTCCAGAAACTATCTGGAAGGTTTTGCTGGTTTGTGCACCCGAAGGGATTCGAACCCCTATCTCTAGAACCGGAATCTAAAATTCTATCCATTGAACTACGAGTGCCAGTTTGTGCTGCAAATATATATTTTAGATTTTAGAGTAAAGAATCAGGAATCAAGAAGAATGCAAGTTGTTTATTTACAACGTGTCACCTTTCAAAAAACCTATACTCCTGACTCATTATTCTATATTCTATCAATTACACGTTAAACCTAAAGTGCATAATGTCGCCGTCTTCAACAACGTAGGTTTTACCTTCAACGCTGAGTTTGCCGGCTTCTTTGCAGGCATTTTCTGAACCGTATTTTACATAGTCATCATACTTAATCACCTCAGCACGGATAAATCCTTTCTCAAAGTCGGTATGGATAACGCCTGCGGCTTGCGGGGCAGTAAAGCCTTTAGATATGGTCCAGGCGCGTACTTCCTGCACACCGGCAGTGAAGTAGGTGCTTAAGTTCAACAGGCGGTAAGCTGCTTTAATCAGTTTAGTTACGCCCGATTCGGTTAAACCTAAATCATCCAAAAACATCTGGCGCTCCTCAAAAGTCTCCAACTGGGCAATTTCAGACTCTATTTGGGCAGATATAATCAGTACTTCAGCGTTCTCTTCTTTGACAGCCTCGCGCACTTTTTCAACGTAAGCGTTACCGGTGTTTACTTCGCTTTCGCCAACGTTACACACGTACATTACTGGCTTGGCAGTTAACAGCCAAAGGTCTGCAATGTATTCCTGGTCTTCTTCGCTCACCTGTGCGGTACGGGCAGATTTCCCACTTAATAAATGCTCTTTATATACCGATAACACCTCGAAGGCTTTTTTGCCTTCTTTGTCGCCTGTTTTGGCAGCTTTTTCTACTTTCTGTATTTTCTTTTCAACCGACTCCAGGTCTTTCAACTGCAGTTCAGTATCAATGATTTCTTTATCGCGAATCGGGTCTACCGAACCATCAACGTGGATAACGTTATCATTATCAAAACAACGTAAAACGTGGATAATGGCATTAGTGGCTCGGATGTTACCCAAGAACTGGTTACCCAAACCTTCGCCTTTGCTGGCGCCTTTTACCAGGCCGGCAATGTCTACAATTTCGATAACGTTAGGCACCACCCTTTGCGGGTTTACCAGTTCGGTAAGTTTAGTCAAGCGCTCGTCGGGCACGGTAATTACGCCCACATTAGGCTCAATTGTACAAAACGGAAAGTTGGCGGCCTGTGCCTTGGCGTTTGATAAACAGTTAAAAAGCGTTGATTTACCCACATTTGGCAAACCTACTATACCACATTGTAAACCCATGTATTTGTTGCGTAGTTAATAAATTTAAGCGTTGGCAGCTAATAAATCAGCCTCTTTATACAGTTGTTGTAAGGTTTACAACCTATATTTTTAACAACCTGAGGCGCCGCCGAAAATTCGTGCAAAGATAATATAAAAACAACCTTATAATTTGAAAAAATAAACGACTTTTGCAGCCGTTAAATAACACGATTTAAATACATGTAAAACAAGGGGGACTTTTATGGAAGAAATGGTTGAACAAGTAGAACTGTTTATCAAAGCAGGAGAACAGCAACATTTACAAGACTATTTGAACAGCCTTAATATTTCGGAAGTAGAAGAACTGATAAGCGAACTCCCTGAACATGCAGCTACCATCATCGAGGCTTTATCGCTCAACCGCGCTGTAAACGTTTTCCGCATTCTTGATTTTCCTACACAGGAACGCCTGCTTAAAAAATTATCCGGCCATAAAATTGCCGAACTGATTAACGGTTTACCACCTGACGATTTAACGTCGCTATTTAGCGAGATGCACGGCGATACGGTTAACAACCTGATTTTACACTTACCTACCGAAGACCGTCAGCAAGTTTTCGACCTGTTAAACTACGAAGAAGACAGCGTAGGTCGGTTGATGACACCCGATTACATCAAGGTAAAAAAAGACTGGGACGTAGTTCGGGTGCTGGAACATATCCGCCGATATGGTAAGGACTCTGAAACCATCGACGTAATATATGTAGTTGACGATGACGGCGTTTTGCTTGACGACATCCGTATCCGCGAAATATTACTGGTAAACCCGGCCACCAAAGTGCGCGATCTGACCGACGACCGCTTGATTGCGCTAAACATAAGTGACCCGCAGGAAGAAGCAATCAATATCTTCAGGATGAATAACCGGGTAGCATTACCCGTGGTAGATAACAACAATATCCTTTTGGGCATAGTAACTGTTGACGATATATTGTGGATTGCTAACGAAGAATATACCGAGGATATTCAAAAAATTGGTGGTACCGAAGCTTTAGATGAGCCATACCTGGATATTCCACTGCTTAAGCTGGTAAAAAAGCG
>CAXYKR010000160.1:0-6610 GCA_964277815.1 uncultured Mucilaginibacter sp. | reverse complement strand
GGAGGTTTACAATCTAGAGATGAATTATTACGACGGCCTAAATACCAACCGTGTTGCGTTTAACCCCTACTTATTTAATCACATCACCGAAAATCCTTTCAAGCTGGCCGAACGCAGCTACCCGGTTGACTGGGGCGCCGCTACTGATACGCGGGTTATTCTTACCCTACACTTGCCGGATGGGTATACGGTCGAAACGCCGCCAACCGCTACAAGCATGGCATTACCCAACCAAGGTGGTAGCTTTATCACTGAGTATGCGCCGCGCGATGGCGAGTTCACTTTTTCGAACATCATGCGCTTGAACAAGCCCATTTATTACCCCGAAGAATATCCTTATTTAAAGGAACTTTATAATAAAGTCATACAAACCGAAAAGACTGACATCATCCTGAAGAAAAAATCATGATTCGCGTTTTTTTACTGGCCTGCATTAATTTAATAGGTCTGGGTGCAACCGCACAAACTTTTTATCCGGCGGCAGATATTCCGAAAAACTTGCTCCCATACGCCAGTGCGGTGGTGCGCAACACGGAAATCACAACCGAGGTGAAAGACCTGAACACCACCATAACTCGCCATAAAGTAGCCGTTACCATTCTGAACAAAAATGGCGAAGATAATGCCGACATGGTAGTTTGGCATGATAAAGGCCGCCGGATTAAATACATCAAGGGTGTAGTTTATGATGAATACGGCAAAGCGATTGATAAATTTTCGGAGAAAAACTTTTTGGATTTTAGTGCCGCCGATGGCTTTTCGATGTTTGTAGATACCCGCTTGAAGCACTACAAGCCATCAGTAATTACCTACCCTTACACGCTCGAGTATGAGTATGAGGTACAATCGCACCAAACGTTAAACTTTGAAGACTGGAACCCTAATGGCGACCCTGGAACCGCCGTACAACACAGCGTTTACAAATTTATTTGTCCGGCCGATTTTGTAATTAGGTACAAAGAGATGAATTACGCCGGCAAGGCTGACGTTGGCACCGGGCCTGCCGGCCAAAAAGTATACACCTGGGAAGCCAGCAACCTGCCCGCCTTGCGTAGTGAGCCGTACAGCCCGCGCCCGGACACGTACGAAACCGTGGTTAAAATTGTACCCGAAAAATTTATGTATGAGGGCTACAGCGGTTCGTTTACCAACTGGAATGACTTAGGCAGATGGATTAATGACAAGCTACTTGCCGGCCGCACCACTCTGCCGCCAGCAACCGTTGCCGAAATGCATAGCCTTACCGACACTATTAAGGATGTAAAGCTGAAAGCGAAAGCTATTTACAAGTACATGCAGCGCAAAAGCAGGTATGTAAGTATACAGGTAGGCATTGGCGGCTATCAGCCTTTTTTTGCATCCGATGTAGACAAATTGAGCTATGGTGACTGTAAGGGCTTGGTTAATTACACCCAAGCGTTGCTAAAGGCGGTAAACATCGACTCGTACTATTGCGTAGTGAATGCCGGGAATATGAAAAAAAGCTTGCTTCCTGACTTTGCAAGTATGACTCAGGCCAACCATATAATTTTGTGTTTGCCGCTTAAAGGCGATACCACGTGGATGGAATGCACTAGTAAAGATATCCCCTTTGGTTACCTTGGCGATTTTACCGACGACCGCTGGGTTTTGGCCTGCACCAGCGATGGCGGCAAGCTATTGCATACCCCTAAATATGGTACGGCCGACAGCAAGCAAATCAGGAAAGCTATGCTAACCCTGAAAGACGATGGCGAGTTAAGCGGCAGCATGTCTACCACCTTTGAGGGCTGGCAATACGAAAACCGCCCCAACGTGCCCGGCGAAAACAGTGATGAAATTAAGAACGCGCAGGAACGCTACGCCATCAATAACCTGGAAATTGAAAAGCTACAGCTCAAACCCATAAAAACGCAGCAACCGGTAAACCATGAAGAAATGCAGTTTACAGCACGCGACTATGCGGCTTCATCATCAGGTAGATTATTTTTTATGGCTAACCTGGCTAATCGTTACACTTCTGTTCCGCGCGAAGTGCGTAACCGGACAACTGATGTATACATTAACCGGGGCTATACTGATATAGACGAAATTGTTTACCAAATACCTGCAGGTTACCGCCTTGACAGTGCGCCGCTATTGGTGAGCATTCAAAAACCATTTGGAAATTTTACAGCCACCGCAATACTTAACGATAAAAACCAGGTAATTTACAAACGCAAATTGGAGGTTAAGGATGGCACCTATGCCAAATCGGCTTATGAAGACTTGGTGAACTTTTACCAGCACGTAGCTGATGCCGATAATTATAAAGTGGCGTTAATTAAGAACTAACTGAACACGATAATGCCGAGGATGATGCCGATAATCATGATGACATATAGCAATATTTCATTACCGGCAAATTGCTTGTACTTGGTCCAGAACGAGTAATCTTCTTTAGGCTTGCTCATGATTGAGCGCAAAGATACAGCTTCCGCATTAAAACAAAAGAAATAGCCTCAACGGCCATAAACAAAAAACCCTGCGTGCATTGCTGCCACGCAGGGTTTAAAAACAACAAACTATTTTTACTTTACGTCTGCTATAGGAACAAATTTCATTGAAACGGAATTTACGCAGTGACGGGTGTTTTTGGCTGTAAAACGTTCGCCTAAAAATACATGGCCTAAATGCGCGCCGCAATTAGCACATAATATCTCAATACGCCTGCCGTCGGCATCTGTTTCGCGGTGTACGGCGCCCGGAATCTCATCGTCGAAGCTTGGCCAACCGCAAAAAGATTCAAATTTGTCTTCGCTGCGGTATAAAGGCGCATCGCAACGGCGGCACACATAAAGGCCTTGCGCCTTGTTATTCAGTAGTTCGCCGGTAAACGGGCGCTCCGTTCCTTTGTATAAAATTACCCTTTCTTCTTCGGGCGATAAGTCGTTATATTTTTTTTGGTCTGCCATGTATCTTATCAGTCACCGATGGTAGGGTGACATCAACAATATACGTTTAAAATGCCGCTTGGTTTTTACCGTACGAGTCTTGACTTTGCGTTGACTAAAAGAGATAATACCTATTCCGTTTCTCTTAAGAGAACTTAAAAAGATTTTTGAGCCGTAGGGCGAACCACCAATTCGTTTACATCTACATCCTCGGGCTGCTCAATGGCAAAAGCTACTGCCCGTGCAATGGCTTCGGCTGGCAGTGTGTTGCGACGAAATTGTTCGATGGCTACTTTTCTTAATTCCGGGTCTGAGATGCCATTGGCCAGTTCAGATTCGGTTGCGCCGGGGGCTACAACTGTCACCCGGATTTTGTCACTTACTTCCTGACGTAAACCGTCGCTCAGAGCACGAACCGCAAATTTGGTAGCACTATAAACTGACGAAGTAGGTCCCACCCAACGGTCGCCCACCGAGGTGATATTGATAAACTGTCCGCTGTTCTTAGCTTCAAAATGTGGCAAAGTTGCGGCAATGCCGTGCAGCACACCTTTAATATTTACGTCAACCATTTGATGCCACTCGTTCAATTTATATTGATTGAGCATCGATAAAGGCATCACACCGGCATTGTTCACCATTACGTCAACACTCCCAAAAGTTTGCAGCGCAAATGCGGCAAAAGCTTTAAAGTTATCGGCATCGGTAACGTCAAGACTAAATACGTCAGCCAATCCGCCGTTGTCGATAATTTCCTGTTTAATAGTTTCAAGCCGGTCGGTACGGCGGGCACCTAGCACCACTTTGGCGCCCTTGGCCGCTAAATGCCGGGCAATAGCTTCGCCAATACCGCTGCTGGCACCACTAATTAATACCACTTTGTTTTGGATAGATGGATTCTGATTTAATGTGTTCATGGTTATGCTTATTTGTTGTTACAAAAGTACCGGTGCATCATAGTACATCAATTGTCGCCATCAAAGGCATCATTGCAAAAATCAAAGTTCACAGCACATCGCATCTGTTTTTAACACGCTAACGTTGTATATTTGATAAAACAACCGACACAGCGATGAATGAGATAGAAACCCTGGACGACTTTTATTCCATCAAATTTTCTGACCGGCCTGCAGCACGCCAGCAAAACATTGGCGATTTTAACGTATTTGTGCTGGAAGATGTCATCCATGATGGCGGGCGGGTGGCCGTTAAATATACCCGGCGCGACTTTTATAAAATTTGCCTGAGCACCGGGGCCAATCTATTTCATTATGCCGACAAAACCGTACGGGTGGATGGCACATCACTCCTGTTTTTTAACCCTCAAACGCCTTACAAATGGGAGCCGTTATCGGATAACAATGTGGGTTACTTCTGCATATTTAAAGAAGCTTTTTTTACTGAGAAGCTGCGCAGTAATTTAGGGGCGCTACCGGTATTTGCAGCCAATGGCAAACCCTTTTATAATTTGACTCATGAGCAAGGCGAATTTGTAGCCGGTTTATTTAAAAAGATGACTGCCGAGTTAAATGGCGATTTTAAATATAAGCAAGACCTGCTGTTGAGCTACGTAACTGAACTGGTATACTACGCCCTTAAGCTGGAACCATCCGAACAACTCTATCAGGCGCCGGATGCCCGGTCGCGCATTACTAACCTGTTTACTGATTTGCTCGAAAGGCAGTTTCCGATTACATCAATGCAAGACCGGTTGCTGTTGAGGTCGCCCAAAGATTACGCGCAGCACCTGTACCTGCACGTTAACTATTTAAACGATGCGGTTAAAACCACCACCGGCAAAACCACCAGTAAAATTATTGCCGAGCGCGTTATTACGGAGGCGAAAATAATGCTTAAACATACCGATTGGAATGTAGCCGAAGTGGGCTACGCGCTTGGGTTTGAAGACGCTGCTCACTTCAATAACTTTTTTAAGAAGAATACTGACGTCTCTCCGGCCAGGTTCAGGGCGCAGGAAGCTGCTCTGGTTGGGTAAGCCAATCTTATAGATATTACGTCTATCAAGCGGGCACCTCAATGGTTAGCGCAGGGTCAAAGCCCTGGTCGCGGTTGTGCAGGTAACCATGCGGGTTGCACAATACCACTGTTTTGCCAATGTTGTAATTCGACGGTTGATGAATATGCCCGTGAATCCAGTAATCGGGCTGGTGCATTAAAATAAAATCCTCCAGGTTGGAAGCAAATGCAGACGAAGTAATATCATCTTTGTAAACCTCCGGAACAGATTGTGCACTCGGCGCGTGATGAGTAACTACGATATTGTGCCTGGTTGACGACTCGGCCAAACTTTGCTCCAACCATTTGATAGATACTTGATGAATTTGGTAGGTGTCAATCGACCGAAGTTTTGAATAAGTCGGCTCCTTTCTAATCAGCCGGTAATCGTTCATCATACTTTGGCAAAGGCTGCCGCTCGCCTTCGGGTTCCCAAATAGCCCGAAATCAGTCCACAGCGTAGCGCCATGAAAGGTAATACCATCAATCATCACAGCTTTGTTTTCTAACACATGAATGTTTGAACCATGGGCTGCCTCGGTAATTTTATTTAGCGTTTTCGGATACGCCCCTTTGTAATATTCGTGGTTACCTAACACGTAAATGACCGGTACGTGTTTAATTCGCGCCTTTATCCACTCAATGCCTTTGGTGCCCAGATTAGTATCACCGGCAAAAACAACGACGTCGGCCCCGGAAAAAGAAATTTCCCGGAAGCCAAACTCCTGATGCAGGTCGCTGATTACTCGTATTTTCAAATTGACTATTTTGCTAACGCAGCAATATAATTTTTTTTGAGAGGATTGCGTCGGCGGCCTTTACTTATTTAATGGTGTCTATCATTGGGCATTAGCTTAAATGTCATTATACCCAATGCAAAACGGCGTATAGAGCTGCTACTGAAATGGCAACCCATAAGCTCAAACCCTGTAGCAACGGTTTGACGCACACTACCGATAATACATTTCGGGATAAGCCTGCACCTATCAAAAACAAGGTAAGTGTAAGGCCAGCCTTGGCGCCAGTCACTAAAACCGGATACAAGGGTTTTGGGGCAGGTAAGTAAGTATTGGCCAACATAGCCAGCACAAACCAACCAATAAAGTACGGTATTTTGATTTTTGCTGACGGGCTTTTAAAAAACAGCGTAGATATAAAAGCCACAGGAATAATCCACAACGCGCGGGCAAGCTTAACCGTGGTGGCAATTTCGAGCGCCTGGCTGCCATACTTCGCGGCAGCCCCAACTACCGAACTGGTGTCGTGTATGGCAATGGCGCACCATAAACCAAACTGAGTTTGCGATAAATTAAAATAGTGGCCGACTATTGGAAAGATGATCAAAGCTGCTGCATTTAAAATAAACACGCAACCCAGCGCAACCGAAATCTGGGCCTCTTTTGCCTTGATGACGGGCGAAATAGCAGCAATAGCGCTCCCACCACAAATAGCAGTACCAGCCGAGATGAGGTAAGAGGACTTAACATCCACCTGTAACCAGCGACCTAGTAAATAACCAAATGTGAGTGTGCTACAGATAGAAATAACCGTAAAAATAAAACCCTCTTTGCCTGCCTGCAAAGCGCTGTTTGCATTGATGCCGAACCCCAGCCCGATTACTGACAGTTGCAACAGCCAGCGTGTAGCTTTATGATTAAGCGAAATGTAAGGGTGGCCGGTTA
>CAXYKR010000159.1:0-5004 GCA_964277815.1 uncultured Mucilaginibacter sp. | reverse complement strand
CCTGGCGCTTCATGGCATCGTAAGTAAAATTTTGCGGCCAGCCATTGCCGGCATCTCCGCGCCTGCCTAACTTGGTAGCTACGTAAACCTCGCGGTCTACCGTTTTAAAAAACTTACCGATTACCTTTTCGCTGATGCCCATTCCGTATACATCGGCGGTATCAATAAAATTGCCACCTGCATCGGTGTAAGTCTTTAATATTTGCAAAGCAGCCTCTTCGTCTACATTTCCCCAATCAGCACTACCCAGTTGCCAGGTACCCAAGCCAACCTCGGCTACTTCAACATCCTTGAATATTCTGTATTTCATACTTTTTCGTTTCAGAAACAGGTAACCATTACCCTAATAAGTTCAACAATTTGTTAGCTATTTAGTTACCCGATTAATTTATAAATTGCAAAAGACCTACTAACTACCCAGTTCAACAATACGGTCAAACTCCTCGGCTTTAAGACCCATGACCGATAACCGGCCCTGGCGTACCAGGCTGATATCTTTTAACCGCTCATCGGCTTTAATTTGCTCCAGGGTGACCGGCGTTTTTAGCGCTTCAACCGGTGCAAGGTCTACCACCACCCAGTTCGCATCATCAGTAGTAGGGTCCTGGTAAAATTCTTTAACCACTTTGGCTATGCCAACCACGGCTTTGCCCTCATTGCTATGATAAAACAGCACCAGGTCACCGTCTTTCATTGCCTTCAGGTTATTACGCGCCTGATAATTGCGCACACCATCCCAAAAGGTACGACCGTCCTGGTTAAACTTTTCCCAACTGTATTTAAACGGCTCCGATTTGACCAGCCAATATTGCATATAAAATTTAATTTAAATCTTGATTAATAAGTTTCGACGCTGTAAAGGTGAAAAAAGGAGACGATAAATTAAAATATCAGCCATAGCTAATAAGTCAATAAGGGTTGCCATCAAAACAAAAACCCGCACATGCCGTGGCATGTGCGGGTTGAATCAATAAAAAACTAATTGTGATACTATGGTATAGTTACTGCACCGGCAGCATAGTACGCTTTAACAGCCTTACGCAAGTAGCCTCCATCGTCGTCACTGCTTTCGTTAGAACCGGTTACGCCGTCGTTAGCACTATCCATGTAGCTGGTACATGCGGCGGCACCTTTACCAAACAAGAACGCAATAACACCGGCCTGTGCATAATCATTTAACCTGCTGGTATTGCGGCTATCCAATATCGGCTGCATAAAATATTCCGGCCTGTTATCTTTGTAATGCCCGCTTGTATTGTTGCAGGTTTGTGTTTTGGTGTTTCCCATAGGTATTTGCCAAAGCATTATTTTTTGGCCGGTTTCCTGGTTTAATCTTTTCAAAAATCTTCTGAAGCGCTCAAAATCGCTCATATTATCGCCGGTACCAGAACCATCCGTGGTCCACATGGTGTTGCTTTTGTTGTTTACCAGTTGGTCGTACCCGGCATCGCGGTCGGCGAACTCTGCAAAAATCAAATCAAACGAGGCGCCTAACAATTTATAGTAAGTTGCCGTTTGTGAGGCCAATAACTCGGGGTTGTTTCTACCTTTCACTAAATCGGCACCGGTTGCCCATTGCGATGCATGCCAGCCCAAAAGCACGTTAGGAGCATATTTATCGCGCATACTTACTATTACTTGTGCCAATCCTTTTGCATCATTGGTATAACCCTGAGCATCGGCATAACCGCTTTGGCTCACCTTAATGGTATTTTTGCCGGCATCATCTTTATACATTTCCATGTAGCCCAATAAATCGGGTTCGTAGTGGATAATTACTGTGCTGCCGAACTCTTTACAAATCTGGAGGATGAACTTCCAGTCTTCAAAATACTTGCGCATGGTTTCGCTGTCGTTCATGTTGGCAAAAGCCGGGTCCTGGTTAAGTCCGCGGGCCGGAACGAGGTTGTAGTAAGTAAATACCGGTGTTTTACCCATTTGCTGGGTTTGCTGTAAAAAATTGCGGGCAAACTGCCCTGAAGGAAAATTCCAGGTAGTCCATCCGTTAGCAAAAATATCGCCAGCCAGATAGGTATAACGATATTCAGCTTCGTTAATCATCTGCGTACTTTGCCCCGCCGAATTTTCGACACCCATGGCCAGGTGCTTTGGCAGCATAGCAGGCATGCTTTGGGTAACATTTATCGAACTCTCGATATGCGTTGGCAAGCCGCTCTCGTTAGTTGACGGTGTACTTATTTCTGACTTTTTACAACTCACTAAAAAGACCAGCAATAAAAAAAACGTAATTCTCTGCATTCAATCAATAGTTTAAAATCATTAGGGTGCCTAAATGTAACAAAAGCGTTGCAAATAGCCAAAAAAATTCCAACAAGGATAATTTTATCCAGTTAGATTTGAAATTCTATCAAAAGTTAATTATGTTTTTTACAAAAGCATGCAGGTGGGCATGCTTATTTACTCTCTTGTACGCAGATTATTTAAGTAAGTTATAATTTTCCTAAAAATAAATTTTCCAACTACGCAAAACACCCTACTAAAGAAGCAATTATTTTATCGCGACATAAAAATTAACTATTCCTTTACAATTTAGTACAGATTTAATCATATTAAACATTTGGCAAAAGCGTGGGTTATCTTACTACAAAAGCTAAATAAATACCCATGAAAAACGGACTTTTTGAATATGGCGACCAAGTGTTGATTACATCAACAGACGAGAAAGGCACTGTTAATATTAACCAGGTTAACGACGGCGACCCGGTTGAGGTAGAATTGGAATCGGGAGAGGTGAAGCAGTTTGCCGAAGACGAACTGGAGTTTGATGAAGACTTTCAGCCTGATACCGGCGAATAATAAAAAATAAGCGAATGAGCCTGCTCCGTTATTAAGTGCAGGCTCATCTATTTTGCATTAATGCAATATTTTAAAAATGAGTTCTTTGAGTAGCTCCCCATGCGAAGCGTTTGAATTCATGCCTTTGCTCTTCAAATCGTACTCGCGCAGCCAGCCTATAATCTGCATGCATTTATAAAAATCAAACGTGCGGCTGGCCGTTTCGTAATCTTTAATAAAGTAAGGGTTTACTCCCAATTCGCGGGCAGCATCCTGAGGTGTCCGGCCTTTTACATACTGATAGAGCAACACTTTACTAAAAAAATTATTCAGGTTACCTAAAATCAGCACAATGGGGTTGGCTTTAGGGTTGGCCTCAAAGTAATTGATGATTTGATTTGCCTTCAACACGTCGCGCCTGATGAGGGCGGACTGCAGCTCAAAAACATTATACTCTTTGCTGATGCCTATGTTATCCTGAATTTCTTTTAAGCTGATTTCCTGTCCGGCCGGCACATTGAGCATCAGCTTATCCAGTTCGTTGGCTATTTTAGATAAATCGTTACCTAAATAATCGCATAGCATACCGGCGGCCTGCGCACTTATTTTATAATTTTTGCCTGCAGCGTATGACTCAATCCAAGCCGGCACTTTGTTATCATACAAGGTGGCCGACTCAAAAACCAAGCCTTTTTTTTCGATAGCTTTATAAGCCTTTTTGCGCTTATCAAACTTGCCATACTTGTAGCAAAAAACCAGTATAGTGGTGCTTAACGGATTTTCGAAGTAGCTTAGTACCGGGTTGATGCCTTTTTTATCAGCATCCTCTTTGCCCCACTTCATGTCCTGCGCTTCTTTTACAATAACTACCTGGTAATCGGCCATCATAGGGTAACGCTTGGCCGCGTTTAAAACCGTCATGATGTCTGTATCTTTACCATACCATACCGTTTGGTTAAAACCCTTCTCAGCATCAGAAAGCACGCTGCTTTCAATCTGACTGCTAATGAGGTCAATAAAGTAGGGTTCCTCGCCGTGCAGTAAATAGATGGGCTTATACTTACGGTTTTTTATATCTTTGATAATATCGTTGGCAGTCATCTTTAAGCAGGCGCAATTTACAAAATTTACCCGGTTAGAATTTGACTGCAAAGTTAAATTGCTCCATGGACTTACTGCAGCCCTTAAATCTTCCTCCTCATCCTTTTAAACTAACAGAACAAAACGGGCAGCTATATATTTTTGATGTGCTCCGCAAAAAACAGCTTTTGTTAACCCCCGAAGAGTGGGTACGCCAGCACTTTGTACAGTACCTGATGCAGGTAAAGGGCTATCCTAAAACGCTTATTAAACTGGAAGGTGGCCTCAAAGTAAACGGTATGGCTAAACGGAGCGACATTGTCATCTTTAATCAATCGGGGCAAAAGGCATTGATGGTTGAGTGTAAGGCCCCCGGCGTGGCTATTACCCAAAAAGTGTTTGACCAAATTGCCCTGTATAACATCACACACCGTATACCCCTGTTGGCCGTGAGCAATGGTTTACAGCATTATTATTGCACGATTGATTTTGAGCAAGCCAATTACCGGTTTATTGAAGACCTACCGGCTTACAATGCAATAAGGCATTAAGCCACTATTTTTTTGTGATTGACCAGCATCAGCACCTTTTCCTTGAGTTCTTCGGGTTTAAAGGGTTTGGATAGGTAATCGTTCATACCGGCATCAAAAACCCGCTCACGGATATCGGTAAGAGCCGATGCCGTAAGTGCCACAATAGGAATGTTGGCTTTTTGTTTATCCTCTAATTTACGAATTTGCATGGCAGCATCAAAACCGTTAAGTACGGGCATCTGCAAATCCATCAGTATCACGTCGAAATTCTTTTGCTGCACCATTTCAACGGCGATTTTTCCGTTCTCAGCAAACGAAGCATTAATAGCCCACTTAGAAAAAAACTTCTTCATCAACATGGTATTAATCATGTTGTCTTCGGCCACCAAAATGTGGAGGCTTTTCAGCTGGCTATCACCATCCGCTTCAACTTTGGGAGCCAGTGCAGGCTCGCTGGCCGGAGTTTCTGATACCACAACCGGCATATTCAAATAAAACCAAAACTCAGACCCAAGGCCAGGCTTGCTATTTACCTGCATTTGTACGCCTTTTAATTCCAGCAAACGCTTTACAATGGCCAAACCCAAACCTGTGC
>CAXYKR010000158.1:0-4084 GCA_964277815.1 uncultured Mucilaginibacter sp. | reverse complement strand
AGCACCAGGACCACTGGCTCATCCAGCAAACCGCCCATCCGGATGATATCCAACGGCTGTATAACGAGCTGGACGGCCCAGCGTTAGTGGGCTTTAGCCAGTTACCTGTGGCTATCAGTCAGCCGTTGTGCTGGGAGGAGGTGAAACGTGTTGAGGAAAAAGATGACGCGTGTTTGCTTAATTGATTGCTGCTCAAATACTCCGTTCGTAAATATAAGTGATCAAAGCGTTTAACTTGATTGGCGGGTAGTGGGTGCACCAAATTTATATATGATAAACTAAAAGCTTTTTTAACTGTAGGATATCTCATTCCAGTACATGATTTTTGTTAAACGATTGGTCTTTTAGGTGCTTAATTTCAGCATTTTAAAATTGAAGCGGTTCCAAAAAAATTAATAGTCTATATTCGGTAAATGCCATACGTAAACTTGTTGGGCAAGTTTACGTATAACGCTTTAGTTTACTGAATTGGCTTCATTGCCATGGCCGTTATAATACATTATGGTGATTTACAGCTATTCGATAAAAGCATGTATATTTACAAAGCTAATATCATTCTAATCTTATTATAATTTCGCAGGTTTGAGAACACCTCTTTTTGCTGCAATTTTTTGCTTGCTTATCTTTTCCATTGCTTTTAGTTATGCACAATCCTGGCAACCATTAGGACCTGACGAATCCGAGCAGCTCGATTTTGGAAAGGTTTTAAGTTCTACCATGACGCTGAAAGACGATGTTCAGTATGTGGCTATGTACAGTGACGAAAAGCTTAGCATACAGAGGCCCTCTGCAACAGGTAAGGGATGGGTGCAACACGGTGCGTCTTTTAATATCTCAAAGTTTGACGTGCCTGCACTTTTCAATATGAAGATAGATCAGGGCGATATATACATTGCTTACTATGGTTTAGGAGGTGTTTATGTGAAAAGGTTAAAATCAGGTGCTGCAAAATGGGAAACGGTGGGTGACACTGCAGCGGCCAACGCGCAGGTGGTATATATGTCGATGGTTATAAACAACCATACACCCTATTTAATTTATACAAATGTGCTTGCCGGCGATAAAGTATCGGTTGTGCGCTTAAGTGCAGACGAAACCAAATGGGAAACAGTGGGTAATGCCAATTTTAGTGAAAATAAAGCGGCTTTCCCTTCTTTGGCTTTTTACAACAACAAGGCTTACGTTGCTTACCACAATTACAGCCTTTATTCTACAATAAGGCTGCAATGTTTAAACGATGCAGAGACAAAATGGGAAACATTAGCATCCACATCAATAAATTCAGGGTCGAGTACAAATACGTGTTTGGCCTTTTTGGGGTCGGTACCATGCATAGCTTTTTCAGACGCCTTGCAATCCGATAAAATATCAGTCATTAAATACAATAAGGCAAATAAATCTTTTGAGCCATTGGGGCAGTCCGGAGTGTCATTAGGCATGGCAAGCAACGTGGTAATGAAATCAAACAACGGAACACTGTACGTGGCCTACACTGATCACAGTCAAGATTACAGGCTTTCGGTGCTAAAGTTAAATGCCGAGGGTACGAAATGGTCCTGGGTAGGCAATCAGGCTTTCAGTAGTGGGAAGGTTGATGGTATATCGCTCGATTTTATAGGTACTAAACCTTTTTTAGTTTATCGTGATTACGGTTATTTGAGCAGGGCAGTGGCGGCCAAATTGAGCGATGATGGCAGCAGATGGGAGAAAGCCAGCACTACCTCATTTTTACCCGGAAGCGCATGGACCATGAAGATGGTTAGCGATGGCACATCTCCGTATCTTGCCTATACAGATTTTAGTAATAACCAGCACTTATATGTTACCCGCTACAACAAAGTAAAGGCTGCCTGGGAAAACGTAGGTTCGTCGTCAGTCTCCAAGTCCTGGGTTAACGAAATGGACATCACGATGAACGGAACGCAACCCTATGTTTATTATCGAGACTCTGAACGGGCTACCGTAAAAAGATTAAACGCTGCCGGTACCGATTGGGAAGTGGTAGGCAACCCGACATTTACCGAAGCGGTATCTGATAATAGTAAGTTATCGTTAACCTTAAATGGTAAAGTGCCTTATGTTGCTTATCAGGCGTACAATAATTATGACAAAGGCACGGTGATGCGCCTCAAAGATGATGGTAGTACCTGGGAGGTAGCCGGCGATGCCAATTTTATACCCAGTGTAGCCAAGGAAGTAACTTTGGCTGCCGATCAGGGGATGGTATATGCGGCGTATTACAACTCACTTAATTATAAAGTAGTAATTATGCGTCTCAAAGCGGGGGCAGCCGTTTGGGAAAAAGTGGTGGAAGTACCTTTCGCTTCCGGACGGTCTTTCAGAATTCCTGCACTTAAATTTTACCAATCATCTTTGTACTTACTTTTTGAGGATTCTTACAGGTTAGGTCTTTATAAATTTAACGATGCAAAAACAGGTTGGTCGCAGGTTGGAAAACGTATGCTTAGTTATAGCGGCAGAAACGAAGCGGAACTTGCTTTTTATGGCAATACACCATATGTTACTTATACCTCGGCAAACGAGGGGAGACTATCGGTGGCCAAGCTTAATGCCAATGGCAATGACTGGGAAGACGTAGAAGGTAGTTACAGAATATCTGCCGGCGAGATATCAAATTCGGGGATGTGTGTTATTGATGATCAAGTGATTGTTGCTTATGAGTGCGGCGGCGTTTTTGCAAAATCAGTTAAACTGTCGGCATCTTTAACGGGAGCCCAGCCCATGTCTGCCGGTGTAGGCGGAACAGTAACCATCACAGGCTCAAATTTAACTGATGCTACTGCTGTGACATTTGGAGGGGTGCCGGCAACTTTCTTTAATGTACAGTCGCCAACCAGTATTACCGCTATAGTGGGCAGAGGTGCCTCCGGCGATATTAAAGTCGTATCGCCTGCCGGTACTGCCACATTGCAGGGTTTCCAATTTATTTCGTCGCCAACCATCAGCAGTATCTTTCCGTTAACAGGTGGGGCAGGTACTAAGGTTACTATAACCGGCACAAATTTAACCAGCGCAACGCGGCTAAGCTTGGGCGGCAACCCTGTGTCCAATTTTAAGGTTGAATCGGCAACTACCCTTACCACTGTCTTAGACGAAAATGCTCGTTCGGGATATTTTGCGGTAACTACGTTAGGTGGTACGGCTACCGGGCAGCAATCATTTACCTACTACAATCCGCCGGTATTGGCCTCCGCCAGTATAATGAGCGCAAATACCGGTGCCACAGTAACTTTAACCGGTAGTAACCTGAATGCCGTAACTGCAGTAAGTTTTGGTGGTGTGCCTGCAGCATCTTTCAAGCTGATATCTGAAACCACGTTAAGCGCTGTTGTTGCCAGTGGCGCTTCGGGTGATATTGCGGTTAGCAACCCCGGTGGCTCAGCAGCTTTGACAGGCTTTACTTACATATCTGATAAACCGATCATCACTTCGGTAAGCGAACTTAAAGGAAGTACAGGCAGCATTATATTGATTAAAGGTACAAATTTTAAAGATTTTGTAGAGGTAAGTTTTGGCGGCGTGTCTGCACAATCGTTCACTATTAATTCAACCAAATTAATCACAGCCGTTGTAGGAAAGGGGGCGAGTGGTGCAATAGTGGTTAAAACACTCAAAGGAACAGCAAGTTATGATGGTTTTATATTTATCGAACCTCCAGTGATCGCATCATTTAGTCCGCTAAGTGCTGCTACCGGCGCACAGGTAACTATTAAGGGTTCAAATTTAACCGAAGTAAATAGTGTTACTTTTGGCGGTACGCCTGCAGCGTCGTTTATTGTTGTTTCGGCCGAATTAATTACCGCCGTTGTGGGAACTGGCAAAAGCGGACCTGTAGAAGTAAAGTCGCCATTTAGTTGGGCAGGCAGCAAAGGCTTTACATTTCTGGAGCCCCCGGCTATCAGTTCGGTTACCCCCGCGATTGGAGCGCAAGGAACTGCGGTAACACTTACCGGCACAAATTTAAGTGCCGTAACAGCGGTAAGTTTTGGCAATCAACCCGCTGCCAGTTTTCAGATAATTACTGAAAATACCATAATTGCAGTTGTTGGGAACGGTGCAAGCG
>CAXYKR010000157.1:0-11477 GCA_964277815.1 uncultured Mucilaginibacter sp. | reverse complement strand
GAGTTCAGACGTGTGCTCTTCCGATCTCTGAATTTTTTGATGACTTTATAGATAGCTTCCGGGTAAACTTCCCACCCCATATCAGTAGTCGGCTCTTTACGGTCTTTAGCTTCTACCAGTTTGGCGCTGATGTAAGGCGTAAAAAAAGAATATTTAACTACCTCGCGGGTATAATTCTGCAGGCCAATAAAATCGAAATCAGTAGCCAGGCTTTCCATATCTCCGGGCCTGATGTATTTTTCTATTTTTTTGAGCACCGGCAAATCAGCCATAGGATAGCCCATGCCCAGCAGCGGCTCAATAAACAAACGGTTAATCAGTACATCGGCTCTGCCAGCAGCCGCCACATCGTTGGCTTGCGAGCTATAAGCATCAATGTGCGAACAAGAGAAGGTAGTGCCTATCACGGCATCCGGCAGTAAATTGCGTAATACCTTTGCACCTGCAGCAATGCTCAAAGTAACATGATGAACAGCAGGTAAAAAGTTTTTTAGTCCTGTACGGCCGGGAGCATGTAAACCCAAAAAGTAGCCTGCCCCGGTAAATACCGCTGGTTCATTCATCACCATCCAGTGTTTAACACGGTCGCCAAAATGCTCAGCACAAATAGCAGCGAAGGCACTAAACCAGGATATGCTGTCGCGATTAGTCCAGCCGCCCTGCGCTTCCAGGGCTTGCGGTAAATCCCAGTGATAAACCGTTAGCCAGGGCTCTACCCCTTTTTGTAAACAGTAATTGATAACATCGTTATAAAAATCAATACCTGCCTGATTAATGGGGCCGGTGCCTTGCGGCAAAATGCGTGACCAGGCAATAGAAAAGCGAAAATTCGGAATATTAAGCGATGCAACCAGGTCAATATCCTCGCGGTAGCGATGATAAAAATCGCAGGCTATTTCGGCATGCTGCCCCCGGTGTACTTTGCCTTTGGCGTGCGTAAATGTATCCCAGATGGATGCACCCTTGCCATCGGCATTCCAGGCGCCCTCGATTTGAAAAGCCGCGGCCGATACCCCCCAGTTAAAGCCGGAGCCAAATAGATGATGGTTGAACGAGTTGGTAGTTTGCTTATTATCCATTTAAGTAAGGCCAACTAAGCTTAGGCAAAATTGTTCTGGCAAAACGGATAAAAGCGGTTTTAAATACAGCACTTAGTGAATAAACGAAGATTTTAAACTGCGTAAGATTAACCATTCTTTTAAATTAACCAGCGTTGTTTTGATGACCAATAAAGTTTTCATAACCTGTTAATTGATTTACGGCAAGCTACAGGTTAAGTATGAACTTAAAGTTAAGCCGGTGTGATAATTACATCACCTCCTGCTCTTGCTCAACCGAGTAAACACTTTGCACATGGTCGCGTAGGTTATAGCCCGAGGCCATCACCTCGCCGTAAGCGCCTGCCGTGCGGATAGCGATCAGGTCGCCGCGTTTAGATTGCGGCAGCGCTACATCCGTACGGAAACAGTCGGTACTTTCGCAAATCGGCCCTACGACGTCGTAGTTTACCGTAGTGGTATCTTCGCCTTGTTTCTGGCTGATGTTCTCAATTTCGTGATAGGCCTGGTAAAGCATCGGGCGAATCAATTCGGTCATACCGGCATCCAGCACTAAAAAGTTTTTCTTCTGCCCATTTTTCACGTACAGTACTCTCGAAATTAAAGACGCGCTTTGGGCAACCAATGCACGGCCTAACTCAAAGTGCACTTCCTGACCCGCTTTTACTTTAAGATGTTGTTTAAACACGTTGAAGTAACCTGCAAAGTCGCAGATGTTATTGGTATCCGGGTGGTAATAATCAACACCTAAACCGCCGCCAACGTTAAGCACGCGTACAGGCATTTGCTGTTGCTCAAACCACTCGCCTAATTCGTTTACCCGCAAACAAAGGTTTTTAAATACATCCAGGTTGGTAATTTGTGAACCGACATGAAAGTGTAATCCGGCAAACTTAAGGTTAGCGCTTGCTTTAAGCGTAGCCACCACCTCGTCTAATTGCCATGTATTGATGCCGAACTTGTTTTCTTCTAAACCGGTAGTGATATAATGATGCGTGTGCGCATCCACATTAGGGTTAATGCGGATAGCCACCTGCGCGGTTTTACCCTTGGCTGTCGCGAGTTCGTTAATTACTTCCAGTTCCTGAACCGACTCTACGTTAAAGCAAAATATGTCGGCATCCATCGCAGCGTTAATTTCGCGGTCAGATTTACCTACGCCCGCAAACACAACCTTGCCTTTATCAAAGCCATGTGCAATAGCTGCTTTTACCTCGTTACCGCTCACGCAATCGGCACCCATACCGGCTGCTTGTATAGTTTGCAGTACCCTGGAGTTAAAGTTTGCCTTTAACGCATAATGCACATGATACTGGTGCTGGCGCGCCGCTTGCTGACAAACATCAAGCGTTTGCTGCAACAACTGCAGGTTATAATAGTAAAACGGTGTTTCGAGTTGATTAAACCGGGCTATGCTGGCTGTAGAAAACATGCTGTATAATATATAAAAAGGTAAACCAATAGGCTTACCAGCTATTGTAAATTTAAGAATAGTAAAAGTAGCAAAAATTTTATACCACTGCATGTTTTGCCATTTATACCTCCGCAGATATATTTGCTGTAATTCACCAGCGCATCGCCATGAAAGATTACTTTATCAAACTTTTTGATTACGACCGATTTGCCAATTTACAAATGCTGGATTGCGTCATAGCCGCTCATGAGCCGGTTAAAGCTGTTGGGCTGATGGCGCACTTGCTGGCAGCGCAGCAAGTATGGCTTAAGCGGTGTAAACATTTACCCGCACCCGGGAGCCCTGTTTGGCCGGACTGGTCAGCAAATGATTTTAAAGCGATAATTGAAGACAATCATGCAGATTGGACGAGCTTTTTAAAGCAAACCAATAATGCTGATTTTAGCAAACTGATTGTCTATAAAAACTCTAAAGGCGGTAACTTTCAAAATATCCTCACAGATATTATTGCCCACTTAATTAATCATGGCACACATCACCGGGCACAAATTGGCCAGCAACTTAAACAGAGCGGCTTGGAAATCCTGCCGGCATCCGATTATATTTTTTACCTACGCGCTTTAGAAACATAATTATTGGGCGTATTCCGGCTCTAAGTATTAGTTTTGTACCCAATGTTTAAACGCTTTTTAGCCTTACTGCTCATCGTACTTATCATCTCCGCTAATTTTACGCGGCTGTTTATTTATGCAGGCTACGAAGTAAACCAGAAATACATCGCCGAAAAGCTTTGCGAAAACCGCAACAAGCCCTGGCTTAACTGCCACGGCCGCTGTTACTTGATGAAAAAAGTTAAGCAGGCCGAAGAAAAAGAACGCAGCACCGAGCGCGAAATTCAGAAAAGCCTTTTCCAGGATGCTGTTGTAACCACCGATTTTGCTTTCAGTTTCCACGCTGAGTTGTTGCAGCAAATTAACAGCCGCTACGCATTGATGCATCCTCAACAGGTTGCGTTCGATTTATTTCACCCTCCGCAGGTTGCATAAGCAATTCTGTTATATACCTGCTGATAGTAGATTTTAGACTGCATTGCTTTTGTTCTTCTATGAAGCTGATGCGATAGAGTTTGACCTAATGTATCTAAGCAGCCGAGTGCGAAAGCAGAGCGTACCTATCCAATAGACAACGTTGTCGTTCTCCAAATAAATATTATCCGACACTTTTAAAGCGGGCAAAACTCTTATCGCTACAACGAATCTGCTGACTGTAGCAGGTCTGTTGTATCTTTGTTTGGTTTTGCCGCGTTACTATTATATCATTAACATGAAAAAACTAAGTATTTTTTGCTTGCTTGTTGTGCTTGCAGCCTGCAAATCAACGCCAAATTCAAACATCCAAAGCCCTGTTCAAAAAGAGCAAACCAAAATAGTCTATACTTGCAGCATGCACCCTGAAGTCAAATCAAACAAGCCGGGCGTTTGTCCAAAATGCGGCATGGAATTAACCCAAAAACAAAACTGATAATTTACTCATGAACATAAAAACACTGGCCGTACTGGCCATTTCTGTGATAACATTGAATGCCTGTACTGATACCAAAAAGCAGGAAAAAGATGCGTTGAACGAAGTTATCAAAATACATGACGAGGCGATGGCCAAAGATGAACAGGCCGTTAAGAACAAAATGCTGATAGACAGCCTGGTGAAGGATAAAATGATTACTGATACCGTGCAAAGCAGCGCAACGCTTAAAGCATTAACCGAGGCCGATCAGGGCATGGAAAAATGGATGCACCAGTTTAATGCTGACTACACCGGCAAATCGCACGAGCAAATTATGCAGTACCTCGACGAGCAAAAAAAAGAGGTGAATCAAATGAACCAGCGCTTAACTGAAGCTGTTAATCAATCGAACCAAATAATTACTACCTACAAAAAATGAAGTTATTGAATATAAGCATCATTGGGCTGCTGTTTTTAGCAGCCTGCGGCAATAATAAGTCGGCTGATAAAACACTCCCCATTTATGGCGAACGGGAGCCCGTGACCAAAACTATTGACGGAAAAACGGTAACCGACACCGTTTACCACACCATACCAGATTTTAAGTTTGTAAACCAATATGGCACCGAGGTAACGGAAAAGTCGCTGGATAATGATATTTATGTGGCCGACTTCTTTTTTACTACCTGCCCATCTATCTGCCCTATCATGCACCGCAATATGCTAACGGTATACCAGGAGTTTAAGAATACGCCAGATGTAAAAATACTCTCCCATACCATCGACCCTAACCATGATAGCGTTGCCGTATTGAAGAAGTATGCCGATAACTTAGGTATATCAGGCAATAGCTGGTGGTTTTTGCAGGGCCCCAAAGAGGCCACCTATAAACTGGCCGAAAGTTACCTGGTGAGCGTAGCCGAAGATAAAAACGCCGCTGGCGGTTTAGTACACGCAGGCTATTTTATTTTAGTAGATAAACAGAAACGCATCCGCGGTACTTACGACGGTACCAAGCCCGAGGATACACAAAAGCTGATTGCCGACATCAAAACTTTGCAAGCCGAATACAAACGCAATCAAACCACATGAAAGTCAGAATCATAGCGGTGTTGTTGGGTTTTATCGGCATCATGGCTTACTCTTGCCAGAGTGAGGAAAAGATTGAGTTTATGCGTTATTATTCGTCCGGACAAGAACTCTACAAAAGCCATTGCCAAAACTGTCATGGCCAAAACGGCGAAGGCTTGGCGGCGCTTATCCCGCCGTTAACTGATGCAGCTTACTTGAAACAAAACCGCAGCCAGTTGGCCTGCTATATAAAAAACGGATTAAAGCTCCCTATATTAGTAAACGGCAAAGCGTATAACGGCCAAATGCCACCGGCACCCCTGGCCCCTGTCGAGATTGCCCAGGTACTCACCTACGTCCAAAACTCATTCGGCAACAAAGCCGGTTTGCACAATGTGGACCAGGTGACTACCGAGTTGAGGAAATGTGATTGATTGGTTCATTGGTTCATTGGTTCATTGGTTCATTGGTTCATTGGTTCATTGGTTCATTGGTTCATTGGTTCATTGGTTCATTGGTTCATAAGTCAAGTCGTCTTAAATTATGCTGTTTGATTTTTGATGAACTTTTCCACTAATTAACTAATGAACCAGTGAACCAATCAACTAACTCTACTTCAACGACACATACTCCGACTTCACCGGGGCCGAAAAAAACATGGAGGCGTGCTGGTCAAAGTCGGCGGTATCGTCGGAGCTGGTGAAGAAATGGCGTGTGCCGTTTTGAGTAATCTGCGAATTGATTTCGGGATGTCGGTTTAGATAGTCTTGAAGGCTCGCGGCTACAATGTCGCCTTGGGCTACCACCTGTATATTTTCGGGTAGGTGCGCTTTAATCTTGTTTTGTAACAGTGGATAGTGCGTACAGGCAAGCAACAGCGTATCTATATCAGCCGAACGGCTCAGCAGTTCGTCAAGGTATTGCTGTACGTAGTAATCGGCACCTGGCTTATCGTATTCGCCATTCTCAATCAACGGCACCCACAAAGGGCACGCCTGCTGATAAACTTTTACCTCCGGGAAGAACTTGGCAATTTCGATTGCGTAAGATTCGGACTGTACCGTACCTTTGGTTCCCAACACACCAATGTTACCAGTTTGGGTGTAATTACCTATCACTTCGGCCGTTGGCCTGATGACGCCCAACACCCGTTTATCATCAAAACGGCCGGGCATATCGCGTTGTTGGATGGTGCGCAGGGCTTTAGCTGATGCCGTATTACAGGCCAAAATAACTAACGGACACCCTTGATTAAACAACCACTGCACGCACTCCCAGGTATACTGATGGATGGTATTAAACGAACGGTTACCATAAGGCGCCCGACTATTATCGCCCAGGTAAATGTAATCGTATTGCGGCAACCGCTCGGCAATAGACCGAAACACAGTTAATCCGCCAATACCTGAGTCGAATATGCCTATCGGGCTTGTAGCTTGCATGGGCCGAAAATAAAAAAAGCGGAACAAAATGTTCCGCTTTTATGAATACCTGTTTAGCTATTATTATTTGATGCCTAATTTCAATTTAACGGCAGCTAACAAATCGTCACCTGCAGGAGATACCAAAAGGTTAGTCGAACCTGAGTCGATAACGTAAGTGTAACCTTTTTCTTTAGCAACTGCGGCAACTGCGGCTTTAGCTTTATCAAATAATGGCTTGCCTAATTCGTTTCTTTTTTGCTCAACTTTCTGGCTTGCAGTTTGGTTATAATCTTGCAATCTTTTGTTGATGTCCTGTAACTCAGCTTGACCAGCAGTACGGGCAGCATCAGTCATAGTAGCCTGGTTTTTGTCAAAAGCAGCAGCTTTAGTTTGCAGCTCATTTTGCATGGTCTGCATTTGGTCCATAAAGGTTTTTGAAAATGCCTGTAACTGAGTGCTTACAGTTTTAGTTTCTGGCATGGCATCAATTACCGCGTTAAAATCAAGGTAACCAATTTTGCTTTGTGCTTTAGCGAAACCCGCCGTCAACATCATGAAGCCTGCAACTAAAGCAACTTTAAATAATTTTTTCATTCTTTCTTTCGTCTGTGTTTAATCGTGTGCTATTTTAATCAAAATAAATTTACTTTGCAAAAGTACCGGGTTTTAATCCCAGCCTGGTAATTACCGCATCGCTTTTGTTATAACGCGGATTTGTGTACAGCATTATCACCTCGCTGTTTTTATCAAATACCATATCCAGGTTTTCGCCCTCGGCCATTGCTTGTATAGCTTTAGACACTCTTTCCTGAATTGGTTTAACCAGCGCCCCACTGCGTTGTGCCAATTCTCCGTCCGGACCAAATTTAGAGCGTTGGAAGTCTTTAGCAGCTTTCTCTTTCTCTACAATTTCGCCCTCACGGCGCTTTCTCATATCTCCAGTCATCAGTACCTGGTCGGCCTGGTAGGCTTTGTACAAACGGTCAATTTCCTGAAAACGGCCATCCACCTCGCGCTGCCATTGTTCAGACAGTGCGGCTAATTGTTTCTGAGACGATGCATACTCGGGTATATGCTTCAGAATGTAATCAGAATCTACATAGGCAAAGCGCTGCGCAAAGGCCCCGGTTAAGCCCAGTAAGGTAAGCGATAATGTGATTAATATTTTTTTCATCGGTAAATTAATTAAATCCTCCGTTTAAGCTTTGTGCGATAGAGAAGTGGAATTGCCCTTTGTTAGCGCCTGGTATACCCGGAATGGCATCGAAACCGTAACCGTAATCCAGACCCAACAAGCCAAAAATAGGCAAAAATATACGAGCTCCCACACCTGCCGAACGACGGATATTAAACGGATTATAATCTCTAAAATTGTTCCACGCATTACCACCTTCAGCAAAAGTTAGCAAGAAAATAGTGGCCGACTGGCTTTGGATAACGGGGTAACGCAACTCGAGCGTAAACTTGTTGTAAATAGGGCTGCCCGGATTGGTGTCAGCAGTATAATTACTACCCACTGGTACGATAGAAAAGTTTTGATATCCACGTAAACCTATAATCTCACTACCCTGTAAAAACTGGTAAGTTGCCATACCATCACCACCTAATTTAAAGCGCTCAAACGGCGACTGGCCTACTAATTTGTTATAAGTACCCAGGAAACCGAAACGGGTTTGCGACATCAGCACTAATTTACCGGCAATACGGGTAAACCACTGCGCATCAAATTTCCATTTATGGTATTCCACAAATTTGTAACGCTCCTCTGGTGTGGCAATACGGTAATTGGTATTGTTAAACAATGAGTAAGGAGGTGTAACCTGTAAGGTAAAGCGGATGTTAGAGCCACTGGTTGGATAAATAGGCACATCCAAAGAGTTACGGCTTAGCTCTTGCGTTAACTTAATGTTGTAAGATGTACCGGTAGTAAACAAATAACCAGGATAACGGTCAAGGTTATAGTGGTCAAAGTTTAACGAGTAATTTAACTGGAAGTAGTTGTCAGGCCAGTTTAAACGCTTACCTAAAGTTACGCCCAAACCGTTGATGCGTAAAAAGTTGTAGTAAGGGCTATCTTTAGCGTAAAACCTGCCCGAAGAGCTTAACTGCGTATAGGCCGACAAACTAAAGAATATTGGCTTTTTACCACCTAACCAAGGCTCAGAGAACGTGAACGAAAAGTTTTGGTAGTTTTTACCGTTAGCCTGGCCACGTAAGCTCAATTTTTGCCCGTCACCTTTAGGCAGTGGCTTGTAAGCTTTACCGTTAAACAGGTTACGTACAGAGAAGTTGTTAAATGTTAAGCCCAACGTACCTACCAACTGGCCACCGCCAAAACCACCCGAAAGCTCGATCTGGTCCGAAGGTTTTTCAACTACGTTATAGATAATGTCTACCGTACCATCATTAGGGTTAATATTGGTTGGCTTAGGTTCCATCTTTTGCTCATCGAAGTTACCTAACTGCGAAAGCTGACGGGTACTGCGTACAATAGCCGACTTAGAAAACTTTTGACCAGGTTTGGTGGCCAACTCGCGCAGCACTACCCTATCATTGGTTACATCGTTACCTTTTACCGTTACACGGTTGATGGTGTACTGTGCACCTTCGTAGATACGGATGCTCAGGTCAATCGTATCATTATAAATACGGGTCTGTACGGCTTCTGAAGTAAAAGTCAGGTATCCATCGTCCAAATAAAGCGAGTTTACGTCCTGACCATCCGGACCGCCACCGTTTAAGCGTTTGGCCAAATCTTCTTCGCTAAATACGTCGCCTTTTTTAATACGGAGCACGCGGTTCAAAAACTCTGTAGGGTAACGGGCATTGCCGGCCCAGGTAATGTTACCAAAATAATATTTAGGCCCTTCGTATACTTTAATTTTAACGTTTACCGACTCATCATCATGGCGCCAAACCGAATCACTCAAAATTTCGGCATCACGGTAACCTTTAGATTGCATTTTCTCAACCAGTGTTACTTTGTCCTCTTCGTACTGGTCTTGCTTAAATTTCTTAGAGCCGAATATATTGTAGAATCTGCGTTTACGGGTTTTAGGTAAAAACTTGCGTAAAGTAGCAGTCGTAAAGGCTTTGTTGCCTTCAAAAATAACGTTGTTAATTTTTACTTTTTTCTTTTTATCAACGGCAACGTTCAGGATAACGCTGTTAGAGTCGGCCGGATCGCGTTGTTGTTTGATATTTACGGTGGCATTTAAAAAGCCTTTTTCGTTAAAGTGCTTTTTGATGATAGCCGTAGTAGTACTTAGTAAGTTTTCGTTTACAATTTTACCGGTTTTGTCGTTCAGCTTTTTCTGCACATCTTCAATCTCACCTTTACGCAAGCCGGTTAATCTTAACCGTGATAAACGCGGGCGCTCAGATACCTGTATCTCGAGGTAAATGGTATCGAGGTTAATTTTAGTGATGTTTAACTGCACATCATCAAACAACCCCTGCGACCACATATTTTTCAATACGTTGGCCGATGCCTCGCCGGGCAGGTTAATGCGGTCGCCTTTGCTTATTTTGGCAATCTGCAGTAACACATCTTTGTCCAGGTATTTGGTACCGGCAACGGTAACGCCGCCAATAATGTAATCTTTAGGATTAAGATAGCTTAAGCTGTCGGCCGGGATTGACTTTTGCAGCCTGTTGCCGTTGCTGATTTGCGCAAACGTAGCCGTGCTTATTATTGAAAAAAGAATAGCAAAAAAGAATTTATTCATCCGAATATTTTGTGCCGCTAAAGTAATTTAAACGTTTGTTAAAATTTGTTAAAAGAAAATTTAGTTATACCTGTTCGCTGGTTTTACCAAAGCGGCGCTCGCGTTTCTGGTAGTCTAAAACGGCCTCAAACAGGTCCTCGCGTCTGAAATCGGGCCAAAGCTTCGGCGTAAAGTAAAGCTCTGAATAAGCAATTTGCCATAGCATATAATTACTGATGCGGTACTCGCCGCTGGTTCTAATCAGCAACTCAGGGTCGGGCAAATCGTGGGTATATAAGTTTTTGGCAAACACTTCTTCGGTAATATCTTCAGGGTCTAATTTGCCGTCTTTTACCTGCTGAGCGATGCTTTTTGCCGCCTCGGTCATTTCGCGCCTCGAGCCATAGCTGATGGCAAGCGTCATGGTGATGCCGGTATTATCCTTGGTTTTCTCCTTAGCGTTGTTCAGCTCTTTCAAGCACCGTGGCGGAAGCATGTCTAAATCCCCAATGGCACTCAGTCTAACATTATTTTTCATCATCTGGGCCACCTCCCTGCTCAGGGCGGTTACCAGCAACTCCATAATGGCCGTCACTTCCAGCTTCGGGCGGTTCCAGTTTTCGGCCGAAAAAGTGTAAAGTGTAATATACTTTACGCCAATATCATCAGCAGCCTCGACCGCTTCCCTAACCGACTTTACGCCATTATGGTGACCAAATATGCGGAGTTTGCCAAAACCCTTGGCCCAACGGCCGTTGCCGTCCATAATAACGGCTATGTGTTGTGGAACCCTCGATAAATCTATTTGATCCTGATACCCCATAATTTCGATAATTGCGACTGCTGAACTCCCCGTCACTTACGCTTGCTCAACATCAATACATGAGCATGACGGCCGGCGCCAGTGTGTTTTCTTAATTAATTTCCTTGCTTAATAATGAGTTATGCGCACAGGACATACCTTGCCAAATCTCAATTTTTCAGGGTACAAAGGTAAAACTATACTTTGATTTTTTTATTATGCTTAAACAAAAAGAATGTAGCATTGTAACAGGCCATTTGCTTATACATCAGTTACAAAAAAAGCAGCCCCTCTTGCGAAAGGCTGCCGTGCGATGTAGGTTTAGGTATTTAGTAAATCGCTTTCTGCTTTAACAGGCTTACATCCTCGCCGCTGATATTGACGATTGCGTAGCGGTCGTTATTGGTAATGTTCAACTCATCAATGACATCAACCAGGTTGGCGTAGACGGAGTGCTCGCTAGGTTTTACCAGCACTATCATGTCTTTACCAGTGGCA
>CAXYKR010000156.1:0-2944 GCA_964277815.1 uncultured Mucilaginibacter sp. | reverse complement strand
TGCTTCTACAGCATAAGTGGCTCGTTCGGGGTGGTCAGTTTCCTCCGAAATCAGGTGGTCACTTTCCCGCGGAATCGGTGGTCAGTTTGCGCCGAAATCAGGTGGTCAATATCAGCGAATTCTCCATTCATACCACGAATGCCTGTAATCTCGGATGCAGTTACTGCTATATTCCAACGCTAAATACCAGTGGCGGAATGACTCATGCCGTACGGCAGCAATTGCTTTTAAAATTATTAGAAACGGTCAAAGCTAAAGGCGTCCGTCATATTAGGCTTCGCCTGGCAGGAGGTGAGCCGTTAGGCCAGTTTGGTGTTTGGAAGGAGTTCATCCCGGAAGCCAAAATGCTTTTAGCTGAAGCCGGATGTAAACTTGACGCGGGGTTTGTGACCAACCTAACACTTTTGACTGATGAAATGATTGGCTTTGCCAAGGAGCACAGTATTGGTTTCGGCGTATCTCTGGACGGAATCCAATCAGCGCACGACGCAACCCGTAGCTTTCGTTCAGGCTGCGGCTCCTTTAACCTTGTAGATACGAACCTGCGTAAGTTGATCGCTGCTGGCATCAACGTTTCAGTCACCACCGTTGTAACCAATTTAAATTTGACCGGCCTACCGGAACTCACACGTTACCTGATTAATCTGGACATCCCTTTTCGGTATTCCCTGGTGAAAGGTAGCAGCATTCATGCTGAGTTACTCGATGAGTATCTAACGGAATCATACGATGCTATGCAAGAGGCTATTGAAAATGGCTGGAAGTTATCCAAGCGTTTTCAGTTTTGCGACCTTAAGCCAAATGAACTGAGTCATCAAACCTGCGCTTCCGGCTTCTCTGGTGGAGCGATTTATACTGATGGCTCATTTAAATACTGCCAAGTGCAGTTTGAAAACAGCGGTAAGGCAGTACATACCATTTTTGATGACGATCTTGACCTCGTGGACATGATTGTAGCCGGAGAGCACCATGAGGACAATAGGTCTGAGGATTGCAAAAAATGCCGCTACCGGTCTATCTGCACCAGTGGATGCCCAGTCTATCGCAAAGACGGCAAAGACCCGCAATGCAGCTTGTACCATCGCTTTATCCCAAAATACTTTGAGCTGCAGGCCAGAGAACGACTTGCTTAGCTTACAGGCGTTTAGGGAACAAATAAGCCCTAAACCTAACAGACCAGTTTAAATCTTCGTATAGCTTTACAATTAAATATTTACTCTGTAGACGATGTACACTTATAAATCCGGCTTTCTTACGTTACAGCCCGTATTCAATAATTCAAAAAAAATAAATGCATTAATCTGACCATCATCACAAGTTGATTGCCTTTGCCTTGATGACCAACTCAACGTAAACACGATATAGCAGCAGTAGAAATCGCCTTACTTTTATTTAATAGCCTGCTCATGTTCAGCTACCTTAAAGACAGTCCGATTTAATAATAAGTTCATTTACCTTAGCAATCTGTTTATCCAATTTACCTTGCCGGTAAGGCAACCAATCACGCTCGTTGATCATTTGCATACTCATTGCAAACGACTTTCCCGTCCCTTCAGCAATTTTTTTCAGTTTCTCATTAGACGAATTTTTAAACATAGTAAGAAGTAAGGCCTGATAATCAAGTTGCATAACTAAAGCTATAGAATCACATGACTTTTGAGATCTACTGCGATATTTTGCTGGATTTTCCTGGCATTGCTTCAGGTAGGATTGAAGATAAAGCGTTTTGTTTGCCGCTTTATCGGCTTCTTCCATTTTGGCTTTCATGTCAAACGGGATATTGGTTGCCTTTTGAGCATAACATATTTGGAACATGAATAATGATACAGCAATACATAATGTAAATTTGAAATTTAACATAACAGGATAAGTTTAACGTTTCATGTTGTTTGCTTATACAAATGGGTTTGTTGCATAAGCATCAGGGTAATTATCTCCAAAAGCTTCTGACTATAACTCAGCTGATGTTTTGCCAATTAATAACGAACTAACAAAGTACCGTATTTATCTACAATCTTCGTTTGAAAATTAGTTAAAAACTGTTTAGCGCATTAGTTTATTGATAGCTTGGTGACTTAACATGATGAATGTGGTTTATATGTCTCAAGTAGTACTCGCTACGCTATCAAATTTATGATAAAAAGGGGATGAAAAATTTCATAGGCTAATAAACTGCCTCCCTTTTTCCTATTTTGTTAGCAATCTTATAATAGATTCGTAACATCACATATCGTTTTTGGCCCGAAAAATATTCTTCGTTTAGCAGGTAGTTGTTAGCAAATTTGTTAAAATAGGTCTTTTGGTTCAGTAAATCGTTCCCCTGTAAGCTCATAGTTAACTGCTCGTGCTTTAAAAGCGATAAGCTTAAAGACAGGTTACATAGCAGATAACTATTATTCCGGGTAAAAAGGCTATTTTGAGGTTCGATCTGCAAGGTAGATTCTGAGCTGACAGTCAGCCTTGTAAAAAGGGTTTTAGACATGCCTAGTGTATAGTTGTGCATAAAATATGAAAGATTTGAAGTCGAATTCAGGTTATTATGGTTATTGTTGTACGACACCGTATTGCTTAAATCAAGGCCCCAGCCGGCGTTAGTATTCACGGTAAGATGAGGACTCAGCTGTAGAAACAGATTTTTGTTTATGTTTTTTTGCCCGTTGATGACATTTACATTCTGATTAAAATTAATAGCAGGGCTGATGTCAAATTGGATATTTCGGCTTTTTGAGTTCAGGCTGTATTGAGCGTTGCCCCCTATATTATAGTTGCCATTCACATTAATGTACTGGGTCAATCTTCTGTTAAATGTGTCAATAATAGTATTGGCAGCTATCGCATTGTTTAATACTCTCGCAACCAAATTGAAAGACAATGAACGGTTTTTAACATAATCCAAAGTCATGTATCTTACGTTAAAGCGATGTTCGTAGCCCTGTTTTAAATC
>CAXYKR010000155.1:0-10933 GCA_964277815.1 uncultured Mucilaginibacter sp. | reverse complement strand
GATGAAAAAACGACGGGGTTTAAGAAGGTATTTCAAGAATTTGACGGTACAAAATGAGTTTATGGAGAATGAATGTTTTAACACTTCTAATCCCGCCTCGTATCAACCTAATTTTCACCTACATTTTGACAATTATGGTTACGGTAACAACAATTTCAAAAAAAGGAAGCCGCATCTTGACAAGCTCATGCGGCATTTTGAGTACGTGGTAAATGACTTGGCATTGGCAAATGCTGGTTATCAAATTTATGCTGTATTATTAAATACGAGTAGCCGTAGCGATGCTCTTCTTTTTAACCAAGCTGAGTCCTTTGGCAATGTGTTCCCCTTTAGTAGAGCAGATTTGTCCGACCAGTCTACGCTGACCAACCAACAACTTAACGCTTACATCGAAAACCTCGAAGGATATAAAAAATTATACGGAACAGCTGCCGAACCCTTTTGTCTTATTTATAAAAGCGGAATTGGTAATCAACTCTAACTTTTGGCGACGTTTTTTATTATTCATTGCACCCAGTTCAAAAAGTCCTGTACATCCACAATGCTCCAGGCATGAGGATGGCGGACGTTTCCGGGCTGGCGGTATCCTTTGTTATTAGTCAGTATCAACTCTACTTGATTATTCGGCCTCTGTTTTAACTGCCGGTAGTAAGCTGAACAATCAACCACGTTCATGTCACTCACTTGCATGCCGTGGGCTACGTACCAGTTTGTATCTGGCTCACAATAAATCCTAAGTTTGGCACTGTCGAAAGTATCGCCTCCAAAAGCCGAATCATACAATGGCGAATACTTTTTTAATTGCTGGAGAAAAGATTCATGGCCGGCAAACGGCTCTTCCACAATAGCTGTCATCGTTTTTTCTCCCATTTGCTTAAGCGAATGATGCAGGCGCACCAAATCTAACGGAGGGTCGATAGCGTATACACGGGTAATATTAAAATCAGCTCTAAGTCGTTTTGCCTTGTATTGCTGGTAAAACCGAATGGCCACTGTACCTCTTATCGACATGCCTCCCAAAATCACCGGAACCGCCTTTTCGTTTGGAAATTGGGTAAGCAACAAATCCGATAACATCAAAGCTAAATTTTGCATATCATCGTTTTTGACGGCTAAATGCATATTATCATCAGATAGTATGGGAATCATCACCACATACCCATCCCTACTCATCGAATCAGCCAGAGGCGATTGAAGTAATGGCGAATAAACAGCGTCTGTTAATCCGGGCAGCATCACCATCACTCCCTTTGCACTTAGCTCCGGTGGCTTCCTCAAAATGTAGTAGGTACCTTTTTTAAAGCTTGCCTTAAAAATCTTGGGCGGCGGTGCATCCTGCGCAAACGTATCGATACCCAGAAAAATAGTTAAAATCAGTAAAGCGCTTTTAATCATAGTTTGGCAAAGTCAGCCCTAAAGATAATCTAAACATTCAAAAACTACTCGCGTAACTAAGCACGTCGGCCTACGGGAATCAAAATTTGTCATCAGAACAGGCATGATTGGGTCCGGATAAATAGTTTTTGCAATCGAAACATCATCTCCGTATTGAGGTTAATTAATAGTTGCTCTTCTAAACTAAAACAAAAATCTATTAATGAAAAAGGATTCCACCGCCGATACCAAAAATTTAGATAAAGGTGTACAGCCCGCTAATCTGAAAACCGAAAATCTGGCACCTCACACTGCCGATGCCACCGGCGAATTCATGACGACCAATACCGGCCTTAAAATCAACGACGATAATAATTCGTTAAAAGCGGGCGACCGTGGGCCAACTTTGCTGGAAGATTTTATTCTGCGCGAAAAAATTACGCATTTTGACCACGAGCGTATACCAGAGCGGGTGGTGCATGCCCGTGGTTCGGGAGCTCACGGTGTGTTCAAACTGTATAAACCGATGGCATCTGTAACTAAGGCGGACTTTTTGAACGACACCGAAGTTGAGACCCCTGTATTTGTTCGCTTCTCTACCGTAGCCGGCTCAAAAGGGTCTACTGACCTGGCACGCGACGTGCGTGGCTTTGCCGTAAGGTTTTACACCCAGGAAGGAAACTTCGATTTGGTAGGTAATAACATCCCGGTGTTTTTTATTCAGGATGCTATCAAGTTCCCGGATTTAATTCACGCCGTTAAACCTGAGCCCGATAATGAAATACCGCAAGCTGCGTCGGCTCACGACACGTTTTGGGATTTCATTTCCTTGACACCCGAGTCGGCACACATGATTATGTGGGCCATGAGCGACCGCGCCATCCCACGCAGCCTGCGTATGATGGAAGGTTTTGGCGTGCACACTTTCCGTTTTGTAAACGACGAGGGTAAGGCCTGTTTTGTGAAATTCCATTGGAAACCACTGTTAGGCGTGCATTCGGTGGCCTGGGATGAAGCTCAAAACATATCTGGCAAAGACCCGGATTTTCATCGCCGTGATTTGTGGGACGCTATTGACAGCGGCGCTTTTCCGGAATGGGAATTAGGTGTACAGATTGTGCCTGAGGAGGACGAATTTAAATATGAATTTGATTTGCTCGACTCTACTAAAATTATTCCTGAAGAGTTGGTGCCGGTACAACGCATTGGTAAAATGACCCTAAACCGTAATCCGGATAACTTCTTCGCTGAAACAGAGCAGGTAGCATTCCACTTAGGTCACATTGTACCGGGTATTGATTTCTCAAACGACCCGCTTTTGCAAGGCCGTCTGTTTTCATACACCGATACCCAACTCACCCGTTTGGGCGGACCGAATTTTCAGGAGATTCCGATTAACCGGCCGGTGGTGCCTGTGCACAATAACCAGCGCGACGGTTTTATGCGCCAAACCATCAACAAAGGTAAAACCAGCTATAGTCCTAACGCCATCGGTAACAACGACCCACGCCAGTCAAAAACGTCTGAAGGTGGCTATACCAGCTATCCCGAAAGAATTGCAGCCAGCAAAGTACGGGCTCGCAGCAAAAGCTTTTTCGACCACTTCAGCCAGGCTACCTTGTTTTTTAACAGCCAGTCCGACCCAGAAAAAAATCACATTGTGGACGCTCTGAGCTTTGAATTAGGCAAAGTGAAAACCGTAGCCATTCGCGAGCGGATGCTGATATTTTTGTCGGAGATTGACAAAAGTTTAGCTACCCAGGTGGCTTACAATTTAGGACTGCACATTCCTAAAAAATTGGATAACGAGCTGAATCAAAATATCCCGGCAGATGGTAATCCGGCTGACTACGCATCAACCAAAGTAAAAAGCTCCGTTGATAAGTCAGAAGCCTTGAGTATGGCTAATACGATTAAAGACAGCATCAAAACCCGTAAAGTGGCTATTTTAGCCGCCGATGGTGTAGACGAAAAATCGCTGACCGCCATCAAGACTGCTATTGAAGCTGCCGGTGGTGTAACCGAAGTAATTGCACCAAGACTGGGATACATCACCTCGGCCAACGATGAAAAAATACATGTTGATGAAAGTTTGCTTACTGCAGCATCAGTTTTATTTGATGCCGTGTATGTGCCGGGCGGTACTAATAGCGTAGCCACGCTTGAGGCAGAAGGCGATGCCGTCCACTTCTTAAACGAAGCCTTTAAGCATTGCAAACCTATTGCTGCTGATGAACAGGCTAAACAAGTATTAGACGCTACCTATTTTAGCAAGAAAGTAGAAAATGATGAGGGAGTAATTGTAGGCAGTGATGCTGATAAATTAGCCACTAACTTTATTGAAGCAATAAAGCAACACCGCTTTTGGCAGCGCGAAAAGCCACGCAAAATCCCGGCTTAGCATTACATCTTTTCATTCAAACAACAACGGCCCCGCAATTTTGCAGGGCCGTTGTTGTTTATAAACTATCATGTTATTGCAATAACTCAATAGCTTCTTGGTTGTTTTGCTGCCTTGCTAAATCGAGCGCCGTTAAACCACGCGCGTCAGGAATATTTTTATCAACACCAGCATCAATTAATAGTTTAACCATATTATTGCGGCCAAACATGGCCGCAAACATCAATGCCGTGCCACCGTTACCATGCTGACGGTTTAAATCGGCACCGTGGCTAATCAGCAATGCAGCAATTTCGGGATAGCCTTTAAAAGCAGCGCCCATTAATGCGGTGTTACCACCCATGTCGGCTTTGTTTACATCGGCACCGGCTTCTAAAAGTAGTTTAGTGGCTTCAGGCTGATTGTTATAACAGGCAATGATTAAAGGCGTAAAGCCTTTTTCGTCTTGTACGTTTAGGTCGGCTTGCTGCTTTATCAATTCTCGCAGCACGGCTATCTCGCCTTTACGTGCAGCCGGTATAACCAGATTATTTATAGGTATCATAAAATGTTTTGGATAGATAGTATGCGGCTAAAGTTAATGACTGGATTTTACATGTCGAAACTTATAAACGAAATAACTTACTTCACGTCTACTCAACGCACAAAAAAAGAGCTCCATTTTAAGGAGCTCTTTCTGTTTCATAGGGTAGATAGAAATATATATAGATTAGGCAGCGCGTTTTGCAGCGTTTGCCTGTTGTGTTGCTTGATTACGTACAGATTTAAATTGCGCCAAATCTTTTTGTAAAATTGCTTTTAATTCTAAGTCCAATGCCTTCAAAATTACAGTGGTAGTGGTTGATGCTTTCATAATGTTTTTCGTTTTGGTGTTTAACCTATAACTAAGGTTGTGCCAAATTCACAACGAAATCTATTAACAGCAGTTATTATAGTTTTATATATTGATTATCAGATATATAAAATGAATAAGTATTCAATTTAAAGTTTGATATAGCATTGCATCAGCCATGAGTATACAATTTCAAAGCATTGCTTCCTCTTACTTGTCAGGCAAAACAGGACATCAAAATACAATTGACCGGAATTTTATACAGACAACCAGCCACGAAAGCCACGGGCAGCATAATATGAAGATGCCCCGTTGTGATAAATAAACACGTGGTTATAACGGCGCTCGCCAAACAATGAGCCACCCAAATTACGTACGGCCTCCGGCGTGTGTATCCAGCTCGAAGTTTTTGTGTCAAAATTACCAAACACTTGCAGATAGCGATACTGCTCCTCGTTAAGCAACTCAATACCCATCTCTGCGGCCATTTGCAAAGCACTGCCCTGCGGACGGTTTTCTTTCCGCGACTCCAATGCAGCCTGGTCGTAACACAAACTTCTGCGGCCTGCAGGGCTTTCAGCAACGCAGTCGTAAAAAATAACCTCATTGTTATGTTCGTTCACGCCTACCACATCGGGCTCGCCGCCGGTGCGTTCCATCTCGGCGAGCGACCACAATTTTCTATCTTTTGCACCATCCAAGCGTGTCTGTACATAAGTCCAGTTTATACCTTTGTGGCGGTCTGGGTTGCGCTCAAAACGTGTTTTCAGGGTAGCAATTAATTCCAGCCTTTGCGATGGTGTGATATTCATGAGTGAGTGGTTATTAAAATTGTATATAAATATAACTGGTGATATCAGGCAAAGCTCCTGCTTGTCTTCTGTACAAAATTATTTTTTTGTAACAAAATTGTTATAATTGAATTAAACGTTTATATTTGAGTCCCTGATAACTTTGAATTATTGAATACCCGAGATTAATTTGATGATGCAACTCCTAAATGGAGTTGCATTTGTAAAAATCGGCACGTAATGTATTTTTGATGCATTTTGAATCAATAGTTAAAAAGCGCCTTTATTTTTGAAGCAGCTTTTTTTATAACGTTTAAATGCCTTGTCACAGTCCCGTTTAAAGCGGGTGTTAAACTTTGGACTGTTATAATAGTCATATAAACGTACATGCCGATACAATTTTTTTGATTTTTTTAAAGCCTGGCGCAATGCCGGGCTTTATGTTTTTTACTGTGTCAAACGCTTTTACTGTGTTGCAGTTCCTGTTGCAACTCATCGCGGATGCGAAGAAAAGTTGGTTTATACTTCGTTTTTAAATCAACTACCATTACTTTTACCACATCCAAACGCTCAGCCTTTTATTTTTATCATAACGATTAAACTGGATTGCACCCGGATTGATATTGTAGCGGGCTGAGGGGTAATAGCGAGTATTAACCAAACCGATATATGTATACTAAACTTTTTATCAGTTACCGGTCCAAAATGAAGTCATTGCTCACGCTTTGCATTATTTTGACTACTGGTAGCGGTGCGCTGTTGGCACAAACCAGCAACAACATGAGGCTATGGTACAAACAACCAGCAGCTAAATGGACGGAGGCTCTACCCATTGGTAACGGCCGTATAGGCGCTGTGATTTTTGGAAATCCAGCCGACGAGCTATTACAGCTCAACGAATCTTCATTTTGGAGCGGCGGACCTGTCCGTACCAATGTCAACCTTAACGGCCCAGCAGCCCTGGCAGCAACCCGACGTGCTTTACTACCTAACGAGGATTACGCCGAAGCTAATAAGCAGGTTAAAGGTTTGCAGGGTTTATACACCCAATCATACATGCCTCTGGCCGATTTACGCCTCAAGCAGGAACTTGGCAACGGCACTTATGAAAACTACACACGCGATTTAACCATTGATAAAAGTGTTGCCACGGTAAGCTTTACGGTGGATGGCGTTATTTACAAACGCGAAATGATTGCTTCGTTTCCGGCTAAAGCTTTCATTGTACATTTAACGGCAAGCAAGCCTGGTAAAATCAGCTTTAAAGCCGCATTGAGCAGTCAGGTTAGATATACTGCCGCGGCCAACGGCTCCGACGGTTTGTTACTTAAAGCCAAGGCGCCTTCGCAAGTTGACCCTAACTATATTGGCTACAACAAAGAGCCGATTAAGTACGACGATAGCACCAACTGCCGCGGTATGCGCGCTGCGGTTCAGGTTAAAGCTGTTACCAAAGGCGGCAAAACCAGTACTGATAGCGATGGCTTGAATGTGACCAACGCCGATGAGGTAACGCTGTTCATTTGTGCAGCCACAAGTTTTAACGGTTTTGACCAGTGCCCTGTAAGCAACGGCAAGGACGAGTTGAGCCTGTGCAACAACATGATGCAATCTGCAAGCCGCAGTGCCTGGTCTGCCCTGCTGGCAGCGCATACAGCAGATTATGCCCGTTTCTTTAACCGGGTAAAGTTTAACTTGGGTGGCTCTGATGCCCCCGGAGATAAGTTACCGACTAACGAACGCTTGCTGGCTTTTAGTACCGGTAGCAAAGACCCTGGATTTGAAACCTTGTTTTATCAGTACGGACGTTACCTGCTCATCAGCGCTTCGCGGCCGGGCGGCCCGGCTGCCAACTTGCAAGGCATCTGGAATAAAGAATTACGTGCCCCATGGAGCTCTAACTACACCATCAACATTAATACCCAGATGAACTACTGGCCGGCTGCCATCAGCAATTTGGAAGAGATGGAATATCCATTGTTTGATTTCATTCGTGATTTGTCGGTAACTGGTAAGGTAACCGCAAAACAGTATTACAATATGCGCGGATGGGTTGCTCATCACAATTCAGACATCTGGGCCGCATCTAATGCCGTTGGCGATATTGGAAAGGGCGACCCGCTTTGGGCTAACTGGTACATGGCTGCGCCTTGGTTATCGCGGCATTTATTTGAACACTACCGCTTTACTCAGGATAAGCAGTTTTTGAAAAACGCCTATCCAATTATGAAAGGCGCTGCGGAGTTCTTGTCGGACTTTTTAGTGACCGACAAAAACGGTTACCTGGTTACGGCGCCATCTTTTTCGCCGGAGAACGACTATTACGATGACAAAGGCAAAAAAGCCAATACCAGTATTGCCACCACAATGGATATGTCTATTATCCGCGACCATTTCCGCAATTGCATTGAGGCAGCCAAAGCGCTGAATACTGACCCGCAATTTGTAAAAATGCTGGAAGATAAAATGGCCAAATTGTACCCATTGCATATCGGCAAAAAAGGAAATCTGCAGGAGTGGTATAAAGACTGGGAGGACGTTGACCCGCACCACCGCCACGTGAGCCATTTATACGGCTTGCATCCGGGAAGAGAAATAACACCATTGCTTACACCCGAGTTTGCCAATGCCGCCCGTAAAACGCTTGAGTTGCGTGGTGATGCCGGTACCGGATGGAGCCTGGCCTGGAAAATTAATTTTTGGGCACGCCTGTTAGATGGTAATCATGCTTACAAACTGGTGCGCGATTTAATGCGCGACCTAAGCATCTCAAAAGGCGGCGGCCTCTACCCTAACCTGTTTGATGCACACCCACCGTTCCAGATTGATGGTAATTTTGGTGCCACCTCGGGCATGACCGAAATGCTGCTGCAAAGCCAACTGGACGAACTGCACCTGTTACCTGCGTTACCAGACGCTTGGGCAACCGGTAATGTAAAAGGGCTGAAAGCACGCGGTGCATTTACAGTTGATATGGACTGGAAGGACGGCAAATTGGTGTCGGCCACTATTACCTCAGCTAAAGGCAGCAAATGTGTTGTACGTACCGCCGAGCCTGTTGCGGTGAAAGGCATCAATGCAAAATCAGTTAAAGCTGCTCAAGGCGGTTATTTAACCACCTTTGCTACCAAAGCTGGTGGTATTTATGTATTGAATGGTAAGTAACGATAGCTATTCAACAGCAAAGGCGTCAACAAAAATTGACGCCTTTGTTGTTTATTTTCAATTTGTGTTTTATCAGCCTTCGTAGCTGACAAGACTTAAAGGTTCATTGTTAGCCCTCTAAACTTTCCAGCTTTTTCACCAACGCTTGCAGTAAACCGAGGTCAATTTTATTATTCTTATCGTTTAACTGCTCAGGCGTAACCAAAGCGCGATAGCTTCCTTCTTCGTCGGGTTCAAACTGCACCGTTACCCCATCGAGATCCACGGCGTAATAATGCACATAGCCTCGGCTACGCAACTCGGCATCATATTTTAATAATTCGCCCTGGTAAGTTACCTCTAATAAAAAACGTTCTTGCATTTAATGATTTGGGCAAATTAAGAGCCAGAATTTTCTAATTAAGTAGAAATAAAAAACGTCATTGCTTTGTTTCGCAATGACGTTTTACTTATGCTATTATCTTATTCAGCTTAAGCAATATAACTCTTAGCCTTAACCAGCACCCTATCCAACCCGCTCACATCCTTACCACCGGCGGTAGCAAAAAACGGTTGGCCGCCGCCGCCGCCTTGTACTTCTTTGGCCAGTTCGCGGATGATGTTGCCGGCGTGGAGGTTTTTGTCTTTCACCAGGTTTTCGGCAATCATGACGGTGATGTTGGGTTTACCGTCAATGTCAGCCACCAGTACCAGGAACAAGTCGGCAACGATGTCTTTCAACTGATAAGCCAACGTTTTGATGGATTCGGCGTTGGGCAGAGCCACGCGCTGGGCGATGAAGTTGATGCCGTTAACCTGCTCGGCTTTTTGAGCCAGTTCGGTTTTCAGGCCGGCAGCTTTTTCGAGCACCGATTTTTCTATTTCCTTTTTCAGGCGACTGTTTTCGTCCAGCAGGGTTTCGATGCTTTTGGCAATATCTTTCGGGTTTTTAAGCAGCTCTTTGAGTTGCTGTACCAGTTGGGTTTGCTCAGTGAGGTAACGCTCTACTGCGGCACCGGTAATGGCCTCGATACGGCGCACCCCTGCGGCCACGGCGCTTTCGCCAATAATTTTAAACAAACCAATCTGGCCGGTGGCCTTAACGTGCGTACCGCCGCAAAGCTCTTTCGAAAACTTATCGTCGAAGGTTATCACCCGCACGTAGTCGCCATACTTTTCGCCAAACAAAGCGGTAACGCCGCTATCTAAAGCTTCCTGGTAAGGCACGTTGCGTTCTTCTTTAAGCAAGATATTCTGACGGATTTTGTGGTTTACAATCGCCTCAATCTGCGCCAGTTCATCCTCGGTCACTTTACTAAAATGCGAAAAGTCGAAACGCAGGTAATCGCCATTTACCAGCGAGCCTTTCTGGTTCACGTGACTGCCCAGTACCTGTTTCATGGCGGCATGCAACAAGTGTGTAGCCGAGTGATTGCTCTCAATATCTAAGCGACGCTCCGGTTCTACATATGCCGTTAATGCATCATCAATATTGGTAGGCAACGTATCGGTAAAATGTACAATCAGGCCGTTTTCTTTTTTGGTATCGGTCACTTTTACAATTTCTCCATCCGGAAAAATCAGGTCGCCGGTATCGCCTACCTGGCCACCGCTTTCGGCATAGAACGGTGTGCGGTCCAGTACCAATTGATACTGCTCTTTACCTTTGGCTTTTACTTTACGGTACTTAACAATATGCGCAATAGTTTCAGTTTCGTCGTAACCGGTAAATTCTACCGCGTCATCCTCTTTTAAAACTACCCAGTCGCCGGTATCAATGGCAGTAGCTGCACGCGAACGGTTCTTTTGTTGTTCAAGCGACTTGTTAAAGCCTTCAACATCAACGGTAAAACCACGCTCACGAGCCATCAGTTCAGTTAAATCCAGCGGAAAGCCGAAAGTATCTGAAAGCTCAAACGCAAACTCACCAGCAATCACTTTATCTGACGATGATGCCACCACTTGTTCGAATTGATGGATACCGTTTTGCAGTGTACGCAAAAAGGCAACCTCCTCTTCCAACACTACCTTCTGCACAAAATCACGTTGCGTAAACAACTCAGCAAATACACCTTCAAACTGCTGGGCAAGCAAAGGCACCAACTGGTTTAAAAACGGTTCTTTAAAGCCTAAGTATTGGTAAGCATAACGTACGGCACGACGCAAAATACGGCGGATAACGTAACCTGCTTTATTATTAGATGGCAACTGCCCGTCGGCAATGGCAAAACTGATGGCGCGGATATGGTCGGCCATAACGCGCATGGCCACCGCCTCATTCCACCCTTCAGTGCCAGGGGTAGCTTCAGCCTTGTATGGCTTGCCGCTTTTCTCGGACAAAAATTGAATCAACGGTTGGAAAACGTCTGTATCGTAGTTAGAAGTTTTGCC
>CAXYKR010000154.1:0-8310 GCA_964277815.1 uncultured Mucilaginibacter sp. | reverse complement strand
CAAATGCACCTCGAGTTTCTTCATGAAGGGTTCACTCGTTCTCGGAGGACTCCTGCGGAGATAGACCACCTGGCGAAGTCGATGGCATCGTTAGCGGAGAAGGTTTTCCAGTCTATGGACTGGCATTGGCCTTCTTGGTAGCATTCGTACCCTGTGACAGATATCTTAGGGAAAGAATGTAATAAAGTTCTGGATTTGTATATAATTGTAAGAAGTATTTTGCGAAGTAGGAAAGAAATCTATCTTGGTGAATCTTTCTTACTCTAGATATAGTGTGTAAGAGTGTTTCCTCAGTTCACGATTTTGGTCAGTCGTTTGAGTCGTACACTCTCCCTAGCCCCCAGCCTTGTCATCGGAGGATTCTTCTCGGCGGACAAGGCTCTTGGACCTTTGACCTGCCTTGGTTGAGAAAGCACTGATCCTAGCCCCCAGCCGTGAAGTTGGAAAGTTAATTTTCCGATTACACGGCTTGGTTAATACGCACGGCGAGAACTCTTACACGACCAGGTCTTACATGGTCTTTCATCTCTACAGGATCCGACAAGGCCTTATCGGCTCTGGGCGTCCCCAGCCGAATATCCCTTAGGTTTCTCAGAGGAACACTAGGTGTCATTTCCAGGCACATAAGGATAGGTTTCAACGCTAGGTGTCATTTGGGTAAGGGATCATCAGGCAGGAACACTGTGATTGTAATATGTGCCTGAAAATAGGCTTTATTGATACTGTAAAGTGTCTTACAGGTATGGATTATATTGACTCATACATAGAATTTACGTAGTTGGTCAATGTTCCAAGAATTTGCCAACTCGCGGCCATCGCCATCTGCTATCTTGAATGCGCCTGGCCGCAAGACTTGTGTGATCGTGTAAGGTCCTTCCCATTTAGGTGAGAGCTTGTTTCACCCTGCTTGGCTTTGAACCCGTCGGAGGACGTAGTCGCCGATCGAAAGTATGCGTGCTCGGATGCGCTTCTCGTGATAACGGCGGAGGGCCTGTTGGTAACTGGCTGCTCGGACGGCAACTCGTTCTCGATGTTCCTCGAGTAGATTTACATCGTCGTTTCACTGTTCCTCCTGATCCTCGTCGAAATACTTCTGTACTCGTGTACTTTGATGTCGTAGCTCGCTGGGGAGCATGGCCTCAGAGCTGTACATGAGGAAGAAGGGTGTTTCCTTGTTAGACGTTGTCGGTGTGGTGCGTACGGCCCATAGTACTGATGGGAGTTCTTCGATCCATTTTTTGTCGTGTGACATGAGCCTGTCGTAGACACGGGTCTTGATCCCTTGTAGCACTATGCCGTTTGCCCTCTCGACTTGTCCGTTGCTTTGAGGATGACAGACCGCAACGAAGCATATCTTGACTCCTAGCCTGATGCAGTAATCTTGGAAATCGGCGCTGATGAACTGGGAGCCGTTGTCGGTGATGATGTGATGTGGTAGTCCGTATTTGCAAAATATTCCTCTGATGAATTTAATGGCGTTATCGGCCTTGATTTCCCCCGTGGGTACCGCTTCGATCCATTTGGTGAATTTGTCGATTGCCACGAATAGGAACCTGTAGCCGCCCTGTCCTCGTGGGAATGGCCCGAGTATATCTAGCCCTCAGCATGAGACGGGCCAAGTAAGAGGGCTTGTGCGGGTAGCTTTATGTGCTTGCTGTGGAATTGACAGGCTTCGCACCGCTGGACCATGTCGCATGCATCTATGAGGGCGGTTGGCCAGAAAAACCCTGGTTGAAAAGCTTTTCCGACCAACGTGCGACCGGCAGCATGTGACCCACAGATGCCTTCATGTATATCAAGGAGGAGGTGTCTGCCATCAATAGCTCACAATTAAATGTAAACGCAGTTTACTTTGGTACCGGTAACAAAGAATCATTGAGCGCTTTCCCGGGTGGGTTCAATGTAACTAATGCCATTGGCCCGAATGGTAAAACCATTTCAACCGGAACTACTTTTGTTACCGCAGGTATGTTATCTATCAACTTAAATGCTGGATCTACCGCAGTAAAGGCATTTTCTAAACCGGTAACCCTGACTTTAGAAATCAACGATAAACTGGTAAACCCTCAAACCCGCCAAGTAGTTAAAGCTGGTGACGTAATCCCGGTGTGGAGCTTAAACGAGCAAACCGGCCAGTGGAAATATGAAAGCACTGCTACCATTGCCCGGAACAACAGTGGTAAACTGTCAGTAACTTTCCCAATCACCCACTTATCGGGCTGGAGCGCTAACTGGTATGGTGCAACTTGTCCGTCGCCTTTAACGGTTAAAGTTCACACTGCGCAAGAAATAAACGGCGATTTATTATTAAGCCTGACTACCGCCAACGACCAGCAATTAACTTCAACTCAAGTAACCCAATTAAAAGAAGGTTTCTCGACCATACTGAATGACTGCCCGGCTGATGCAGGTGACGTGAAAGTTGTGGTTTACTCACGCAACGGCAGCACCTTAACCAAACTTGGCGAAACAGCTACTTTTAGCCCTTGCGGACAAGGTTCAATAGATGTAACTCTAAATACCCAACCTGCGGTAGATTACATCAAAACTACCATTCACATGACTGCCAAATGTTCAAACCAGCAAGTAGTAGCTTATCCATCTACCTGGTTAACCCTGAGAGATGCCACTACGGGTGAGAATACCAACGTGTATATGTCTGACGGTGTAGCTACAGCTAATCTGGTAAACGGTCATAGCTACGGTATCACTACCACTTACTCAAACCGCACTTACAATTCGGCTTCGTTTAAGTTAGACAAAGCATCAGGCATAGCCGTACCGGCTGTAAACGGCCTAAGCGGAACTGCTAACTACGACGCTGCAGCTAATACCATTGTGGTTGATGCTGCCTTTGTAATGAGCAACTGTAATTAATACCTTTATTTTACTCACTCAGGAGGCTGTCTCATTATTGAGATGGCCTCTTTTTGTTTCATAACAATAAGCAAACAAGGTTTATAAAGCTGTTTTATCCGATGCTTTTACCGGCAACTGCTTGTCAATCTTTTCATTCCATTCTTGCTGTACTTGCTGGCGGGTGCCGTTGCCGGTTTCTTTATCATAGGCCTTCTGCATTTCGTATAAATCGCGGTACGAGTCGAGGTATTGCATATTGATGATGGCTTCGTAATTATCAGGCGTAAGCTGCTGAGCCAGGATTTTTTGCCTGAACTGACAGGCAATAATCTGGGCAATATCAAAATGCCGCTGCTCATGGTTTAGGTTGTAATCATCTTTGGCGAAAGGGCGCGCCCAGCAAGTACTTTTAGGCAGCGATGTTTTCATATCAATATAAACGACTATGGTACCGTTTACCACCTTGGCATGCTGATTATAACCAATGCTTGGCATTACACCAGCTGCATAAGGCGTATTATGAGGAATTTTACCCTGAAAGTCTTTCCAGCTTAGCGGACGATTAGCGGCATAGAATATCGTGTCGCGTTCCGGTTTCTCGGTGTAATCAGTAAAAATTATTTTAACGTTTTGAGCGAGCTTGGCATTGTCGGTATAGTTGGATAGCATCCAGTTATTGAAAAACTGCAAGCTGCCTTTAATGCTGTTACGCAGGTAAGTCTCAACGTCAACAGCGGCGTTTATCGACCGTACGTAGTGTAACCCACCTTTATATTCTATTAACGGTTGCGTACCGTAGTCTTTATCCAGGCCAAACGCAAAGCGTAATTTCAATTGCCCGTCAACACGTGTTGCACCGAGCTGTGTTTCGGTAAGCTGAAATTCTTTGATGATGATGTTAACTGCTTTGAGCGATTTATTCTGGGGCAGATTATGGCTAATAAATTTGCTTATGGCGACGGCTGCACCTCCCTGTAAATTGAGTTGTTGTGTGCCGGTGGCCAGTTTATTGCCGGGCAACAGGGTAATTAATTGTGCGACATTACTCTTGTTAATGCGCTCATCAAAAACATTAGCCACATAGTAATCCGCAGGTTTAAAGCCAATAGGTTCGTCTTTTAGTATAATGCTACTTGTTCCTGCAAATGCATATAAAGCCAACAGCATAGCCGCTGCAGCAAGCCACCAGCCTTTTAAATAATTTTGTAAAGTTTTTTGCATTGTTTAGTACCTGATAAACGCAGGTAATTAAACGGTAGTATAGTTATATAAACTACAATTCAGCAATGACTTAGCATTCACAATCAGGGCTTCTTCATGAAGTCCAGCGCCAAAGGAGTAGCAACGCCGATTCCAATGCCAGCCAATACATCGGTAGGGTGATGTACGCCTAAATACATCCGCGAATAGCTGGTAGCACCGGCCCAGGCAAAAGCCGGAGCGATAACGTACCATTTAGGATATGCCATAGACAGTGCCGTAGCCGCGGCGATGCTTGACGAGGTATGACCCGACGGAAATGAATACCGGGTAGGCTCGTAAATAGGAATCACTTTTACATTACGAACAAACGGACGACGGCGTTTAAAAATTAATTTGAGCAACGTAGTGGTACCCATAGAAATAGCTGTACTGCTGGCCACAAACAACGCATTCTGACGTAGCTCCTTGTTGTTTGCCGCTATGCCGCCGGCTAACATGCCTACAGGTATACTCAATTCAATAATTTGATATTTTCTCGACAAAAACATCATAGCCTTGGTTTGCGTAGGCGTACGCGTTTTGGCCAGGTCCATAAGTATGCGGTCGTCCAGGTTAACTATTCGGCTTTGAGCTTTGGCGCCAAAGCATGATAAAAGTGTGATAACGTAAAGGAGGATAAACTTAAATTGCATTACAGAAAAATCGTCATTGATGTTTTGCCATAATCAGTTTTATTTTTTGTGCTGATTAAATGGTTAACACACTGGGGCAAAATCAAAATTACACGCCGAACAAACAGTCTGCTGATTATGTTTGCCCAAACCCGTTATAATTGCCGCTTGTGATAGCACGATGACTGTTGTTGGTTTCAATGCGATTAACAACTGTTTTATCACCAACAAAAAAGCGGCCCGAGACCCGCTTGCTTGTTTTAAAATAATCTGGGTGCTTGTCCGGCCCGCATGATGCCCAAGTGCCGGTAGGCATGGTCGGTAGCTTCGCGGCCTCGCGACGTGCGCATTAAAAAACCTTCCTGTATTAAAAACGGTTCGTAAACTTCCTCAATGGTGCCTTCATCTTCGCCCACGGCGGTGGCTATGGTTTTAACGCCTACCGGGCCGCCTTTGAATTTTTCGATGATGGTGGTCAGAATTTTGTTATCCATCTCGTCCAGGCCGTGTTCGTCAACATTCAATGCGTTTAGTGCGTATTTAGCAATTTCGGTATCGATGCTGCCGTTGCCTTTAATCTGCGCAAAATCGCGGGTACGGCGTAAAAGCGCGTTGGCAATACGAGGTGTACCCCGGCTGCGACGGGCAATTTCGTAAGCGCCTTCGTCAGTAATAGGTGTATTTAATATAGATGCCGAGCGCAGAATAATGGTTGTCAGCAATTTGGCGTCATAGTATTCTAAACGCGAGTTGATACCAAAACGCGCCCTTAGCGGAGCTGTTAACAAGCCCGACCGGGTAGTGGCACCAACAAGGGTAAACGGATTAAGCGACAACTGCACTGAACGGGCGTTAGGGCCACTTTCGAGCATGATATCAATCTTAAAATCTTCCATAGCCGAGTACAGGTACTCCTCAACCAAGGGGCTCAAGCGGTGTATCTCGTCTATAAATAAAATATCGCCGGGCTCGAGGTTAGTTAACAAACCGGCCAAATCGCCCGGCTTATCCAGCACCGGGCCGGAAGTAATTTTAATACCTACGCCCATCTCGTTGGCAATTATGTGCGACAGGGTGGTTTTACCCAATCCCGGTGGCCCATGCAGCAGCACATGGTCGAGCGACTCGCCACGCTGGCGGGCCGCCTGTACAAACACTTTGAGGTTGGCTAATATTTTATGCTGACCGGTAAAATCTTCAAAAGCCTGCGGGCGCAACACCTTTTCAATGTCACGTTCGGTAGAGCTTAAACGTTCCCGGTTAGGGTCTAAATTCTCGTTCATTTACCAACAAATTTAGCATTTTATGAGGGTAGTTGCAAGGGGGCTTGTTGGTTGATTAGTTGATTAGTTGATTAGTTGATTAGTTGATTAGTTGATTAGTTGATTAGTTAAACTACTTCCTTTTATTCTTGTTTTACTTTCTAACAAACTTTTCAACCTTTCAACTAATGAACTACTCAACCAATCAACTGCCGCCTCAATGCTCCGCGTCTTCCACAAAACCATCTTTCTGGAAGCTGTAATAGAGATAATACAGCGAGGGCAGGATAAATATACTACCGATGATGAGCGCCCAGCCTAAGGCGGTCATGGTGGCGTTGGGTGCCTGATGTTTAAACAGCGACAGATGCTGGCCGTTTTTCATGATTAAAAAATCGGGGAAATGCACGTAGCTCACAGCCAGCAAAATCATGCTGGCCTGGAAACCGGCTAAATTCGAGGCAGCATACTATGCCCTCTTCGTACCGAAATCCAAAGTATGACCAGAGATACGGAGGCAGCTAAAACGGCGGTCAACCCTACCCGATTACCTAAAACCCATTTAATGAGCGGAATGCCATCTACCCAGGCTGCTGTAAACACGAGCGCGCCACAGCCCACGGCTACTACGTTCCATTTTACGGCTTTGCGTGTAAATATCTGCCTGTCAAAATCGTCTACGGCCTCTCCTATCAAATAGATGGATGCCAAAAAGCCGCACAAAGCCACGGTAAACAACCCAATGGCTACCGAAAACCAGTTTAACCAAACAAACACATAAGCCTCTAAAAATCCGTTAGCATCTGGATTGATACGGCCGGAGATGGCTGTACCCGCAATGATGCCCAAGAAAAGCGGGGTAATAAAGCTGGAATATAAATAGATACGATTATAAACCACCTGCATATCATCAACCACTGCATCGTAATTACGAAACACAAATGCCGTTCCCCGCGCTGTAATGCCTAACAGCATCACTACTAACGGAATATGCAGATAAATCGACATAATACTGTAAATGAGCGGAAAGCCCACAAATAAAATCACTACGGCGATAATGAGCCACATATGGTTGGCTTCCCAAATAGGCCCAATGGCTTTGTAGGCCGTTTTGCGGGTACGGTGCCGGTTATCGCCCCGGCTAAATAGTTCTATAATACCCGCGCCAAAATCGGCACCTCCTAAAACGAGGTAAAGCAAAATAGACAACCACAAAAAACCAATGATGAGATATTCCATAGCTTTAAGAGTGGCTTAGTTGTAAGTGGTTAGGTTGTTTATCATACAGTTGCGGTACCATCCTGATTTGCCTATACAGCAGGAATACCACCACAATACTCAGCGAAAAATAAATAGCCGTAAACAGGTAAAACGAATAAGCTATACCAGGCATTGGCGTAACTGCATCGGCAGTGCGCATAATGCCGTTAATAATCCACGGCTGCCGGCCAATTTCGGTAACCATCCACCCCGCTTCTACCGCTATAAAACCCGTAGGTATGGCGATGATGAAAAGCTTGAGCAACCAATCTTGCTTAAGCCAATGCTTCTTAAACCAAATAGCGACTAAATACAAGATGCCCACCAGCATCATGAACATGCCGAAACCCACCATTATTTGGAAAGAGTAATGCGTAATGGCCACAGGCGGTTGGTCTTGCTCAGGTATCTGGTCCAATCCTTTTACGGGTTCATGAAAATTATCATACACCAAAAAGCTCAGCAAACCCGGAATTTCCAATCCGTAATTTACCTTTTTCTGCTTTTCGTCGGGTATACCGCCAATAACCAGCGGCGATGCGGGTTGGGTTTCAAAATAAGCTTCCATGGCGGCCAATTTAGCAGGTTGCCGCTTGGCTACACTTTTAGCGGCAATATCGCCGGCCAGCGGTTGTAAAATAGCAGCTACCGCTGCAAAACCGGCAGCTATTTTAAAGGCCTCCCTGTGGAAATCCACATTCCGTTTCCTCACAATCATTAATGCATGTACCCCTGCTACGGCAAAGCCGGTTGAGGCAAAAGCAGCCAAGGTCATGTGCAGCGCCTCAGAAAACCAGGCTTGGTTAAACATAGCTTTCATGGGGTCGATGTTGATGTACTGACCGTTTACATAGTCAAATCCGGCCGGACTGTTCATCCACGAATTGGCCGCCACCACCAAAATACCTGACGCCAAACCGCTGATGCCTACTACCACACCGGTAAACCAATGAAAAACAGGATTGAGCCTGTCCCAGCCATACAGAAAAAAACCCAAAGCAATAGCCTCAATAAAAAAAGCCGTACCCTCTAACGAAAATGGCATACCGAAAATA
>CAXYKR010000153.1:0-27542 GCA_964277815.1 uncultured Mucilaginibacter sp. | reverse complement strand
GATTTAAAACTGAATATAGATAGCAGTTTAAAAAACACCGTTTTTGGCGACCCTACCCGTACCTCGCAGGTAATCACTAACCTGGTACACAATGCCATCAAGTTTACTTTAAAAGGGCAGGTGGCGCTATCCATTACCGTCCGGTCGCAAACAGAGCATGAGATTGCTCTTTGCATTGAAGTAAAAGACACCGGTATCGGTATATCCGAAAATAACCAGGCACTGATATTTGAACGCTTTACCCAGGCAGATTCGTCTACCTCGAGAGGCTTTGGCGGGACAGGTTTAGGTTTATCTATTTGCAAGAGGATACTTGAGTTGCAGCATTCGTCGTTGCAACTCATCAGTAAAGAAGGTGAAGGTTCAAATTTCTTCTTTACCCAGAGTTTTGAAAAGTCAGGTATTATTGTTAAACCCAAGATAGTTGCACCCAAACCAGCCGGAGATACTAAGCCGTTTACCGGTGTACATATTTTGCTGGCCGAGGATAACCCGATGAACGTAATGGTGGCCCAGGCTTTTTTAAAACGCTGGGGGGCATCGGTAGAAGTAGCAACCAACGGTCAGGAAGCGCTCGATAAGTTGGATGTTGAGCGTCATCAGCTTGTTTTAATGGATATACATATGCCGGTGATGGACGGTTATCAATCAGCTGGTATTATGCGCCGCAATGGTGTAAAAACGCCCATCATCGCTTTAACGGCAACATTGCCCTCCGAAATTGGGTTTGATTTGGCCATTAACGGTATTAACGATATGTTGCTAAAGCCATTCTTGCCGGATGAATTACACGCTAAGATTTCCCATCACATCTTTAAAAACAAAACTAATACCACCGCCGGTATACAGCCGCTTCAAGAGGAAGTTTAACCCAGTTAGAGCAGTAAAGATTTAATCAAAGCAGCTTATTTGATTTTAGGCTGAGATAATTCTACGTGTAAGCCGGCAGTGTCAATGTTAACCACGTTTTCGGTGGTCAATCCTTTTTCGGCAGTGAGGCGGCAGTTTTGAAATGTAACCCTGTTGATAGGACTACCCGGAAGACCGTGCATATCGCCAACGGCTTTTACCGCGCCGCTCACATTAATTAATTTGACGTTTTTAACCACCGGCAATACGCGGGCTGCAGGTTTTGGATTAACCATCCGCCAGGCCATGTTAAATTCAAAAGCCTTGCGGGTATTTTTTAGCAATATATTTTGATAGGTGATATTTTCGACTACACCGCTGCGGCTGGGTTGTGTTTTAAAACGTATAGGCGCCCAATTATCTGCTTCGGCTATGCAGTCTTTAACCAGCACGTTGCGTATGCCGCCAGAGGTTTCGCTGCCCATGGCAACGCCGCCATGCCCGTAACCGAAGGTGCATTTTTCAACCAGGATATTTTCGGCAGGGCGGTTAACCCGTAAGCCGTCTTCATCCTTGCCAGATTTGATGGAGATGCAATCATCGTTTACATCAATGTAGCAACCGGTAATATGGATATGATTTCCGGAGTCGATGTCTATACCATCAGAGCTGGGAATATTGTGGGCCGCCGTTATATGCAGATTTTTGATTTCGATGTTTTTACTGTACAGCACAAATAAGCCCCATGATGCCTGGTTATGCAATTGCAAGCCCGAAATTTCGATATTACTACAGTTTTGTATGCCTACCAAGCGTGGTTTACCGTAAGACAAACCTTTCCAACCACGCTTTGTCCAAACCAGGCCTGAGCCATCTATCTGGCCTTCGCCATAAATTTTAATATCGGTTAAGCCATCTGCATTGAGTAAGCAGGCGCTCCACTTTTTTTCCTCACCTTCCCAGCGGGTATCAATTTGCGTATAATCCTGTGGATTGACCGAACCTTTAAGTACGCCGTTTTCGGCAATATGCAAATTGACCTTCGGTTTTAAGAATACTGAACCACTGATAAAAATACCTGACGGTATCAGCACCGTACCACCGCCATCAGCGGCGCATTGGTCAATGGCCTTTTGAATGAAGGCTGTATTGATAGTGAGCGTATCGCTAACGGCACCATAATCGGTAATTACATATTCTTTCTTTTTTACGGTGTAAGCTGTTAATATAAAAACGAGTAGGGTGCATAGCAGGTGGCTATGTTTCAATTTTATCAAAGCAGTGAAATTTTAGGCGGACTGAAATTAATAATGAGTATGGTTTACCACATTGAGCTGCAAGTATCTTAAATCGGCTTTTTGGTCCTTGTTGCTGTGCTTGGCAGTGTTTGAGCCAAACACCCGCATTACACCTTTACCTAAAGTAATAACTTCGTCAGTACCATGGCCGGTAAAATCAAACATGTGATAAACCTGGTCGGGAAAGTACAGCTCGCCCTCGCCTTTACGGTTGAGTTTAAATTTGTACCAGAATACTTGCCGCTTGCCGTCGCCCTGCCAGTTGCCGCTTACAAAATTGGGGTTACCGTTCAGCGGGAAACCGTGTGGCCACATATTAACCAGGGTGCCTTTATTATCAAACCAAAACAACTGGCTCGACAGATAAGGCTCGCCCGGAACTTTGCTGTAAGTGCGGCCGCCGATGACGGTTTGCGGTCCGGGTACGCCATCTAAAAAGTCGCCCACATCCAGCTGCTGACTATGCTCGGCCACGTTTTGCCAGATAATTTCTTTATTCATGCCCTTAATGGCATAAACGCCGGTTTCGCTATTGCTGATAACAATATCGGTTTTACCGTCGTGGTCGATGTCGGCCAGTTTATAGCTGTCAGCATGGTCATGGTTGTCATTTACTAAATCAAAGCGGTTCCATATTTCTTTGCCTTTGGCATCCAGTAAAAGAGAGCCAACCAAAACTTCGTCAATACCGTCATTATTAAGGTCTACCGGGTATATATAATGTCCTAAATTATCTTTAGCCCGCTTTTCGGTGTGCTGCCATAGCATTTTCAACTCGGCATCGTAAGCGTTTACGTTAATGGTGCCGCCCATATCGGTAAAAACCACCAGTTGGTTAGGCGCGCCTGAGGTGAGCTTGGCTACAGCCAGCCTGAAGTTGTTGTATACATGCGGCAAAGGTTGGGTAGGCCATGGTACCTTACGGATAATGGCGCCAGTTTGCCCGTTTGCCATCACCAGCCATTCTTTACCGTCTATAAAGCGCCAGTGTACTATCTCTGCTTTGCCATCATGGTTAAAGTCCCACAGCACGCCCGGCGCTTCAAATTCCGAACGTAAACGGACGTTTTCTGCCGGTGCCTGGTACGCCCACAACTGCTTGCCTGCATTATCAAACATAGTTGCCGAAAAATCGGGCGACAGCACCAGAAAATCGGTTTTTTTATCGCCATCAACGTCGCCAAATTTGGGCAGACCAGGAAAAACGGGAAGCTTGTACTCTTTGAGCAAAACTACGTCAGGGTTGAGCTGGTAAGGTATAATATCATCTTCTTTAAGATTTGGGTTTTTACTTAATACAATCACATCAACCATCGGCGACGGATTGATGCGGGTGATTTTAATAACCGTGCGGCCCGGTTTTAAATCAAAGGCGGAGCCACGCTTAAAGTTGAGTGTGGTATCTCCGTATCTTTCGGTATTTACCTGGTCGGCCACCACAACCTTAAACCCTTTGCCTTTACCGCCCGAACTACGTACATAAACATAATACCTGCCGCCTTCGGGTATGGTTACCCAGGTAATCAGGTTGGTAAGCGAGTTAAGTACTAAGGCTGTATTGTTAAAATACCAGGTATCAGGCGGTGCATCGGCAATAACATCGCCTTTGGGCATCCTGTCTACAAAAGTAGATGCGGGTATAATTACCGTTCCGGCCGGGGTTTTCTGTTGAGCCTCGGCTTTTATAACGCCTAATAATAGGATGATAAGTAAAAATTTAATTTTCATCTGTAATCAGTTTAAGTTCAATGCAAATCCCACAGTTAGTCTACGCAGGTTATTTAACCGCCACATCCCAAATCTTCGACATTCTTGATTTGCCGGCCGGGCCATCAATATTTAGCACTACAATATATTTGCCTGCATCTTTATACTGATGTATGGGGTGTTGTTCGGTAGAGGTGGTGCCATCGCCAAAATCCCATCGCCAGTTGGTTATTTTGCCATCGCTTTCGTCTTTAAAGGCCACCAGTCGGCGGCTCATGTCTACTACGGTAAACGACCAGCGGGCATTAATCGCTTTTTTGTATCTGGCGTCAAGTGGCATCAGTGTAAATACGGTGCCTAAGCTCGAATTACCGTACATCTTGTGGTTTTTAGATAAGTTCCAGAACCCCTTTTTCGTTTCGTCATTTACATCGTCGTAATCAATTACAGCCCAGGTTAGTCCTATTTTCTTGTTATCGGTTAGGACGGATTCAACCGCACGGGTGGGGCCTTCGGCACCGGCATAGTCAAAAGGAGTTATCCAAAACTCAGCAATCAGTTTGCCGGGTTCACCGGGTTTAAAGTTGTACGAGTAGGCAATGTTAGCATAAGGCAGTTCTTTAATCCAAGGCTGGCTTCCCCAGGCCAAGGCCCAGTCTTTACCTACTGCCGGTGTAAAAATGTGATAGTTTTGAGCATGTACACCATGATAGGAAAAATAGCGGTCCCATTGGTCGAGGCTTTGGTACGGATGAAAATCGGTAATGAGCGGCCCGCCCGAAAGGTCGCCGTCAACCACAAGTTCGAACGTGTCATTATGCAAACCGGGGAGCGAGAAATCCCAGTAATTATCATAGGCCTCGTACAAAAAGTACAAACGGTTTAAGCCTTTTACCCAGGCCACACGTACTTTTACATCCAGGTTTTTAGGGTCAACAGCAGGGTAGTGGCCGGAGTCGTCCCAAAGCTGATTGGTGCCCACGATGTATTCTTTCGGAAAGTTGTCCCAGTCGTCTGTCTTACCATCAATTTTAGGAATCATATTAGCCGGGAACTGGTAAATTTTAAAACCACGGTCTTCCTGGGCCTGGGTTGCGCTGCTAAAAACTCCAAATAATACCGAGAGTAAAAAGATAAGCCGTTTGTTCATGGTGATACAAATAAACGTATACCGATTTTAAATTCGTGAACAAGCATAAGCAACCAAATGACCGAAAGACAGCCAACAGCTGTTAATATGCAGTCAAGAAAATAGGTTAAATTGGTATAATGCAAGCTAAGCTACATGATTAATATTAGTATGGTATCCTGCCTTATCCTGCTCCTGGCGTTTGTCTTACAGATGTTACTTTGAGATGTGATGTTACAAATAAAAAGGCGCCTGCATTTAATTGCAGACGCCTCAAAATGATGATTTTATAAATATTGACTACTTAATCTAACTGTTCTTCGGTTTGGATTAATGGTATGCAGAACCAAAATGTTGAACCTTCGCCCTCTACACTGTCTACACCTATTTTACCGTGATGGCGGTGGATGATTTCGGCAGTGATATATAGGCCTAAGCCTAAGCCCGAGAATTTTTGTGACGATTCCTGAACCCTGAAAAAGCGGTCGAACACCATGTCCTTTTTCTCGGCCGGGATGCCTATACCAGAATCTTTTACCGATAGCTTAAGCATGTTGTTGTCGGTAACCTCCTGCTTAACAAAGATGTCGGGCGTATCTGGTGAATACTTTACGGCATTGGATGCAAAATTGCTCAATACCTGTTCCAGGCGGTGCTTATCCGCATAAAGCTGAACGTTAGCTTCGCCCTCAATAACAAATTTGTGGGTAGAGGTATGTGATTGTGTATCTTCAATACACTCGCGTATCATCTCGCCGGCGTTAAACCAGCTATAATTAAAGCGCATTTTACCTGCATGTATGCGGGTAACATCCAGTAAGTCTTCTACTAACGAAGTAAGCTTGCCGGTTTGCTTGCTGGCCTTTTCGATGAAAGGGAATATCTTGCTCACCGTGTTTTCGTTATGGGCCAGCCTTTGCACAATTTGCAGCGAACCTTTTAAACTGGTAATCGGTGTTTTAAGTTCGTGGCTGGCAATGCTCATAAACTCGTCTTTACGGTGCATCAGCTCTTTGGTGGCCTGCTGGGCCTTAACCAAATCGGTTACCTCGAAACCAAAAAAGGCAACGCCATCAATATTACCATAATTGTCAAAAACCGGGGTGAACAAAAAGTCGAGCCAGGTATCAACCAGTTGGCCGCTGATGTCGTCAATGCGTTTTACATTATAAGCTTTACCGGTATGGGTAATACCCTTATTGATGATTTTTTTATCGTCGGCAAATAAGTGCTTAAAGTTAAAGTCGGCATGGGCCTCCTCCGTGGTGCGGCCAATAAAGTCGTGGCGGTTAAAAAAGTCTTCGAAGGCTTTATTGGTAAACTCGTACCTTAAATCGGCACCGCGACGGATGCTAATCAGCGCCGGCGCATTCATAAAAATGCTGTAAAACTCTTCCTGCTGTTTTTTAATCAAGCTTTGTAATTCAATCCGGTTTTTTTCGGCTTCTTTCTGGCTCGATAAATCAATCACGTAAGTAACCGCGTCTGATATATGGTCATCTTCCAGTTTGGCCGACCCCATCAGTACTGGCAGTTTGCTGCCGTCTTTTTTGATGTATTCTTTTTCGAAAGGAGCGCAGTAGCCGTCAGTTTGTAACTGTTCAATAGCTTTGTCGCTGATGGCTTTTTGGTCGGGTGGGGTGATAGAATCCCATGATAAACGGCCCTGATGAATATCTTCGAGCGTATACCCAAGCATCTCCAAAAACGCATTGTTGGCATCTACGATGTTGCCGTTAAAATCGGCAAACAACATGCCTATCATGTTAGACTCGTAGATTTTTTTGAAACGGTTTTCGCTATTATTTACCCGTCGTTCGGCTTCGGTAATACGGCTGATATCTACAATAGAACCTACCATACGAAAAGGGGTATGGTAATTATCGTGCAGGATACTGCCCCTATCGAGGATGACAGCGTAATTGCCATCGGCTTTTAAAAAGCGATACTCGGCCGACCAGTTTTTCTTGCCGCTGTTAATGGCTTCATGCACACTTTGCTCCACACGCGGGCGGTCATCAGGATGTATTTTACTAAACCAGAAATTTACGTTGCTGGTATCTTCATTACTATGATACCCAAACATAGCCGTAAAGTTATCACTGCGCCACATGACGTTGGTTACCAAGTTCCAGTCCCAAATCGTATCGTTGGTAGCCTGCGAAACCAGCTTGAAGCGCTCCTCACTTTGCGACAGGCGTAGCGTGCGTTCTTTAATTTTATCCTCTAACTCGTTATTAAGCTTTTTGAGGTTCTCGCGTGCGCTGATGAGCTCGTTATAGTTCTTCTTGAGTTTTTGCTCATTAAGTTTACGTTCGGTAATGTCGGTGTACGTTACCGCAAAGCCGTCAGCAATTTTGCTGGCCATTACCAGGTACCAGCCTTTGCTTTCGAAATAAATTTCGTTTTGCAGGTACTGGCCCGACTGTACAACTTTTTTAAACTGGTCGAACAGGTTGTTTTGCAATAACTCAGGCAGGTTTTTTACCAGTAGGCTGTGTTTTAAATCGGCTTCGGGCTTACCCAATAGTTTGGAAGCCATGCTGTTGGTAGTCACGCACTCAAAGTCAGTAATTTTGCCATCGGTATTACGTACGGCGTTAAACACCATGATGGCGCTTAAGCTGGTGTTAAACGCGCCGGCCACAATGTTGCTTAACTCGGTAACAGTGCTTACATCCACAAAGGTGATGACCACACCGTCCTTTTGTTTATCCTTACGTACGTAAGGCAGTATGCGCATCAGGCAGTGCCTGCCGTTTTTGAGCTCTATTTCTTTCTCAATTACCAAATCCTGCTGGTATTGCACCTGGGCAATATCATCCAAAAAGTGGTCGTACTTTATGTTGTTGGATATATGGCTGATTGGACGGCCAATGTCGGCTTCAATCAGGTTAACCATGGTTACCGCTGCCGGATTAAACTTTCGTATCAGCGAATGGGTATCAATAAATATCTGACCAATGTCAACGCTCTTGAAATAATTATTCAAGTCGTCGTTAAGGTCAATCAGGTCTTTTATTTTAAGCTGATGCTCGGTGTTGAGGGTATGCAGCTCTTCGTTTAACGACTGTAATTCCTCATTACTGGATTGCAATTCCTCATTGGCCGATAGTAGTTCCTCATTGCTGGATTGCAACTCTTCGTTGGTGGTTTCCATTTCCTCCACTGCCATTTGCAGGTTGCCGCGTACTTCATTCAATTCTGACTCGAGCTCGGCCACGTAGCCGCTTTGATGCTCATCCGTAGTCAGCGGAATCAAAATCTGGTCTTTAGATGCCGGGTCGAGCGCAGTTTCACTAAACAAAACCAAGGTCAGCGCCGATGCCGTTGCGTTATTAGGCGGATTGATGGAGATATTGACGTAAATATCTTCCTGGTCGCGTTTTATTTTGATGCGCTTCAGTGTAGCCGGTTCGTTGTTTTTCCAAACGGTGCGTATGGCCGTGTTCAGTGTAAATGATAACTCGCGCGGAACCATCTTAAGCAGGTTAAGCTCCAGCTTCTTTTCCGGCAGCGACAGGTATTTTTTAAAGTCGCCTATGGTTTCTTTAATCTCGTAGTTCTTGTCAACAAAAACGCCTACATACCCTAAAGTAGTGGTTAAAAACTCAGTAAACAGAGTATCTGTTGATTTTTTGACTGATTGTAGCGGCCGCTTAATTTCTTGGGGGACAGTAGGGCTGCTGCTGTAGTAGTTATTAGTGGTTGATTGGTTAATCGGTCCTATTTTGCGATAAATTTTCCACTTGCTACTAATCTCATGCAAACCTTCTTTAATGGCCGAGGCCGTTTCGCTCGAACCCAGGAACAGGTAACCGCCCTGGTTAAGCGAAAAATGGAAGGTAGACAGCACCTTTTGCTGCAAAAGCACGTTCATGTAAATGAGCATGTTACGGCAGCAAATCAAGTCGTTTTTAATAAACGGCGGAGCTTTGGCTACGTTATGCCTGGCAAAAACAATTTGCTTGCGTATAGATGGAATGATGGTATAGTGGCTACCGTCTTTTACAAAGTATTGGTCCAATAAATCGGGGGCAATTTCTTTGGCAATGGCTTCCGGATAGGTGTTGTGCGAAGCCACATCTAAACTGGCTTCGTCAATGTCGGTAGCAAATATCTTTACTTCCAGTTCTTTGCTTTTACGCTGCAGGTACTGGTCAATCAGTATGGCTACCGAGTAGGCTTCTTCGCCAGTACTACAGGCGCAAATCCACACTTTCAGCGTTTCACCGTCTTCTTTATTGTCAACAATTCCGGGTATCACCTTGTCGGCCAGTAATTCAAAGGCTGCCTTATCCCTGAAAAAGCGAGTTACGCCAATCAGAAAGTCTTTACCCAAAGCCTTAACTTCTTCCGTATTTTCTTGCAGGTACTTAGTATATTTTTCGAGTGTACGGATGCCCGCAAAGCTCATGCGACGTGCAATACGCCTGATGATGGTAGGTGTTTTATATAAGTTAAAATCGTGCCCGCTTTGCTGATGTACTAACTGGAATATCTCGTTAAAAAGCTCGTCGTTTATCTTGCCGTTTTCTAAAATCTGAATGGGCTCTTCTTTTACGTATGCAAACAGTTCTTCGTGTATTTTGGCCGGCGAGGTTACAATATCGGCGTTGCCCGAAGTAATGGCGCTTTTAGGCATGCCATCAAACTTAGCCGTTTCCGGGTCCTGTACAATCACCATACCGCCGCATTCTTTAATGGCTTCTATACCTTTGGTGCCGTCGGTACCGGTACCCGACAAAATAATGGCGATAGCCTTTTCGTGCTTATCATGTGCCAGCGAAAACAAAAAGTTGTCGATAGCGGTGTTGGGCACCTTCTCAATACTCTTTTCGGCAAGCTTTAAGCGGTTATTGCTTACCGTCATGAGTTTATTATTCGGGATAATATAAACGCAATCGGGCTGCAGGCTCATGTTTTCGGTGGCTTCAAACACCTTCATGTGGGTGTGCTTGGAAACCAGCTCTACCAACAGGCTTTTATAATCTGACGACAGGTGCTGTATAATGATGAAGGAGAAACTGGAGTTACCCGGCATGTGGTCAAAAAATTCATGGATGGCTTCCAATCCGCCTGCAGAAGCGCCGATAGCTACCACATAGTTATCGGTAAACTTAGCGGCAGTGCCATTGGCAACATGCTTTCTCAACTCATTAGTCATACTATACTATCAGCAAAAAATTATAAAACCTGTTTGGTCTTATATTCAAATACAAAACTCCTGAAAGTTTCGGCAATTACCAACTCTTGTTCGTGCCAAGGCAACGAACTTTGATTAACCGTTTCCAGCCAACTTTTAAAAGAGTTGCGCGGATGGTAATTCAATCCGTTTTCTTCAAAATTGATGGCGTTATTAGGGTTGCCTCCCCACTCAATGGTATGTATTACCTCGGGTTTAAAACAAACAATATAATCGCCGGTGTCTGCATCTATTGGTATAACCAGCATACCGCTGGCAATATCGGTAAATTCCAGTGCCTCATCAAAAGATTCGGACAACTGGGTAGTGCTGTACACTTTGTTAATATCTTTAGCCTGTAACCATAGTTGCAGGTTTTCGAGCATTTCTTTGTCTGGCACGGTGCCGGCAGTGCTTACCTGTCCGTCTAAATAAATGACAGCCCCGGTAGCATTAAATAAGGTGAGCAAACTTTCATCCTGCCGTAAAAGGCCTTCTACCAAATCATTGTTGGTATAGGTTTGCTCAATAAGCACGTTGCGGCGGCTTTGTAAGCTGGCTACAAAGTCATAATCTTCTTTATTTAGGATAGATGATATTTTGTTGGAAATTACGCTCGACAATAATTCGAAAATAGAACGTATCTCAAAGCTCAGATAATTGGGCGATGCATGGTGGCATGAAATTAAACCCCACAAAGCATCATTATGTATTACCCTTACGGACATGGATGCAGTAATGCCCATGTTTTTGAGATACTCTAAATGCACTGCAGCCACACTGCGCAAATTGCAATCAGACAAATCGGTAAACGAATTGGTAACCGGGTTTAAAATAGGGTATAACCTTACCGGGGTATAGTCGCGGTTTGGAATTAAGCGGTAAGGGTTTTTTAAGTAAAGCTGGCGGGCTTGTTTAGGTACATCAGATGCCGGGAAAGTAACGCCCAGGTACTCTTCTAATCCCTTGCTTTTTTCTTCGGCGATGACGGTGCCATTCCAGTTTTCGTCAAACCGGTACATCATAATACCGTCGAAGCCCGATATGCGCCTGAGTTCGTGTATGGCAATTTCGCAGGCTTCTTTTACCGAGGTGGCCAGTTCAATGGCTGCCATTACATATTTTACCTCTTCAAATACATTAATAAAAGTGCGGTCGGTGCCGTGGTTGGCTGCTTCCAACTCTATCAGTAAATAGCTGGGATTTGCATGTACCAGGGCCAGTACTTGTTGACTATTCATGGTAAGCGTAACCGGTATCTTATTTTTAATACCTGTATTCAGCTTATTACGTAAATCGTCCAGTTGGGCAGACGGTATGTATTTATCGATATTCGTATTAATGATATCTGCTACCTCGGCTTGTAAAAGCCCGGTAATGTTCTCGCTAACCTGAATAATATCCAGACTGTCTGTATTTAGAACCAGTAAATAACCGTGCGGCTGTATCATGTTTACATGATGCAGGGGCAGGCTACCGCAAAATTCGGAATCGAAGTTTTTATTAGGCATGCGTTAAGTTCTAATTAAATCCTGTTTGCGGTTAAAGCAGCTGCAACGGCATTTAAAACGCTGTTTGGCCACAAAAATACTGTACAGGCTGTAGTTCTTGAATTTATTTTCAACATGGTAGATAGTGGTTCGCAAATTACGCATTAACAAATGTAATATTTAATTTATTCGATAATGGAGTAAAAAAAGGCTGCTATCTAAGTTACTTATTACTATCAGCTTTTAACGTAAAGTGATATTTAAAAGTGTAGTATTATAAAAGTTATCAACACTCCGTTTTGTGGAACAGATATTGCTTTTGTTGTAGTATAAACACAGAGTTATGGATAGTCAACATATTCAAAACATTATAAGCCGTACCCAAGCGCAAAAAGAAGCTAACCGTTTAGCCCTTCTTGATTTGCAGGATAAGTTATCTGCCTTCAAAAGCCAGTTATATAATTTCGATAACGACCTGCAGGAAACCAAATCAAAATTTACAGAGATTACAGCATTAGCCGAAGCCGACAGCCGTATTAAAAGTATGGTAACTGTTAATATGCATTTGGTTGCTTCATAGTCGAAAATTATATCCATCATATATATACTAAGGGTTGAGTGTTATTCTGTTTTTGACAGGATGATATTCAACCTTTTTTATTTCATTACAATCGTTCGATACAAATCATTTCAATTTGATGCAATTTTGAAGGCTCAAATTGTTGAATGAATTCTAAAATAACCGAAATACTCGAAGGTTTACTTTTTGCCCTTTTCTGGGCTTCTGCTACGCCCGCCACTAAGTTTGCTGTACATTCTGCCGATTTATTTTTATTAAGCTGCCTGCGCTTTTTATTTGTAGGCATCGTGATGCTGGGTTACGGTGCTTTATCAAAAAAGAATCCGTTGGAGCGTCCGTCCAAAAAACAGTTCAGTCAGCTTTTTATATTAGGCGTACTTAATATCACTATTTACATGTGCGGTTACTTGATCGCTATTAAAACAGTATCGGCAGGCCTGATTAGCTTGGTGATGGCTACTAATCCGCTGATTTTGGTCATGATGTCGGCTGTTTTTTTGAAAAGGCAGCTAACCCGGTTTGAGTGGATAGGGACTTTCATTTCGCTGGCTGGGTTAGTAGTTGCCGCAATACCTAACCTGAGAGAGAGTCATGCTACGTTAACCGGCATTGTTGCGTTGTTGTTAGGCAATCTTTCCTTATCGTTCGGCAGCATCTATTTTTCAAAAACTGACTTAAACTTGCGCCGCACTACGGTTAACATGTGGCAAATTATTTTTGGTGGGTTGTTGTTTATTCCTATTGTGGCACTCAACGCCGGGCATTTATACTTTGTCCCCAATTTTAATTTTTTCGCGTCGTTTTTATGGCTAGTTTTCCCGGTTTCTATCGTAGCTTATAGCCTTTGGCTTCACTTGCTGCATAAAGACCCGGTTAAGGCCGGTATCTGGCTGTTTCTTACACCGGTGTTGGGCTATGCTATGGCGGTTATTATTTTACGTGAGCCGCTTACTCTATTCGGCGTAGTTGGTGCCTTGTTGGTGGTGTGCGGATTGTTCTACTCCAGAAAGCGTGCCGTTGTTGCGTAAAGAAATGTTTTAAGGCATAAAAGTGTACAGGCTGCCAGTATATTTTTAGTTTTAAAACAGCTGTAACATTTGATGTAGTGCCGTATCTAAACCGGCATAAATAACTAAAAACCTGCGTGGGTACAGCTGAAAACACCAATTTTGAAGCTATCTATAACCGATATGCTCCCCAGATTTTCAGGGTGTGCATGGGGTACACTAACGATGTTGACCAGGCTAAAGATTTGGTGCAGGAAACATTCATCTCCGTTTGGAAAAACCTACCCTCTTTTCGTCAGCAATCACAACTCAGTACCTGGATTTTCAGGATTGCCACCAACAACTGTTTGCGGGCTTTAGAGGTAGCCAAACGCATGCCCACTGCTGAGTTGCCATTTAACATGGCCGAAACAGGGGAGGAGTCGCCCGAAGAAAAGCTTAAATTTTTGTATCAATGTATTGCCGAACTGGAAGAAACGGAACGCATCATTATTTCGCTGATGCTGGAAGATTTACCGCAGACTGAAATTGCTGCCATAGTGGGTTTGAGCAACAGCAACGTGCGGGTGAAAGTGCACCGAATTAAAGAAAAACTGGCTAAACAATTTAAATTGAATGGACAATTTAACTAACCTTAAAGCCATATGGCATAGTGCCAAAACGGATAGTCTGCCCACATCGGCAGAGATGTTGCGGTTGATACATCAATTTAGGAGTCAACGGCTGAGTAAGAAGTGGATAGTTATTATTGCGGCGAGCCTGTTAACGGTATTAATGATTGCCGTTATGTTTGTTTACCATTCTAAAATGATAACCACCCGTGTTGGCGAAATACTTATTACCGCTGGTTATGCCTGGTTAGCTATTACCAATATCAAATCTATCAAACGTTTTTACTGGTTGGACGACTGTAGTAATGCTGAGTTTTTGGCTTTTATAGAGCAGACCCGACAGAACCAGATTTATTTTTATAAAAAGACACAGGTATATATACTCATGCTCATTTCGGTTGGCTTTCTGTTTTATATGTACGAAACGGCCAGTCGCAATACCCATGAGCTGTTAATCACCTATGGCTTAAGCGTACTCTACCTTGCCTTTATCTGGCTGTTTATCAGACCTAAAACGTTTAAGAAAAATGCAGAAAAGCTGAATGCAGTGAGAGCACATTTAAATAAAGTTTCGCAACAACTCAAAGATGATGAAGTATAATAAAATACCGAAACAGGCATTGGTTTGCCTGATAACAGGCCTGCTGTTGACAAGTTTAACACCAATAATCAGCAAGCATTTAGCCATACCCCATTTTGCCAAAGGGTTTTTATCGGGTTTGGGCATTGCGCTTGAATGTATCTCATTAGTACAAATACAACGCAGCACAAGAGCAAGCCAACGATGCAACGTGCTCTCTGTTTTTAAGAAAGTGAGTTAAGTGGTGAATAAAAGCGTGGTCTTTTGACCCATCAATAAGCAACCGCAATAGCGCAGGCAAAATTATTTAAGCCGTGGGCGCCGTGGGCGTTGACTATTGGAGTCAGAGCTGTTGTTATTATTAGTATAATTAGGATTCCTTGTAAACCTTTCGGTGGGGCGGGCAGAAGGGCGTTTAAACGATGGCTTCGGCGCAACAGGCTTATCTTCGCTGATTTTTACTGTTAGTTCCCTGTCCTGAAGTTGTGCACCGTCTAAAGCAATCACAGCATTTTCGGCATCAGTTAGCGTAGCCATCTCTACAAAGGCGTAGCCCTTGCATTTTTTGGTCTGTCGATCGCGTACAATTTTAATGGTAGCAATATCGCCATGCGGGGCAATAAGCTGTGCAAGCTCCATTTCTGTAATCTCTAAAGGGAAGCCGCTCACAAATAATTTAACCATAACTGATAAGGTTTTCTCTAAATTAATAAATCTCAATCAAAATGAACAAACTGTTGGCAATCATGCAGCTTACCTCTGCATATGACCAATCTTATAATTTTTGTTTCAAAGGTATGTATACAACGCCGGTTTTCATAGCATATTTCAGTAGATTAAGTTTTTACTTACCTATTTTTTGTTTAAGATAAACCGGAGTTCTTTTGCAAAGAAAACTGGTGATAGCCCTTGGTTAAACTTATTGACTTTCAATAATGTAACGGTGCCCAGTTTAAACAACAAGAGGCGAATAAAATCCGCCTCTTGTTGTTTGTTTTATGATAGTTGGTCAATAATCTTTAAAAGCCTCAAGTCCAGTTCTGATGGCTGCAAAATAGCCTGGTCTAACGGGATGTAAACAATTTGCTGGTTTTGAATACCGGTCATCACTTGCGTCTTGCCTGCAATTAAACCTTCCACCGCTGCTACGCCAAACCGGCTCGCCAAAACACGGTCATTACAGCTTGGATGACCGCCGCGCTGCATGTGGCCCAGTACCGATACACGGGTATCATATTGAGGAAATTTCTCACGCACGATGCGGCCGATTTCAAATGCGCCGCCAATCTCCTGCCCTTCGGCAACAATCAATATTTTTGAGCTTTTCTGGTGGCCGGGGGCCGATAGGCGTTCCACTAAATGTTCCAGGTTGTTTTTTAATTCTGGAATCATCACCGCCTCGGCACCGGCAGCAATACCAGCATGTAAAGCAATCATGCCCGAGTCGCGACCCATTACTTCGATGATGAACAAGCGGTCGTGCGATTCGGCCGTGTCTCTAATTTGGTCAACCGATTTAACTACAGTATTTAAGGCAGTATCATAGCCGATGGTGTAATCAGTGCCTTTCAGGTCGTTATCAATAGTAGCAGGTATACCAATTACCGGTATCTCAAACATCTCGCTGAACTTGTTTGCACCGGTAAATGTACCATCGCCACCTATAGCTACCAAAGCATCAATGCCGAAGCGTTTTAACTGACGATAAGCTTTTTGTTTACCCTCGTCGGTACGGAATTCTTCGCTGCGGGCCGTTTTTAATACGGTGCCGCCGCGGTGCAAAATGTTACCTACCGATTTCAGGTTCATGGGCTGAATGTCACCGTTAATCATGCCCTCGTATCCTAAGCGGATACCCGAAACTTCTAACTGGTAATAATGAGCAGTTCTGACTACTGCCCTGATGGCTGCGTTCATGCCCGGAGCATCGCCCCCCGAGGTATATACACCAATTTTGCTTATCGTACTCATTCTTAAATATACTCTTATAAAAATCTGCAAAGTCTCAGCAATAGCAACGCACAAATGCGAATGCAACGGTAGCTAAGTAATATGCCGCTAAAGATAGAGATTCTTAGTGTGGTATAGACACTTACTTTGTAATATTTTGAAAGAGATGGTGGCGGATTTTCTAAAGCCGGAGCTGATGCTTGTTCGCATTATCAATGTATCGATTGATGCATAATAAATGTGGCAGAGTAGGCACATCAATATCGGATTTCTGCTTAATTTTTATCTTTGCGCCAAAACACGAGAAAACCATGGCCGAACTTGCACCTTGTCCCGAATGTAAATCAACGTATACTTACGAGATGGATGATTTACTGGTATGCCCCGAATGCGGTTACGAGTGGAACCCGGAAGACAGCCAAACTTTAATCGGCCAATTGGTGGTCAAAGACAGCAACGGCACCGTTTTATCAAACGGCGACAGCGTAATTGTAATTAAAAACCTGCCCGTTAAAGGCTCGTCGCAAAACATCAAATCAGGTACCAAAGTAAAAAACATCCGCTTAGTTGAAGGCGACCATAACATTGATTGCAAAATTGATGGTTTTGGTGCCATGGCGCTTAAATCTGAGTTTGTAAGAAAGGCTTAGCTTGCTCCAATATGCAAATGCGTGCATACCTTGATATAAAAATTGCCATCTACGTAAATCGCTATTAGCTGCACTGCTCAGTGCAAAATATTCCTTTTTTTGATTGATGCTTTTGTGTTTTTGCTTGGTATTGAGTTGCTTAGAACTCAACGCTGCTATGGTATTTGGCGCTCTGCCGGAAAAGTGTGCTTTTTTAATGATTCAGTGTATTTACAAATCATGACAATTTTGTATAAAACATTGCATCATTTTGATAAAACTAAATCTATCCAAAAAGTTACGTTTGTATTAATTAATTGTAACTAATGCTCGTGCATTAATCACATTATCAGTGCTTTGTAAGCGTTGATGTAAGGGTTTGCATTGTCAAAAGGTAATTATGTAGTAGTACAGAAGCTTGCTGAATAAGCGGCAATGTATAGTTATTATCATACAGAATCTGCCTGAGCAGTAGATATACCGGCTAAAGCGGTAATCGATTGCGATTAAAATTGGCTTGGTGTGAGTAGTTGTTCGCAAATGATTGCTAAAATACAGACAGTGGCGGATTATAGCCTTACCTGTCAGCTACAACGACAAACATTAAACACATAGTATATGGATAAAAAATTACTTACCCTATAATCTGCCCAACACGAACGGCATTCAACTCCGGATGCCGCTTTGTAATCCTGAGTTAATTAATAAACCTTTATGAACAAAAAGAATGAAATCTAATTGTAAGGGGAAGGGTATATCCTTTCGTCAAAGTTTCGAAAAGCACCGTAAGCTCATTAAATCGGTACAGTATTTAACTTTTGCTGCGCTGCTAATCAGTTATAATCCTACTGCTAATGCGGCCGGTTTATCCTATAACCATTACACTGCCGAAAATAATTTACCACCCATTAAGATACATGGTACGATTACCGATTTAAAAGGTAACCAACTTCCCGGCGTAAGTGTGCGGGTTAAGGGAACCAACAAAGGTACCTTGTCTGATATGAATGGTAATTACGTTCTGGAACTTAGTGAGCCGGCAACAGTAGTGTTTACCTTTGTGGGCTTTGTGAGCCAGGAAGTAAATGTTACAGCAGGACAAGCTGTCAACGTTAAATTGGTTGAAGAGCAAAACTCATTAAGCCAGGTCGTAGTTACCGGTTATGGTACTCAAGCTAAGCGTAACGTAACAGGCGCTATTGCCAAGGTAGATTTAGCTCAAACCCGTGATTTGCCTAACACTAACGTAACCGAGGCTTTAAGAGGCCGCGTACCGGGTGTACAATTTAACAGCAATGGCCGGCCAGGGCAAAACGGTACTATTTTAGTACGAGGCGCCCGCTCGTTGGGTGGTGCCAACAACCCTTTGATTGTGGTTGACGGCATCTTTTTTAACGGAAGTTTAAGTGATATCAACCCCAACGATATCGAATCGATTGATATTTTGAAGGATGCCAGTGCAGCAGCCATTTATGGTTCGCGTGCGGCCAACGGCGTCATATTGATTACCTCTAAAAAAGGCACCACCGAAAAGCCGGTTATTCGGTTTAATGTTTACACGGGTGTGTCAGACCCTGCCCGTGAACTTAAACTGCTTTCGCCTGAACGTTATTTAGAAAAAACATTGGATTATCAGCGGCAGATTGCTTCGGCCGGTACCGTGATTAAACAAGCGCAGGACTATCTTACTTCTTCTGAACGGGCAAACTACGATGCCGGTATCACACTCGACCCATGGAAAGAAGCTACCCAAAAAGCAAGCTTTACTTCGGCCGACCTTAGCGTATCATCCAAAGCCGGAAGAACTTCGTTTTATAATTCGGCTTCATACACTAACGAAAAAGGCATCTTGTTTAACGACAACCAAAAACGGATTACATTACGTTCAAACATCGAAACGCAGGTGACCGATTGGTTTAAAGTGGGCATGACCAGTACCTTTGTTAACCGCGATTTGTCGGGTATTGCTGCCGATTTAAACAGTCTTTACTACAGCAGCCCGTATGGTACCTGGAGATACCCTGATGGTGAGCCAACCCAGTTTTCGGTTAAAGAAGAAACGATTTCGGGTAACCCTATCCGCGGCTCACTGTTAACTAAAAACGAGGAAATTGCACGTAACCTGTTTGCTAACTTTTACGGTATTTTGAATGTGCCTCAGGTACCCGGCCTGGCTTACCGTGTAAACTTTTCGCCAAACTACCGCTGGGACCATACTTATAATGCTACCCGCCAGGATACCCGGTTAACCAACAACACCAAATCGGCCAGTAAATTTAACCAGGAGACTTACGATTATGTGTTAGAGAACATTTTAACCTACAACCGTAAAATCGGTCGCGACCATTATTTTGATGTTACTTTGTTATACGGACGGAACCATTCAGGTTTTGAAAGTACTACGGCAAATGCAGCGCAATTAAGCACTGATGCTTTGGGCTGGAATAGTTTACAGTTTGCCGGTACGCCTACCATATCCTCGTCGGCACAACAGGTAGATGGTATATCATCGATGGCCAGGTTAAACTACCGTTTAAAAGAGCGTTACATGCTAACGCTGACTGCTCGCCGCGATGGTAGCTCGGTGTTTGCCAAAAACAATAAGTATGCAACCTTCCCGTCGGCCGCTTTGGCTTGGGTAGCATCGGATGAAGATTTTCTGAAAAACTCAAAAATAATCAGCTCGCTTAAGTTCCGCTTATCGTACGGCGCTGTAGGTAACCAGGCTATATCTCCGTACCAGTCGTTAAGTTTGTCAAGTACCAATAACTACGTATACGGCAATCCGGGCGTAACCGCTTTAGGCGTTTTTCCGGCTAACATTGCTAATGATAACCTGAAGTGGGAAACTACGCATACTACCAACTTAGGTATGGAGTTCGGTTTGTTTAATAATCGCATCAGTGGTTCGGTAGAACTTTATAACAGCCGTACCAACGACCTGTTGGTTACACGTGCTATCCCGGTAATGACAGGTTTCACCAGTATTCTGACCAACTTGGGCGAAACCAACAACAAGGGTATAGAGATAGCCTTGAACACCGTGAATTTTAACAGTCGCAAATTTACCTGGAACACTAACTTTACCGTATCCATCAACCGAAATAAGATTGTACACCTATATGGTTCTGACGTAAATGGCGATGGCAATGAAGATGATGATATTGCTAACGGCTGGTTCATCGGTAGACCAATTACTTCATTTTATGGTTACCAGTTTGATGGCATCTATCAGCAGGGAGATAACATCCCGTCAGGCTCTCAGCCCGGTTTTATCCGGTTTAAAGACACCAACGGTGATGGTGTAATCAACGCAGCCGACCGTACGGTTGTAGGCTCGGGTGGTTCGCCTAAATTTATGGGCGGCCTGGGTAATACATTTACTTATGGTAACTTCTCGCTCAATATTTTTGTAAACACTATGCTGGGCTGGAAAGCGCCTTTCATCCTGCTCGACCCCAACTCGTCACTGAGCGAAAACTCTCCGGGTCGTGCGCTTAACCAGATTGATGCCGGCTGGTGGACGCCTGAAAACCGTTCAAACACCCGTCCGTCATTGGTTTACACTAACCCATTAGGTTACCAGTATTATGTGAGCCGCAACTTTGCCCGTATACAGGATGCTACCTTAGGGTATAACCTGCCCAGACGTATTGCGGAAAAGCTGAAGCTGACTAACCTGAAGCTATACGTAAGTGGTAAAAACCTGTACACGTTTACCAATTATCCGGGCTCTGACCCCGAAATCAACGCCGGAACATCGGCTGCAACTATTAAATCGAATATGTATCCGCTGGCCCGTACCATATCATTCGGGTTTAATGCCGGGTTCTGATAGTATTTACTTTATGTTATAACCACAACATGAAAAAAGTTAATTTAAAAATTTTAGGAGCAGTGCTGTTTACCGCGGTAGTGGCCACCTCCTGCAAAAAATCGGTGTTAGATGAAACTGCCCTGTCGCGATTGTCATCTGACGTGAATTTTAAAACTAAGTCGGGCTTTGATAACGCCATGACCGGGTTAATATACGCCGCTCGTGATGAATTTAACGGCGAAGATTTGGGCCGCTGGTACGATATGGATTTAGGTACTGATTTGGGCACTACCGGCCAGGAGCAAACGGTGAATTTTAGAAATTATACCACGTTTCTTACACCGTCTGCATCCGCCGCGTCAAGCTACTGGAACTGGGCCTACACCCAGATGATTTTAAGGGCTAATACGATTATAGCTTACGCCTCCGACCCTAATTATGCCTCTGTTTTTGCGAGCGATGCCGAAAAGAACGCCTACATTGCCGAGGCCAGATTTTTCAGGGCTTATACATACAACACCTTGGCTAACTTATATGGTGGTGTGCCTTTGGTAGACCGTACCTACCAGGCTCCAAAAACAGATTTTACCAGGGCCTCACGCCAGGAAACTTATGATTTTGCCCGCGCAGATGCTGAGTTCGCCTCGCAATATTTGCCAACCACGGTATCAAACGATAGGCAGGGGCATATTGTTAAAGGCGCTGCCGACCACCTGCTGACCGAAATTTACATCAATTTAAAGCAGTATGACAAGGCCGTAGCCAGTGCATCAAACGTAATCAACAGCGGTTTATATAAGCTGATGACTACCCGCTTTGGCGTGAATGCCAACCTGCCCGGCGATGTGTATTCCGACTTATTTATCGAGGGTAACCAAAACAGAAGTACCGGTAACCTGGAATCTATTTATGTGTGGCAGTTTGAGAACTTAATTACAGGCGGTGGCGGTTCAACAGGACGTAACAACCTGATTAGGGGGTGGACGCCTGCTTTGTGGAACTTGCTGGCACCTGATGGTAAAAGTGGTATGTCAATCACCGATAGTTTGGGCAGGGGGGTAGCTTACAGCCGGCCAACTACCTGGTATTTTTACGACTTATGGAAAGATAATTCTCAGAACGATATCCGTAATTCTAAATACAATATTCGCCGTACATTTTATTACAACAACACGGCTACTTCTTTCTTTGGTAAACAGGTTGAAAAACGCACCACGCAAGAGGATACCATGCGTAACGTGTACCCATACCTACGTAAAGTAGAAGGCAAGCCTTTTAACGGCGACCCAACCAGTGGCGGCACCGGTAAAGACTTTATTGTATACCGTTTGGCAGAAACCTATTTGTTACGTGCCGAAGCTTATTTAGGCCAGGGCAACTTAGCTAATGCAGCCGCAGATATTAATGCGGTCAGAACGCGTTCTAATGCTAAGCCTATATCGGCCAGTGATGTAAACATCGACTATATTTTAGATGAGCGTGCCCGTGAATTGATTACCGAGGAACGCCGCCGTATGACTTTGAGTAGATTAGGCAAATTGGTGGAACGGACCAAGAAATACCAGACCCGGACTGATGTAAAAGCGACAATACAAAGCTTTCATGAGCTTTATCCGATTCCGCAATCGGCAATTGATGCTAACTTTGGTGCCAAGCTGGAGCAAAATCCAGGTTATTAATCTATGATATTGATGGTTAGAAAAAGTATCTTATCCGTTATTGCATTATCGTTGGGTTTGTGCCAGGTGCAGGCACAAACCCAATGGAAAAAGGTGAGCGAAACTTTGGTGTTTGAGCAGCCGCCATTTAAAAACTGCCATGCATCCACCTTGGTACAGACAAAAAAAGGCGACCTATTGCTGGCCTGCTTTGGCGGCTCGCAAGAGGGTAAAAACGATGTAGTAATATGGAGCGGCAAAATTGAGACCGATGGCAAAGTAAACCCAAGAGCGGTTGCCGACGGTAAAGGTACCGGCGCCGAACAATACCCTTGCTGGAATCCTGTTTTTTTAAAGCAGAAGAATGACCAATTGGTGTTGTTCTATAAAGTTGGACCTAACCCGCGTGAGTGGTGGGGCATGTACAAAACCTCTGACGACGACGGCACCACCTGGTCGGCTTCAACACGGTTGCCCGACGGTATATTAGGGCCGATTAAAAATAAGCCTGTCATCCTGAGTAACGGTGATATACTTTGCCCATCGAGTATCGAGTTGCCTAACGGTCATTGGAAAGTACAGATGGAATTAGCTGATCGCAGCTTAAAAAACTGGAAAGCTATACCAGTTGACACCGGTTCGAAGTTTGACGTGATACAGCCCAGTGTGCTGTTTCATGGTAAAAATAAATTGCAGATACTTTGTCGCAGTAAACAAGGCACGGTAGTGCAATCATGGTCGGACGATAACGGAAAAACCTGGTCGCCGCTGTCAAAAACTACGCTATTAAACCCTAACTCGGGTACCGATGCGGTGACGTTGAAGGATGGTAGCTTTTTGATTGTGTACAACCCGGACGTGCCTGGCAAAGACTGGTTTAACGGGCGCTCTAAATTGCGGGTAGCCGCTTCTAAAGACGGCCAGGCGTGGGAGGATGTAGTGGTGCTCGAAAATGGTACTAAGGAAGAGTTTAGCTATCCGGCTATTATCCAAACGGCCGATGGCCTGGTGCACATCACTTACACGTACGACAGAAAAAACATCAAGCACGTGGTGATTGAGCCCAATAAAAAATGAGTTGTTGTTTAGTTAATTGATAGTTTGTGTTTGGCCGGGGTTAGGAGTTTCCCCGGCCTTTTTTATGATTATCACATTGGATATCGCTGTGTCAATTTTGTGCAAATACCCAAGCATGTAACTGTTATTAATGGTTTAGCTCCAGTAAAAATATTTGTAAATAGCTGTTGCCATCCGCATGTCTAATATAGCGGTTATAAGCCAATAAACTTCCGCTATTGCTCCAGATAACACTTCCCACGGCTTTATCATCATCGTTATGAAATGTAGCCTGCTCCGCTTGCCCGGTTTTTATATCAATGAGCCAGACATTGTTGCCGGACAGGCAAGAAACGTATTTACCGTCCGGCGAAATATTGAACGGGCCGTTTACGCCGTCCTTGAGCTTGCTGATTTGATAGGGTTGCCCGCCTAGAGGCGAAACGCTGAAAACCTGAACCACATTGTTGTCGTCATAAGACAGAAAGGTAATCAGCGTACCATCGTTATTAGACCTTAGCCAATGCCTCGGGCCGCAAACGCCATGTTGGGTATAAGTCAACCGACGCTGTTTTACAGACTCGGGCAATAATGGGGGCGAGGTTGCGCTGCCAAGCGTTTGCTGTAATTCTTCATCAGAAAATTGTTCAGGCAGGTCGACGATGTAAACTTCTCTCTTTTCCTTCTCTTGTTCATCGTACAGGCAGCCCTGAAAAGCAATGGCTTTGCGCTGCCATTGGCCATCTGCTTTTTGGTAGCCATTAGCGCCTATCCAGCATTCGTCAACCGCCGCAAAAATCTCGTCGGTGTTGGATTTTGCATCGGCTTTAATTTCGGAAATCAGCATTGCGAACATGCTGCCCGAAAAGTTTTCAGCGTCGTTTGACTGTACTATGGTAACTGGGTGGCCCGGTATCATAATTCCTACCGACCGATTAAATTTTTTATCGGGTTGTTGCAGGCTCAGTTCGTCCAGTAAATAGTCGTTATAAGTATAACTCATCCAATTGCCGTCGCCGCTCCATTGATGGGCGTGGGTGCCCCCGCGTAACGCGCCCGGCACCAGTGGCTCCGTAATATTGCGTGCATCCAGGCTTTCGGCTTGGTTTAAACGGCTAAGGTCTACCTTAACACCCGACCTGCGGTTAAATGCATAGGGCTGCTGTTGGTTGCAGTTGAGCAGTCCCCGCAAAAACATGATGCTTTTATGCGTTGGCGAAAAACTTGCAGCGCCTGCACCTGGGCCATACTCGCTTTGGTTTGGTACTTGGTATACTAAAATTTCTTCGCCGGTTTGTACATCTACTATCTCTATGGAGCCGGTTGTCTGAATTTGAGTATCGTCGTTACGGGTATCATAAACAATCAGGGTATCATCATCGCAGAATACCTGGGTGTTATGCAAACAATGCCCCTTGGGCGATGAGGTGAGCTGCCGCTCTCGGATTAACATAGATTTTAAAATAGGTAGTAAAGCGTTGCCGGGTAGGCTTATTAATTTAAAATGTAATAAAGTAAGAGTGATGTGGCTTGTTAAAAATATAGGCTAAGCCAACGCTGTACCTATCGTTTTTTATCCATCTATTATACATTATTATCCAAATTTGTTGGCCATCTTTTTTTATGATTTATCTATCTACTCTCTGTTGATTTATAAATATCTGTATTTCAAATTTTTGCAATTAACGGGCTATCTTATTAAACCCTAATTGGCATAAATTATAGCCGGCAAATTACTTGCAGATATTGTCATGGTTTTGTAACTTAAACTTCTTAATAAACCAATACAAACCATATTATTTGCCAGCAAATAGGTTATGAAGCCTCATTTTTATAAGATTACCAATAATGACGAAAGCTCGCTGAGCGCTAATTTGAAAGTGCAGCCCAATTTTGGCCGGCTATGGCATTATCATCCGGAGCTGGAACTGCACTACATCATCAAAGGGCAGGGTGTACGTTTTATTGGCGATAGTATCAGCAACTTTCAGGATGATGAACTGGTTTTGCTGGGGCAAAATCTGCCGCATACCTGGCGATGTAACGAGAGTAAAACACTGGGCGTGCGCGAGGATAGCACGGCAGCAATTGTAATACAGTTTTTGCCCGATTTTTTAGGCAAGGAGTTTTTTTCGATACCCGAGGCGTTACAGATACGGCTGTTATTCGAAAAAGCCAAACGCGGTTTATTAATCACCGGAAAAACCAAGGCTATTGTACACCAAAAAATGCTGAAAGCGGTTGAGGAGAGCGGCATGTACCGCATTTTAACACTGCTCGAAATTTTGCACATCCTGTCGCAAAGCTGCGAACTGAATTATATTGCCACATCAGCCAACTTCCACCGCTCTAACGAGGCTGAGTCGGTGAGGCTGAATAAGATTTACGCCCACACCATGGCCAACTTCAAACGGCCTTTGCCACTCGAAGAAATGGCAGAGGTAGCCAGTTTAAGCGTCACTTCGTTTTGCCGTTACTTTAAAATGATGACCAATAAGTCGTTTCATGATTTTTTGATGGAAATCAGGATTAGCAATGCCTGCCGTCTGCTGGTGGAAGATAACCTGTCTATCAACGCCATTTGTTACGACTGCGGTTTTGGTAATGTCTCTAATTTTTATCGGTACTTTGTACGCATCAAAAATACAACCCCGGCCGAGTTTAAAAAGCAATACCTGGAGCGCAAGCTAACCGATGTTTAAAAAATAGGTTTTCAACCTAATGACTCAGCCTTCCCGTATCATCTGGTCTCATCAAAAAAACTGTAGAGAGGGATTTATAAGCGTAATAAAAAGCTAATATTGTTAGTTTTTTTATTACCTTTAATTAACGCTTTTAGGTGATTGAGCAGATGGCTAATTCATTGTTTTATAATCCGTTTATGCAAGTTGGTGAGGTTGCACTTCGTAAACTAATCGGTATGAAAAAACCTCATGTAGTTGTTCAGCGTTTTCCTTGGCCAGGGCAGTCTATGCAGAAAACTTTTTTAATGTCTGCTTATGAGCATGAACATGATGCCCTTTTACATGGTCAGGAATTAAGACTGGCCGAAGGTAAAGTCCTGAATTTGTTGAACATTACGCACTACCAGAATGTGGTAAAGCTGTTGCAGGGAAATGCAGGTAACGGCTTGTTTTTTGCAGGTTCTATAGACGCTAAGCACGAAAGGAAACTGAAAAAGTCGTATCTGAACGCAGTGTCTGCTTACATTTATAATATCCGCATGAAAAGGACAGGGAGTTGCCATGTGCGTATATATGTGGAACACGGGCGTGTAAAGGCCGACATTACCTCGGGTAATCAAAGCCACACCGCTCTCTTTTATGACATGATTAAATAGGAACTTATGTGCAGAGATATCAGCTTTCATTCGGATATCGAAATGGTCATCAGGGATTTTGAGGGCATCAAAATAGTTCCCGGCGTTACAAATCAGTCTGCAGACATGATTCACGTTACCTGCGAGACAATGCCTGAATATCCCATCGTAGTTAATCGCCAAGTATTGGCCTTAGCAAATATGAGCTGGGGTGTAGTGCCAACATTTGTAACCGACCCGCGTGAGCGGCAGGCTCAGCGACGAAACTATGTTAATGCCCGGTCTGAACGGGTTATTGAAGATAAAGCATCTTACTGGCATAAACTCCGCAACAATAGGTGTCTTATCCCGGCAACGGGTATTTTTGAGCACCGTAAAGTAAAAGGTTTTAAAAATAAAATTCCATATCATGTAAGTATTGCCGGCCGCGAACAGTTTTACATTCCTGCACTATACCAGGTGAGTAAAGAAGTCGATTCGCAAACAGGCGAAACTCATAGTTTTGCTTCATTTTCGATGCTAACGCGCGAGGCCAATCAAAAAATGATGTGGATACATAATGATGGTGACCATAAACATCGCATGCCGCTGTTTTTAACGAAAGAGATGGAACAGGCCTGGGTGATGGACGACTTAGGTGACGATGATATGGATGAAATTTTTCATTACAAAATCTC
>CAXYKR010000152.1:0-16939 GCA_964277815.1 uncultured Mucilaginibacter sp. | reverse complement strand
AGGTTTAGAGGAGCTGAAAAAATATGTGGATTCTTTCCTGGTGATTTCTAACGATAAAATGCGTCAAATCTTTGGTAACCTTACCTTAGGTTCGGCATTTGCCCAGGCCGATGACATTTTGACTACTGCAGCTAAGGGGATAGCTGAAATCATTACTCATCCGGGTTATATCAACGTCGATTTTAAAGACGTGCGTACCGTGATGAAAGATAGTGGTGTAGCCATCATGGGTAGCTATGCTGCTGATGGTGACAACCGTGCTTCGCGTGCAGTAGAAGGTGCGTTATCTTCACCGTTGTTAAAAGACAACCAAATTGAAGGTGCCCGTTATATCCTGTTAAACATCAGCTCGGGCAGCGACCAAGAGGTAACTATGGATGAGGTAAGCATTATTACTGACTACATCCAGGAAGAAGCGGGCTTAGCTGCCGACTTAATTTGGGGTAACTGTATCGACGAGTCGTTAGGTAACAAAATATCGGTAACTATTATTGCTACCGGTTTCCAAACTAAAGACGAGCGCGAAAAGGAATTCAGCAACAAGAAAGTAGTTTCTATGCTGATGCCTGAAAATACACCATTGGTAAAACCGGTTAACGAGTTTATTAAGCCATCGGTTAAAGAAGAGCCTGCTGCTAAAGTAGTAACTTCGCAACAGAAGCAAAACGGTTTGTTCGACTTGCTGGCCCATGGCGAGCAGGAGCCTAAAGTAGTACGTCATAACCTGATGGATGAGGAGCCGGAAGCCGCTGAAGAGCCTGATGCTAACGACCTGGTTTACAAAGTTACTGATAGTGTAATGAACTTTGAGCCGGTTAACGAGCCTGCACCTGTACAACAGCCGCAGCCACAACCTGAGCCAGTAAGTGCCGACGAGACTAAAACCAACGAGTCTATCGAAGAGCAGTTGCGCAAATCTCGCGAACGCATTATGCGCTTGAAAGATTTGAGCATGAAACTACGTAACGGTAACATCCAGGAGTTGGAAAACGTACCTGCTTACAAGCGTAAAGAAATTTCGCTGCAGCAAACACCAGCCTCTAACGAGAGCCAGATTTCGAAGTTTTCCTTGTCCGAAAATGACGGTAATCCGGAGATTCGCAAAAACAATTCGTTCTTGCATGATAATGTAGACTAATTGTAAAATATTGATAAAAAGGGCTTTGTGCAAATAAGTACAAAGCCCTTTTTGCGTTATAACCTATTATAAAAAGTTATAACCGTTGTTTGCCTTTTTATAATCCGTATATTTGTAAGGATATTATAGATTAAGAATACATTGGATTTATTTGACAAAATATCAAAAAACCTGGGTGGTCCCATTGGTCAGCACCAAAAGTGGTCACATGGTTATTTTTCATTTCCAAAGCTGGAAGGGGAGATATCTGCACACATGATGTTTAACGGCAAAGAACATTTAGTTTGGAGTCTTAATAACTATTTGGGGTTGGCTAACCACCCCGAAGTGCGCCAGGCCGATGCTCAGGCCGCTGCCGATTACGGTATGGCATACCCTATGGGTGCCCGCATGATGTCGGGTAACACTAAACAGCACGAGGCTTTAGAAAAGGGCTTGGCTGAGTTTGTGGGTATGGAAGATGCCTTTCTGCTCAACTATGGTTATCAGGGCATGGTATCCATTATTGATACGCTGGTTGACCGTAATGACGTGATTGTGTACGATGCTGAGTCGCACGCTTGTATTATTGATGGTGTACGCCTGCACATGGGTAAGCGTTTTGTTTACCAGCATAATGATATGGCCAGTTTTGAAAAGCAACTGGAACGTGCTACCAAATTAACCGACCAAAGTGGCGGTGGTATTTTGGTAATTACCGAGGGGGTTTTTGGCATGTCGGGTGCACAAGGTAAACTAAAAGAGATTGTTGCGCTTAAGCAAAAATATAACTTCCGTTTATTGATTGATGACGCTCATGGCTTCGGTACTATGGGTAAAACCGGTGCCGGTACGCACGAAGAGCAGGATTGTATTGAAGATATTGATGTATACTTCGGTACCTTCGCTAAATCAATGGCAGGTATAGGTGCTTTTGTTGCTGCCAAAAAAGACATTATTGCCTTTTTACGTTATAATATGCGCTCTCAAACCTTTGCCAAGGCGTTACCTATGCCAATGGTAATTGGCTTGCAAAAACGTTTTGAATTGCTTAAGTCAAAACCCGAACTGCGCGAAAAGCTTTGGACTGTTGCCCGCACGCTGCAAAACGGATTAAAGGAGCGTGGCTTTGATATTGGTATTACCAATACCATGGTAACTCCGGTATTTTTGAAAGGCGACCTGTTTGAAGCTACCAGCCTCACCCGCGACCTGCGCGAAAACTATGGCATCTTTTGTTCAATTGTGGTGTACCCGGTAATCCCTAAAGGATTAATTATCCTGCGTTTAATTCCGACGGCTACCCATACTTTAGAGGATGTTCAGCGTACGCTGGATGCTTATAGCGAAGTAGCCCTGAAGTTAAAAGAAGGTTATTACAAAGAAGACAAAGCTGCAGTTTTAGCTTAATTGCATCATTAAATCTGTAAAAAAATATGAAGCCTCCTGTATCTCAAGTACAGGAGGCTTTTTGCTTTACGTGAGTATGATTTCGGTGTTTCGGACGCATTTACGACAATTTGTTTACGCTTTGCATCGTAAAAATGCAATTTTACGATGCAAAGCCGAATAAACGTTGTTAAAATAAAATAGCATCTGTTAACAAAGTTTAATTTATAAGCAGTAAACACTATTATTATTTAATTAAAGTAAGTGCTTACGTTAAAAAGTGCCAAATTAGCGTTTAAACCCACTTTTTACAACGCGAATGTTTTTTTATTTAAAAAAACGCTTTAGATTAGCCTGAGTTAACACAATAAACCTCAATCGTTTTTAAAGGAGTATTTACAATGGAAAAATTCACACAAGTAAAAGAACTTATTGCATCTTTAGAAGGTGATGCTGACAAATTCTACAACAAAGGCAACAGTGCTGCAGGTACTCGTGTACGTAAAGGTATGCAAGACCTGAAAAACTTAGCACAAGCTATCCGTTTGGAAGTTCAGGAAGCAAAAAACAAAGAAGAAAAGTAAGCGGTAATCTTTACTTAGTAATGCTATAAAAAAAGCCGGTATGCAAATACCGGCTTTTTTTATGTTGGGGCTAATCGCTATAAACTATCTCAGCACGTTCTTCCAGCTTACCAGGTCGCCGATAATTTTTTCTAACTGGTCGGCCGGTACGCGTTCTTGCGCCATAGTATCACGGTGGCGGATGGTAACAGTATTATCCTCTAGTGTTTGATGGTCTACCGTAATACAGAATGGTGTACCAATCGCATCCTGACGACGATAGCGTTTGCCGATAGCATCTTTCTCTTCGTATTGTAAGTTAAAGTCTGTTTTCAGGCTGTCCATAATCTCACGCGCTTTTTCAGGCAGACCGTCTTTTTTGGTCAGCGGGAATATAGCGGCTTTAACCGGTGCCAGGCAAGGGTGCAGGCGCAATACGGTACGGCTGTCCTGTTTTTCCTCAGTGCTTAAATCTTCTTCCTCAAAGGCATTAATCAGCGTCAGTAAAAACATCCGGTCTAAACCAATTGAGGTTTCAATAACGTAAGGGATATAGTTACCGTAAGGCTTATTAGTATCAGGGTCAACCTCCGGGTCAAAATACTGCATTTTTTTGCCAGAGAACTCCTGGTGTTGTTTAAGATCGAAATCAGTACGGCTATGTATACCCTCTACTTCTTTAAAGCCGAATGGGAATTCGAACTCAATATCGTAAGCGGCATCGGCATAATGCGCCAGTTTGGTATGCTCGTGGTAGCGGTACTTTTCGGGAGAGGTACCTAAAGCCAGGTGCCATTTTAAGCGTGCTTCTTTCCATTTATCAAACCATTCGCGTTGTGTGCCCGGGCGAACAAAAAATTGCATTTCCATTTGCTCAAACTCGCGCATACGGATAATAAATTGGCGGGCAATTACCTCGTTACGGAAAGCCTTACCAATTTGAGCAATACCAAACGGAATCTTCATCCGGCCCGATTTCTGCACATTCAGGTAGTTCACAAATATACCTTGTGCTGTTTCGGGGCGCAGGTATATTTTATCGGCGTCATCAGCCACGGCACCCATTTGGGTGCTAAACATCAGGTTAAACTGGCGTACCTCGGTCCAGTTGCGGGTGCCACTGATAGGACAAGCAATTTCGTGCTCTACGATTAAATCGTACAGACGGCTCAAGTCATCAGCTTTCATCGCATTATTAAATTCTAATTTCAGCTGCTCTGCTTTATCGGTCTTGCCGTCTTTATCGTAACGGTCAATACGGTCTTCCAGCAATTGGTCGGCACGATAGCGTTTCTTCGAATCCTTGTTGTCAATCATCGGGTCGTTAAAACCACCCACGTGGCCGCTGGCCTCCCAAATTCTGGGGTGCATAAATATGGCCGAGTCAATACCCACGATGTTCTCGTTTAACTGCACCATACTTTTCCACCAGTAGGTTTTTAGGTTGTTTTTTAGTTCTGCGCCGTTTTGTCCGTAGTCATAAACAGCACTTAAACCATCATAAATTTCGCTGGAAGGGAATACAAAACCATACTCCTTGGCATGGGCAATTACATTCTTAAACAGTTCGTCGGTATTTTTACTCATAACGTGTCAAAGATATGCATAGTCTATATCTTTAATAGATATAAAAACATGCTTAATTAAAAAATACCGCTAATTAATGTTGTGCAAATAATATTGCTGTTACGGCTGGCGATGATGCAGGCGAACATGACATTGATTTTAAGTTCTATTACCTAATTTAGCCGCCATGATTGAACAGCAAATCAAGGACGCTATACGCGATGTTCCTGATTTTCCGAAACCCGGAATTGTATTTAAAGATATCACCACCATACTTAAAGACCCTGCGCTTTGCCAGTTGATTGTAGACGAATTTGTAATGCACTTGCAGGGTTTACAAATAGATGCCGTAGCAGGGGTAGAAAGTCGCGGCTTTTTATTTGGTGTGCAGCTGGCCGGTAAGCTGGGTGTGCCGTTTATCCCTATCCGCAAGGCGGGCAAGCTCCCTTACAAAGTTCATCAAAAAGAGTACGACCTGGAGTACGGCTCGGCTACTATCGAAATGCACGCCGATGCATTCGAACCCGGCCAGCGTATACTGATACACGACGACCTGCTGGCTACCGGCGGAACGGTAACCGCAGCCAGTGAATTGATTACTGATATGGGTGGCATCGTAGCAGGCTTTTCGTTTATTGTTGGTCTGAGTTTTTTAAACGGCAAAGAGAAAATTGCGCCTTTGAGCAACAGGATTGTTGTGCTGGCAGAATACTAAACTGCTGACAAACGCCGGTTATATTGTGCGTTAAATGATGTAGAGATGCTGCCGAAGGATTGCTGACATTCCGAATCAGGATGCAGCATAATAGTGCTTTGGCTGATTAAGTCTTATAATCGCGGCGCCGAAAATTGTCATAAAGGCAATTTTAGCGGGTAATAAATGACAAGTTTATTTAAACAATGCGCAAATAAACTTGTCATTATAAAATTCAGCAAAATATAATAATTCAACACATCATTTGCAAATTTAACCGTGTAAGTTACGTCTTATATTGTTAGTTTTGTACCGTTTTACAGATTGGTATTCAGATGGATCGTTTAACTTACGTCAATAGCGGAAACGCTGCCTATATAGACTCCTTGTACGAAGCATATAAACAAGACCCCGAATCGGTTGATTACGGATGGCAAAAGTTTTTTGAAGGCTTCGATTTCGGACAAGGGTCTGCACCCAAAGCTGCTGCAAATGATGCAGCCGGTGCACCCGAGCATGTTTTAAAAGAAATAAACGTGCTGAACATGATAAACGGTTACCGCAGCCGCGGCCACTTGTTTACCAAAACCAACCCCGTACGCGACCGCCGCAAATACTATCCCGGTAAAGAGTTAGAAACTTTCGGCTTAAGCGATGCCGATTTAGACACCACATTCAATGCCGGTGTTGAATTAGGTTTAGGCCCTGCCAAACTGCGCGACATCCGCCAGTTACTCGAAGATACTTACTGCCAGGCGATAGGTGCGGAGTACAAATACATCCGTAATCCGATAAAAACCAAATGGTTTGAAGAGCGGATGGAAAGTAAACGCAACAAACCGTCGTTTACTGTTGAAGAGAAAAAACGTATCCTTAAAAAACTGAACGAAGCCGTTGGTTTCGAAAACTTTTTGGGTACGAAATTTTTAGGTCAGAAACGCTTCTCGCTCGAAGGCGCTGAGGCGCTTATTCCAGCCTTAGATTCAGTTATTGAAAAAGGAGCCCAGTTAGGCATCGAGGAGTTTACTATTGGTATGGCTCACCGCGGTCGCTTAAATGTTTTGGCCAATATTATGGGCAAAACTTACAAAGAGATTTTCGGCGAGTTTGAGGGTAAAAACTACGATTTAGAATCATCTTTCGGTGGCGACGTGAAATACCACTTAGGTTTTTCTACAGATATTGCTACCTCAAACGGTAAAAAGATTCACTTGAGCCTTTGTCCGAACCCATCGCACCTGGAAGCCGTTGACCCTGTGGTTGAAGGCTTAACCCGTGCTAAAATTGATGGCAAGTACAACGGCGACCACGATAAAATTGCACCGATATTAATCCATGGTGATGCTTCTGTAGCAGGCCAGGGTATTATCTACGAGGTGTTACAGATGGAAAAGCTGGACGGTTACAAAACCGGCGGTACTGTGCATTTGGTAATTAACAACCAGATTGGTTTTACTACCAACTACAAAGATGCCCGTTCAAGCACTTACTGTACTGATATAGCTAAAACTGTATTATCTCCGGTATTCCACGTAAACGGTGATGATGCTGAGGCTTTGGTTTATACCATTAACCTGGCTATGGAGTATCGTCAGGAGTTTAATGAGGACGTGTTCATCGACATTTTATGTTACCGTCGTTACGGTCATAACGAATCGGACGAGCCTAAATTTACACAGCCGGTATTATACAAAGCCATTGAGGCCCACGCTAACCCTCGCGAAATTTACTACCAGAAATTACTGGCCGAAGGCAGCATCGGTGCTGATGAAGCTAAGGAGATGGAAAAATCTTTCCGCGACCTGCTGCAAAAACAGTTAGACGAAACTAAAGCTGAAGCCCGTGTTGAAGGCGGCAACCAGATGTTTGCCGGCTCTTGGCAAGGATTACACTTACCAACCAAGGCTGAGGTTTATGCAACTTCTGATACTGCAGTAAGCGAAGAAGATATATTAGAGCTTGGTAAAAAGCTGACCGATTTACCGTCAGACAAGCAGTTCTTCAAAAAAATTGAGAAACTGTTTGAAGACCGCCGTAAAATGGTGAATGAAACTAAAACGTTCGACTGGGCCATGGGCGAATTATTGGCCTATGCTACCTTACTGAAAGAAGGCCACCCGGTGCGCCTGAGCGGTGAGGACGTTAAACGTGGTACTTTCTCGCACCGTCATGCGGTAGTAACACTGCCTGACACCGACGAGGAGTATACCCCGATGAATACTTTAGGTACCGAAGCCAAGTTTTATATCTATAACTCGTTATTGTCTGAGTACGGTGTGTTAGGTTATGAGTATGGCTATGCTTTGGCTAACCCTAATGCCTTAACTATCTGGGAAGCCCAGTTTGGCGACTTTGTTAACGGTGCACAAATTATTGTTGACCAGTACCTGGTAAGTGCCGAAACTAAATGGCAACGCGGTAATGGTTTGGTGATGTTGTTGCCTCACGGTTACGAAGGCCAGGGCCCTGAGCATTCATCAGCACGTATTGAACGCTTTATGGAGCTTTGTGCCGATAACAATATCCAAGTAGCAAATTGTACTACCCCGGCTAACTTCTTCCATATTTTACGCCGCCAGTTGCACCGCGATTTCCGTAAGCCTTTAGTGATTTTTTCGCCAAAAAGTTTACTGCGCCACCCGGCATGTGTGTCTAAATTAGAAGATTTTACGCAAGGTAAATTCCAGGAAGTAATTGATGATACTTACACTCAGGATGCTGCGAAAGTAACCCGTGTGCTTTTCTGTAGTGGTAAAATTTATTACGAATTGCTGGAAAAACAACAGGCCGACAAACGTAATGATGTAGCCATTGTACGTGTTGAGCAACTTTACCCAACTCCGGTATTAGAGATGGAAGCTATTAAAGCTAAATACACTAACGCCACTGAGTTTATCTGGGTACAGGAAGAGCCTGAAAATATGGGTGCATGGCCATTTATGCTGCGCAAATTCTGGAAGAGCGAATTGCAATTAGAGGTAATTTCGCGTAAAGAAGCAGCCAGCACAGCTACCGGTTATGCTAAACAACATGCTAAACAACAGCTGTACATTATCAGCAAGGCATTTGAAGCGCCGGTAAGCGAAGGCCAAAAAGAAAAAGTAAAAGAAACAGCCAAAAAAATGGCTGAAACAAGTGCAGATTAACTGGTAACAGTATAAATTTAGCCAGGGTAAAATATACAGGAGCCGCCAAGCGCTGATATTTTACCCTGGCTGCGTAATTATTTGTATACCCGAAAAATAATACAACTTAAAACACAATATGAGTTTAGAGATAAAAGTTCCGCCGGTGGGCGAGTCAATCACTGAGGTTACCTTGTCGCGTTGGATTAAAAAAGATGGCGACGCGGTTGAAATGGACGAAGTAATTGCTGAGTTAGAGTCAGACAAAGCTACGTTTGAGCTAACTGCCGAAAGTGCCGGAACTTTAAAAACGGTAGCTGCCGAAGGCGACACATTGCCAATCGGTGCTGTTGTAGCCAACATTGAAGGCGCAGGTGCTAAAGCTGCTGCCCCGGTTGATAAAAGTGCTGCTGCCGCTGCTGACGAAAGCGCTCCTGGTCAGCGTACCGAGCGCCCGGAAGCCGCTCCTTCCGCTGCGCCTGCTGCCGAAAATAAAACCATTGAAATTAAAGTTCCGCCGGTAGGCGAGTCTATTACCGAAGTAACCTTGTCCCGCTGGATTAAAAAAGACGGCGAGCAGGTGGAAATGGACGAAGCTATTGCCGAGCTGGAATCTGATAAAGCAACGTTTGAGTTAACTGCTGAAAGTGCAGGTACCTTAAAAACATCAGCTAACGAAGGTGACGTTTTAGCCATTGGTGCTGTAGTATGTTCTATAACCGGTGGTGGTGCCGCTTCGGCTGCTTCCCCTGCTAACAATCAGCCTGCTGCTTCCCAACCTGCTGCCCAGTCTGCACCATCCGCACAAGGTGGTTATGCTGCCGGTACGCCGTCGCCTGCTGCCGGTAAAATACTGGCCGAAAAAGGTGTGAGCCCCGAGAGCGTGAATGGTACCGGTGTTGGTGGCCGCATCACTAAAGAGGATGCCCTGAATGCACAGAAACCTGCTGCTGCATCTTCGTCTGCGCCAAAAGTAACACCGCAAATCAGCCAAACACAACCTGCTGCAGTTACTACCGGCACCCGTGCCGAGCGTCGCGAAAAAATGACCTCGTTACGTAAAACTGTAGCTAAACGCCTGGTAGCCGTTAAAAACGAAACCGCGATGTTAACTACCTTTAATGAGGTAGATATGCAGCCTATCATGGATTTGCGCGGTAAGTACAAAGACAAATTCAAAGAGAAACATGGCGTAGGCTTAGGCTTTATGTCGTTCTTTACCAAAGCGGTTTGTGTTGCTTTGCAAGAGTGGCCTGCTGTTGGTGCCCGCATCGAGGGCGAAGAAATTGTATACAGCAACTTTGCTGATATTTCTATCGCTGTATCAGCGCCTAAAGGCTTGGTGGTTCCTATCATCCGCAACGCTGATGCCATGAGCTTGGCCGAGATTGAGAAAGCTGTAGTTACTTTGGCTGGCAAAGCCCGCGAAAACAAGCTGACCATTGAGGATATGACCGGCGGTACTTTTACCATCACTAACGGTGGTGTGTTTGGCTCGATGCTATCAACGCCAATTATCAACGCACCGCAATCGGCTATCTTAGGTATGCACAATATCATTGAGCGTCCTATCGCCTTAAACGGTCAGGTAGTTATCCGCCCGATGATGTACATCGCCCTGTCATACGACCACCGCATTGTTGACGGTCGCGAGTCAGTAAGCTTCCTGGTACGTGTTAAACAATTACTGGAAGACCCTGCACGTTTGTTGTTAGGCGTTTAATTTTATCGTTTGTAAACGAGCACAGATAATCATATAAAATCCTCGTCGGTTAATACTGGCGAGGATTTTTTGTTGATACTTTGTCGTGCCTTTACATATGAAGTGATCATCTCGTTAATTCAAAACAACGCATATGCGTATAAACCATATTTTCGTTATCATTACAAGATATCTATAACTTTAATAGTGAAAGAAAGAAAATTACAGGTATTTGTCTCTTCTACTTATACTGACTTAATCGAAGAACGACAAGCGGCAGTCGAAGCAATTTTGCTGGCTGGTGATATACCAGCTGGTATGGAGTTGTTTAATGCTGGGAATGAGCCTCAAATGGAGCTTATTAAACGCTGGATTGATGAATCGGACGTGTATCTGCTAATTCTGGGGGCAAGGTATGGAGTAATTGAACCTCAATCTGGCAAAAGTTACACTCAGCTAGAATATGAATATGCCGTTGAAGCTGGCAAACCATATTTTGCAGTTGTACTTAGTGAAAAGTTTATTGATGATAAAGTAAATAGACAAACCAGATCTATATTAGAGAATGGTAATAATCATTTATTAGCAGAATTTAGAAAAGTTGTTTTAAGTAAGATCTGTAAGATTTGTGATAATATTGATAAACTGCAGTTGTCGATAGTTAATAAACTCAATGAGCTTTCAAATGACACAAAGCTTATCGGGTGGATTCGTGGTAACAAAAATGTTGACACAAAACCTTTGGCTCAAGAGATTGCAAGGTTAAGTCAAGAGAATGCAGAATTAAGAGCTAAGCTCACTCAATCTAACGCAACCGCGACGGCATTATATAATGGATTGGCATTTGATGAATTGAAGATGCTACTTGAAAGAGAAAAAGTTAAGTTACCTAACGCAGAAAATCTCTTCGAATTTCTTATGACTGTCGGCCCCTCAAAACAATATATCGAAAGTATACCTGGTTATAAAAGTGTTTATTACAGTGAGTACACAAAAGTATTAAAGGCACTGAATAATTTAAAAATATATAATTTTGACAATAGTAATTCGAAATTTGTAGCTACAGACCAAGGGCATGATTTTTATATTAAGTCATTAAGTCAAAATATCGATACTTAATTAGCGCTTCATTTATGTAAAGTAGCATTCATGAAGCAAGCTCATTCACTTTGACTAGTTTATAATTTTAATTACCCAAACTTCTTTTTTGGTAACGGGTTGCTCCGTAATAAATAACTAAACCTAGTAAAAAAACAGCAAGGCAAACCAGTGTGGCTTTAGGGCTGGCTGCAAAAATGCTGAAGGTTACAAACCAGTATACGGCAATAAAAAACAGCGGTACCAACGGGTACCATTTTATGGTGTAGATGCCGCTGTTATTTAGTTCTTTGGTACGCTTGCGTAAAATAAAAATAGCCATAGCGGCCACGCTCATGCCTATACATTCAAAAAACATGGCGTAATTCAATACTTCGCCAAATGAGCTAACCACCAATAGTATCAGTATTACACTGAGCACAAAAAAACTCATGCCAAACTCTTGTACCTGCGTGCGTTCGTTAATACGTTTAAAAATCGGGGGCAATACGCCATCTTCGGCCATGGCATAATACACCCGGGGCACCGACATGATATTAACGTTAACATAAGCCAGTACCGAAATAAACATCAGCACCGAGGTAATCTTTGACCCCACTTCGCCAAACACTACCGAGGCCATTTTGGCAGCCAGTCCGGTGTTTTGCTGCAAACCGCCCATACCTAATACCTTATAATATGCAAAGTTGATAGCCATGTAAACCACAATAACAATGGCTATCCCCATAAATATACCTTTGGGTATATTACGTTTAGCCTCAACCACATCCCCTCCAAAATTGATGGTTTGCTGATACCCGGTGAAGGTAAAAAACACGGCTACTAAGCCCAATCCAAAAGCGGCAACCGGATTGCCTGAAGCGACAGTCATCGTTTTAGTTATCACCGTGCTGCCATCACTCCTGAAAATAGCCAGGCAGAGTACCACAATCATGGCTACTTTAAATAAAGTGAGCAGGTTTTGCATTCGGGCGCTCATTTTTATACCCCAAAAGTTAACCAGGTAAACTATAAGTACCAGTCCTGTCGTTGTTAGCTTAGTACCTAAAGTAGTTTGTAAACTTTGGGGCAGTAAAATGGGATTCAGGTATTCGGCGCCAATTAGTGCAACAGCCGCCACAGAGGCTGTTGTGGCGATAACCGACCCCCAGTTAATCATAAAGGCAAAAGCCGGATGATAGCAGTATGAAAATAGTTTGTAAAAGCCGCCGGTATTAGGATAGCGGGCACCTATTTCGGCAAAGGTAAGTGCACCGCATAAGGTAACCAGCCCACCAACTATCCAGGCGGTAAAAAAGAGCGTTGGGCTGCCCGTACGTAGCGCTACCTCTCCCGGCGATTTAAAAATACCCGTGCCGATAATCAGGCTGATGACAATCATCGTAAGGTCGAAACGGCTGAGTTTGGGTTTGATAGACATTAACGAAGCGGCTGTTTTTTTTTGGTTTAATATTTTAAATTTGTTGAGTTCGCACTCAATACACGGTTAATATAAATAAAAAGGATTAGCCGCATACCAGGTCATGAATATTATTAAACAAGTTGCTAAAAGTAGTTTAATTATAGCTTGTGTGCTTTGTTGGATGCACCCGCTGGCTATGGCGCAGCATCGCCGTCACAAACGCGCAGAAAAAGGCAGCGAAAGTCAACCGCCTCCGGTACGCTCTTTTGTTAAGCAAGCCGAAGAAGCAGGTATTGATTTTGCCTTTCCGCCGGCTCTCAAAGAAGTACCGGCCATCAACAGCGAAAACGTTTCGGTCGACTACGCCATGGCAATGCCTGGTGACGATTTTGAAGTTTGGCTGCAGGTACGCCCGCTCAAACAAAACTGGGCAAGTTACGAGCAGGTAAAAAGTATTACCGGCAAAACCATGGCCAACCCCGATTCAACTTATATCAGCACCATTAAAGCTGAAGCTTTGGCGCTAAGCGATGATAACCGGTATACCATTCGTCCCATTGCGCCTGAGTTGCTGGAGGCTTATAACGCCGATGCCGGTAAAAGTTGTATGCTTAACCTGGCCGATTTACCCGAAACCAAGGGTTATAAATATGCTTTGCTGATAGCTTTGCAAAAAGACCACGCCGGATATTTTGTAGCGGTATGCCTCACTAATGATAACGGCCCCGACTTTTTCAGAAACATCAACAAAGTGCGTGAGTGTATCAAATTCAGGCAGGGGAAAAGCTGAAATTTGCCAACTTTTTTAGTATATTTGGATGGGTTTAAGCGCCTTTTAACATCATTTCAGGTTAAAAGGCTATTGTATTGACCTCTATTATTTTAACATGGCAGAGATTAATTATAGTGAAGATAGTATCCGCTCGCTCGATTGGAAAGAACACATCCGCTTGCGTCCGGGTATGTACATCGGTAAGTTGGGCGACGGTTCGGCTTACGACGATGGTATATATGTGCTATTGAAAGAAATTATTGATAACTCTATAGACGAGTTTGTGATGGGTGCCGGCCGTACCATCGACGTCAATATGAGCGACCATAAAGTGAATGTTCGCGACTACGGGCGTGGTATTCCGTTAGGTAAGGTAATTGATTGTGTGTCGAAGATTAATACCGGCGGTAAGTACGATAGCAAAGCTTTCCAAAAATCAGTAGGTTTGAACGGGGTGGGTACCAAAGCGGTAAATGCCTTGTCTACCGCCTTCACAGTGCAATCATACCGCGACGGGCGTACTAAAATAGCTGAGTTTGCTAAAGGCGAGCTGGTGCGCGACGAGCCTGAAAAAGAAACCAGTCAGCGCAATGGCACGGCTATCAACTTTTTCCCAGACGAGACTATTTTCCGCAACTACCGCTTTATCCCGGAATTTGTGCAGAACATGATATGGAACTACGTGTTCCTGAATGCCGGTTTGACCATCAATTTTAACGGGCAAAAGTTTTTCTCGCAAAACGGTCTGCGCGATTTGTTAGAGCGTAACACCGATGCCGAAGCTTTGCGTTATCCTATCATCCACCTCAAAGGCGAGGATATTGAGATAGCCATGACGCACGGTCAGCAATACGGTGAGGAGTATTATTCTTTCGTTAACGGTCAGCATACTACGCAGGGCGGTACTCACCAGGCAGCTTTTAGGGAGGCCGTGGTAAAAACCGTACGCGAGTTTTATAAAAAGGAGTTTGATGCTTCGGATGTGCGCTCGTCTATCGTGGCGGCCATTGCCATCAAGGTGCAGGAGCCGGTATTTGAATCGCAAACAAAAACCAAATTAGGTTCGCAAAACGTAGGACCGGAAGGGCCAACAGTTCGTGGCTTTATTAACGATTTTGTAAAAAACGAACTGGATAACTACCTGCATAAAAATCCGCAATCGGCTGACGCGCTGCTTAAGCGCATTATGCAGTCTGAGCGTGAGCGTAAGGATATAGCCGGTATTAAAAAGCTGGCTAACGAACGCGCCAAAAAGGCATCATTACACAACCGCAAGCTGCGCGATTGCAAGGTACACTTTGATGATACCCACGAGCGTAAGCAGGAAACTACTTTATTCATCACTGAGGGTGACTCAGCCAGTGGTTCAATCACCAAATCACGCGATGTGGCTACCCAGGCGGTGTTCAGCTTAAAGGGTAAGCCTTTAAACTGCTTTGGCCTTACCAAAAAAGTGGTGTACGAAAACGAAGAGTTTAACCTGTTGCAACACGCCCTGAATATTGAGGACGGTATTGACGGCTTGCGTTACAATAACATTGTGATTGCTACCGATGCCGACGTAGACGGTATGCACATCCGTTTACTCATCATGACTTTCTTTTTGCAGTTTTTCCCGGATGTGGTGAAAGCCGGTCACGTTTCTATTTTGCAAACGCCTTTGTTCAGGGTGCGTAACAAAAAAGAAACCATTTACTGTTACAGTGACGAAGAACGCCGCAATGCCATTGCTAAATTAGGCAACAAGCCCGAGATTACCCGCTTTAAAGGTTTGGGAGAAATCTCTCCGGATGAATTCGGGTTGTTTATCGGTAAGGATATGCGCCTTGACCCCGTGATTTTGAAAGATGCCAACATCAAGGGATTGCTCGAATACTTTATGGGTAAAAATACACCTACCCGTCAGCAGCACATTGTGCAAAACCTGCGTGTAGAAAAAGACGACGAAACGGTTAACCCGTTACTGGCTGAGCCTGAAGCTTTAGTAGCTTAAGGGTTAACAGTTACTCAAATTTAAAGGGCTTATAAGATAGTATTTGCTTATTCAAAAAATAAGTGCTATCTTATAAGCCCTTTTTGATTAGGTCATAGCCGGGAGGTTATTATACAAAGCTTAATCAGGTAAAAAAGAAGGTATCTACGTACATGATTAACCACGAAATTAAGATAGCATTTGAAGAGTATAGTGCTGTTGAAGAGCTAAACGATAAAGACCACACCTTATGCCTCGAAGCCGTAAAGGCGCTTAAAGGCTCACATTCGCCGTATTCAAACTTTAGTGTAGGCGCTGCTTTACGACTAAAAAGCGGCCGTATCATTTACGGCAGCAACCAGGAAAATGCCGCTTACCCATCAGGCTTGTGTGCCGAGCGGGTAGCGCTGTTTAATTGGGGTGCCAATTATAGTGACGACCCGGTTGAAGCCATTGCGGTTACTGCTCACACTGATAAATTTATTATCGAAAAGCCTATCACACCTTGCGGCTCCTGTCTGCAGGTAATGGCCGAATACGAAAAGAAGCAGGCGGAACCTATACGCATTATGCTGTACTGCCAAAAAGGTACCGTTTGGATAACTACCGGTGTAGAAAGCTTTTTACCATTTATGTTTTTTGAAGATAGGCTGGTTTCAGTGCCCGTTTAAATATTATTGGTTCTAATGGAGGCAAACGGATTGCCTTTAAGAAGTCTGTTACCTTCCTTATGACGACAAAAGGGGAGTGGCAGACTTTTTTCGTTTAGGGTATTTCAGAGATTGTCATCCCTTCAACATTATAAAATAATAGTTTGATATTAAACTGTTGTGTATATAACTTTGTTTAGCTTTTTATAAAACCTATGGCAACAGCAATACAGCAACCGGTCAATTCATTGGTGGAGTATGGTGCCCGGCGCATCATTATCACCATTACCGCAGTGTTTTGCGCCCTGCTCGAAATTATTGATACCACAATCGTTAACGTAGCACTCAATGATATGCGTGGTAATTTGGGAGCCACGCTAAACGAAATCAGTTGGGTAATTACGGCATACTCGTTAGCCAACGTCATAATTGTACCCATGACCAGCTGGCTTTCGCAACAGTTTGGCCGGCGTAATTACTTTGCGGCATCTGTTATTATTTTCACTGTATGTTCTTTTTTATGTGGTAACGCTACCAACATTTGGGAATTAGTGATATTCCGGTTTTTGCAGGGCATGGGCGGCGGTGCATTGCTGGTAACCTCGCAAACTATCATTACCGAAAGCTGGCCCACCGAAAAGCGCGCGATGGCACAAGCCATTTATACTTTAGGCGTAATTGTAGGGCCAACCTTAGGTCCACCGTTGGGCGGTTATATTGTTGATAATTACTCGTGGCCCTTTATCTTTTATATCAACATCCCGGTGGGCATTATTGCCGCCATCCTCACACTACAATATGTACGTAGCCCTAAGTATGATGAAAAACGTCCGGCCAGCCAGGTAGACTGGTGGGGTATAGGCCTGCTCACCGTAGGTATATCTTCATT
>CAXYKR010000151.1:0-8114 GCA_964277815.1 uncultured Mucilaginibacter sp. | reverse complement strand
AAATTCTTCTGGATACACCACTTTGAATACTGTGGCAGAATCCAATGGAGCAACTTTGCTTACTAAAAAAGATGATAGCAAGCGATATTTTACTGGCCTGAATATAAGTTATCAACCAAAATGGATTAATGGGTTGACCTTAGGAATTATAAGAACATTTAATGCTTATAAGAGCAGTATAAATAGCTTCAGCGATTATTTTCCTTTTTTTACGCCTTATGAAAAGGTTGCCATTGGAGACGCCGGAGATCCCTTTCCCAGAGATCAATACACGTCATTTTATGCACGTTGGCTATTTACTAAAGCAAATGCTGAGTTATATTTTGAATATGGGCTAAATGATAATTCTTATAATTACAAGGATTTTATTGGTTCTCCAGATCATTCGCGTGCTTATTTGCTGGGGATGCGTAAAATGATCAAGCTTAACAATTACAAAGACCAGTATATTTTAGTAAGTGGCGAAATAACACAATTATCTCAATCTGTTGACCGACTGGTAAGAGATGCTGGCAGTTGGTATGTGCATGGGGCTATTTTGCAAGGACATACCAACCAAGGTCAGATATTAGGTGCGGGTACAGGACCGGGAGGTAATTTGCAATCTTTTGATGTAAGTTGGGTTAGAGGTATCAAAAAGATTGGAGTAATGTTTGAACGATATGAGCACAGTGTGGATTTTTCGACTATTGCTTTTTCAGATATTAATGGCAATAGCCGTAAATGGGTAGACTTTGCCTTAGGTGTTCAAGGCGAATGGGCTTATAAAAATCTTTTGTTTGATGCCACCTTGCAAGGTATACGGTCATTAAACTACGAATGGGTACTGAAGGATTACAATCCGGCAAACTATTATATACCACATAATGACGTTTTTAATTGCCATTTAAAACTAGGGATTACTTACAGATTTTGATAATCATCGAACTCAACTTTAAATAATGAAAAGGTAACCGTGAAAAATTATTTTTACAACCTGCTTCTAACAGTTACCAATTTATTATTTCCTGTTTTGAGTTTTCCTTACGTATCCAGGGTATTAGGTCCTGAGGGTATCGGGCAAGTACAGTTTGTTTTTTCTTTCGCTCAGTATTTTTCTATCATAGCAAGTGTAGGCATACCTATTTATGGTTTGCGAGAAATATCTAAAAGCCAGGACAATTTAGACGCCCGCTCTAAAATCTTTTCGGAGCTAATCTTCATCAATTTTACAGCCTGTGTATGTTTAGCGCTCACTTACCTTTTCATCATTAATACATTCAAGTATTTTGACCACCAGCATGATTTATATGCTGCTGCTACGGTGATGGTACTATTAGGATTCACTAATGTTGAATGGCTTTACAGTGGAATGGAAGAGTTTAAAGCGATTGCATTACGTTCAGTGATGTTTAAAATCCTGGGATTAATAATGCTTTATACTTTTATTGAAAGCCGGTCAGACTATGGGCTGTATCTTTACTTGCTGATTTTTTCTTATTTAGGCAATAACTTACTCAGCTTGATATTACTGAAAAAAAAGATAAGATTTGTATACAGTGGTTTACAGCTAAAACATCATTTAGTGCCCTTATTTTTTATTTTAGGCACTACACTCGCCGCCAGTATGTATACCGATATGGATACCGTGTTGCTTGGCTTTTTATCTGATAAAAAATCAGTTGGTTTATATACTGCGGCAGTTAAGTTAAGTAAAATAGCTATTCCGTTTGTAACATCCATGAATGTTATTTTGATTCCGCAAATCGGCAGGCAGTTTGCCGAGAATGATTTGCAAGCTGTTAAGCATACTTTAGATAAGGCGCTGCGCTTTATTCTTTTTTTCGCGGTTCCTATTACATTTGGTTTGGTGTTTTTAGCACCGGAATTTATAGCGCTTTTTTCAGGCAAGGAGTTTTTGCAGGCTGTTAACAGCATGAGGTTACTTTCGGTATTGCCTTTAGTAATCGGTATAGCTCATTTGTTTTTGTTTATGATTTTGGTGCCGTCTAATCACAACAAGCAGATGTTTGTTTGTGTAGCGGGCGGAGTTATAGTTAGTTTGTTATTAAACTTTTTGCTTGTCCCACGGTATCGGGAAGCCGGATCTGCCGTCGCTAATGTAGTTGCCGAGGTGGTGGTGACTGGTTTGTATTACTATTTTATCAGAAAATTTTTCAAGTTCAATTTTCCCTGGCGATTGTTTTTTGAAGCCACTTTATGCTCTGTCTTATTTGTACCGGTTGTAGCAATTACAAGAAGCTTAGGCCTGTCTGTTTTAATCAGCGTACTTATTGCAGTAGTTGGCTGCATGGTAATTTACAGTTTGGCACAATTGCTATTTAAAAATTATGTGATGCTTGATAGTATTGCTTTTATCAAATCAAAAATTACATCAGGTCTAAAGTAAAAGTCATGAAGATATCAGTAGTAATGGCTGCTTTTAACGGCGAAAGATATATAGAGGGACAGTTAAACTCTATCATTAATCAAACTTTAAAGCCTGACGAGATCATTATTTGCGACGATGATTCAACCGACGGCACTATCGAAATTTTGAAGCGCTACGAGCATAATGCTCAGTTTAAAGTGATTATTAATAGCCAACGTTTGGGGTTGATAAAAAACTTTAAGAACGCCGTTGGTCAAGCCAAAGAGGGGAATTACATAGCGCTATCAGATCAGGATGATATATGGCTGCCGGAAAAATTAGAAAAGTGTGCCGAGCACTTAAGGCAAATTGAACAAAAGGAAATTCCCTGCTTGGTGCATTCAGACCTTTTGTTTGTTGATTTGGATGAACGCATCATTAATACTTCGTTCAGAAAGCACTTAGGTCAGCACAAATATCAGCAAAACCTTAATACACTGGTTTATGGTAACTTCCTTAACGGGTGTACATCATTGTTCAACCCGGCTATGAAAGGCTTTTTTGCCTCAATGCCTGACCGTATTGCTCTAAATCATGATGGTTGGATGGCTCTGGTTGCTTTCACTTTTGGCCGGGTGGCCTATATCAACGAGCCATTGGTAAAATACCGTAAGCATGATAATAATGCAAGTATAGATAGAGACAAAAAAGTTCATAGTCGTTTGGTATCAACTTTAAAACAGGTAGTAAATTCTTTTCAAAGTAATGATGGCTTTTTAAGTGCTCAATTCGATACTGTAGCTCAATTTTACGAGTGTTACAAAGCCGGAATGGATGAAGAAAAACGCCAAGTATTTGACAATTTTTTGAATTTAAAAAACGCGAGCTTCCTAATTAAAAAATTCGCGTTTGCCAAAGTGGTAAGAAAATATTCCCTCTAACACATCACGAACGAGATTGTCTTTTTTTGAAAATAAGTATGCCCACTGATGCGATGAGGAATGCGATAACTATGCCTGCAAAAATAGCAACCGAGTATTTTAACCGGTTCTTCTTCAGCGGCAATTCGGGTTCGTCAACAATCTGTACCGTAGGCGTTTCCTGAGAAAGCATCGCTTTGCTGGCCTCCAGATTTTTAACTGTTTCCGAAAATATAGTTGTCAGCACAATTTTATCGCGTTCTCTAACTTCAACACCTGCGTTAGCGCTGGTGTAAGCCGGGTTTAAATTGAGTAAACTCTGATTGGCGGCCGAAAGGGTATATGTTTTCTTGTTGAGTAGCGCAGCAATACTATCAGCACGGGATTGTAACCGCATTACATTACTGCGTATTCTTTGAGTTTTGGTTTTGATGAAGAAATCTGTCGCTTGTTTAAGTATACGCTCGCAAAACAACAAAGCTAGCTTTTCATCTTTCATAGTAGTGTTAATCTCAAAAAAGTCGAGTTTTTTATCAGTTTTAGTGATGCCGAAGTCGCCGCTCAAGATTAAAATCATCATTTCATGTAATAGACTATCCTGAACACGGGTGTTTCCTTTACCATTTAACGGAAAGCGGATAATCTTGCCGTTTTTACTATACTTGAGCCATTTGTCATTCAATTTGTTTACTGCCGCATATCGGTCGGCAAGCGTTTGCGTATTATCGTATGGGCTCAAAAGCGTAGCCTTAATCAAACGGTGGCTTTTTACCAATTCTTGCACATTGTCTCTCGCCAAAACGCCGCTCGCGCCTCCTAAACCATCTAAATTAAAACCAAATTGACCGGCCAGTGCTGATAAGCCGTTTGATCCACCACCAGATTTTGAGTCGTCGATAACGAAAGTTAGTCGGGCAGTGTATGTCGGCCTTTTTAATTTGGCAGCCAATGCTCCTAATAACGCTCCTGCAACAATGGCCGCTATGATGACTATTTTAAAACTCAGTATATATTTAATCTCCGCAAAGACGTCGTTAAAAAGCTTTTTAAACGAAAACTCAGGTTCGTACGGATAGGCGTTGTTATTTTCTGCTGGTTGCATAAATTATCTCCGTAAAATACTAATCAAACCAATTAAAGCGGTCAAAGCAGTAGATATACCGGCAAGATCACCAAAGTTAATCTTGAACCGGTTGTCGGCTGACTTTTCCGGAACGATAATTTTACTGCCCGGCAGCACCTTTGGATAATTCCTGAAAAATAAAAAGCGTTTGACTGGCTGGTTTAAGCCGTTCGGATATTTAATGTAAGCGCCCCGTAACCGGGCGTTTTGCGTTACGCCGGCTGCAGCATTAATATAATACTTGAAACGGTGTCCGTGGTAGCTAATATATTGCGGGTTGTTTACTGCTCCTGATACCTCAACGTACGAAATGACGCGGGGAACATAAACGCTGTCGCCAGGCAGTAAAATCAAATCCCTTTTTTCTTCTGCGGTAGGACGTCTGTTGGTTAAATCCAAGTTTACACGTACACCTTTACGATACACCTGCGCATTTTCTAACGAACCGTAAGGAGTAATACCGCCTGCACGCTGTAAAAACTCAATAGCCGTTTCATCACGCTTTTGTACAGCATAATCACCGGGGAAAACCACTTCACCTTTAACGCTAACATTACCTAACGAACGGTAATTAACCAACCGTGGTACGTAGATGTAATCCATCGGTTGCAGTTCGATATCGCGTTGTGCAGATGCAGGATTATCCATATCAACCACAAAGGTTTGTACCAACTGGTTAGCTACACTGTCAGACTCGTTTTTAATAATCCTCGATACTTCTACGTGGTGGTCGGCTGCCTCATCATCAAAACCGCCCGACATGGCAATTACATCTGCCAGTTTAAGTCCTTTTCGATAGGTAAAAGTAGAAGGTTTACGGACAAAGCCATTTACTGTGATTTTTTGATTAGAGATAAAGATGTTTTGGTCTAAAATCACCACAGAATCTTCGCGCAGCAATGGTATATCATTCCGTCCAGTAACAACGTCAGATAGCTTAAACGAAATGAAATCACGCTGCAGGTTGGGCAAGGTTCTTTTAATGTAGCCACGTTCCATGTAGGCTTCGGGCTTTAAGCCTTGAGCATTTTTTAACAGTTGAGATAAGGTAAAACCTGCCGATAACTCGTACGTGCCTGGCCGGTAAACAGAACCCTCCAAAGTAATACGGTTAGTGTAGCGGTTGGTGATGGCACCAATCTGTATCAGGTCGCCATTACGCGGTATATAGTTTCCGAACAGATTAGATGGTACGTCTTTTACTTCGCGTTCCAGCGTGTTTACTTGGTCAACCTTAGCTGTGCCCTTATAAGCTATATCAGTATAACCACCGGCATAGGCAATCAGGCTTTCCAACGTCTCATTATCTTTAAGTTCATATATAGCCGGGCGTTTAACTTCGCCAGTGATACTTACACGTTTGCGGTATATCGGGATACGAATAACGTCCTGGTCTTCCAGCCGTATATTTCCGTCTAACAAACCTTTTTGTAAGAAGCTGTAAAAGTCAACGGTGCGATAAATACGGTTGCCTCTGATTAACTCGATATAACGCAAAGACCCGTTGGCGGTAGTACCACCAGAATTGTAAAGCGCGTTATAAAGTGTAGACAAAGAAGATAGCGTATACGAACCCGGCGTTTTAACCTCGCCGGTAATGGTAATCCGGATGCTTCTGGTAGCTCCCAAATTTACGGTAAGCTTGGTTTGCCCTGAATTTAAAGCCGGATATATTTTAGTTAACCTGCTTCGGATGACGGAAGTTGCCTGCTCGATAGTGAAGCCGTTTAAATAAATGACACCAGCATAAGGAATTAGCACGTTACCATCGGGTGATATTTTAGAACGTACACTGGTTTCATTTAAGCCCGTAACCAGTACAATCAATTCATCTCCTGGGCCAAGAACGTATCCTTTAGGAGTAGCGCCCGAAAAATTGGGCTCGAATTTAATATTGGTTTGATTAAAAAATTCTGTTCCGAAAATTGTTAACTGCGGAGGGGTGCTCTTTTCCGGTTGTTTTACCGGTTGCGGCTTACTTATCGAATCAATAACAGGCCGACTAAAATCTATTTTTTGAGGTTCGGTGCCGGTAGAGTTCTTTGTTGTGCTTTTTTTATTTAGGCCCAGTAGGGTAACTCTGTTTTTGAGCGCTTCCACCTCAGATTGAGGCATCCCTTTTTGCAATAGTAATTTATAGGCATCTTGTTCTGAGATACCGGCATCCTGAATTTTTTTCCAAGCCTGAATAATCTGTTCATCACTTGCCTGACTTACCTGCGCATTTTTTAAGTCGCTCATGGAGAACTGTTGCGCAGAGGCTTGTTTAAAAAAGATATTGAGTGTAAGGAAAACAATCAATAAGCGAAGAGAAATACGCATGTATAGATAGTTGTTGACTAAACTTTAAGATACAAATATAAAAGATTAAATCGGTGTTAGCCGCAATCGTAGTTTGCTGACAGAAGTTTAGTACGATGGTTTTTAACTTAGTCTAAACTCACAAACATCCCAAAATAACCGGTTTACAGTTTGGGTATCAGCTTTTTTAAACCGTTGTAATGATTGTCATCATTTATTAATCGACCAATGTGCTCATAAGCTTTTAACCCCATTTCAATTATCTGCTCAGGGCGGTCGGCGAGTTGCCTTATTCTTTTAGCTAACTGTATCACGTCACCCGGCTCAAACAAAAGACCAGTTTCGCCATCAATCACCATCTCCGGTATGGCGCCTATATTTGAGCCAATAACTGGTTTACCTAAAGCCATAGCCTCAACCACTGTAAACCCTAAAACTTCGTACCACTCTGAGGCACATATAGCAAATTGAGCATTACTAATGGTTTGTAGCGTTTGCTCTTTGCTTAGTTTGCCTAAAAAGGTAACGTTGTTTAACTGGTGTTCTTGCTGATAAGCCTTTAAAGTATGTTCCTGCGTACCTGTACCTATAATCTTAAGTTTTAGGTCCGGATTCAGCTTCATGGCTTGGATTACGGTGTGTGCACCTTTAATTTTTTCTAATCGACCGGTAAAAACAATGTATCTCTCATCGCCGACATCTCTTTTTAATCTGGCTTTTTCTATTTCCTGGTAATCATAACCATGGTAAAGTTGCACCAGTTTTTCTGGGAAAAAGTTGAACTCTTTAAACTTGTTGTATAAGAAATCAGATGGACAAATATAATAATCTATGTAGGCATAATAATTAAGGGCGCGATGTACGTAATTTTCAAGCGCCGCTACCGTACTGGCTAAAACTGAGCCTTTTTTACACTTGTTTATGATGCAATTGTAAAAGGCGCCACCAAAACATTTTTCGCAAATTTTGCCATGGCTAATAAAAGTACTTTCCGGACAAATGGGCGTATATTCATGTAAGGTCCAGATAGTAGGAATGCTATGCTGCTTCAGCGTTTTAAGGATAGCAGGGGTAATATAGTGATGAATAACATTGATATGGGCAAAATCAATAGTTGTAGTGGCAAGTAAATTTTCCAGCTTTTGCTGGGCCTCAGTGGAGTAAATACTTTTGCTCACTACCTGGATACCTGCGCTAATGCTGCGCTTTTTTAACTTTTTATAGTCGATATTTTCAATAAAGTAATTGCTGTACATTGAAGGATAATTACGCTCATCTTTCATTGAAAATGGAATAACCTCGTGCCCATGAGCGATGTATAACTTAGAAATATGCTCAACATACGTCCAGTCGCCGCCGCTCGGGTACCAAGTCCAGTTCAAAACAAGTATTCTCATTAATAGTAGAAGTTTAAACGTAG
>CAXYKR010000150.1:0-2963 GCA_964277815.1 uncultured Mucilaginibacter sp. | reverse complement strand
CCAACGCCTGCGTACGGCCAATGCTAAACGCAGGGATAATTAAACGGCCGGATTCTTTAATACAGGCTTTGTCAATCGTATCTATCAAAACCTCTTCAACTGTTTGCCCCTGGGTGTGTAAACGACCGCCGTAGGTAGATTCCGACACCAGGTAGTCAACCGGCGGCAAAGGCTGCGGATCATTAAGTACCGGGTAATTTTTACGGCCGAGGTCGCCGGTAAAGGCGATAGTTTTTTCCTGGCCGTTGTCGTTTATTTTTAACACCGCAGCAGCAGCGCCTAACAGATGGCCTACGGGCACGAAGGTTAACTCAATGTCGCCATTTAGCCTAAATGGTTTATTAAAGCCGATGGTGACCATGCGTTCAACCGTATCCATCACATGTTTTTGCAAGTATAACGGTTGGCGGTTTTGGTGCGACCGGCCCCGGCCGTGTTTACGGCCTTTATGTTGTTTGTTTAAAAAAATGCTTACCGAGTCCATCAGCAGTAGTTCTGCTAATTCGGCGGTAGGAGGAGTACATAAAATTTGCCCGTCAAAGCCCATTCGGATGAGCGTAGGCAAATTACCCGAATGGTCAATGTGTGCGTGGGTAAGAATCACCACATCAATTGCAGCCGGATTAAATGGAAAATCTTCGTTGGCTTGTATGTTGCGGTCTTTTTCATAATCCAGGCCGCAATCAATCAGTATTTTATATTGGTTAACTTCCAGCAAATGCATGCTTCCGGTAACCTGCCGGGCTGCCCCGTGTATAGTTAAATTCATTCTTGTCCTTTGGTTCAGTTGTCTATTGGTTCAAATGGTTAATCGGGCTTTTGGTTTGCATCAAATCAAAACAACGTTATGTACAAACGCCTAAAAGCATTAACCAGCTAACCCAATAAATCAGGTTTGAGCGCTCGTATCAAACTGTAATTGGCTCAGGTAACGGTATAAACCTTCTTCACGGCCAATCAGTTCATCGTGCGTTCCGCTTTCAATAATACGGCCTTTTTCGAGTACTACAATCTTATCAGCCTCACGAATCGTTGATAATCGGTGTGCAATGATAATTGAGGTACGGCCTTTCATTAATTCTTCCAAGGCTTCTTGCACTAAACGCTCTGATTCTGAGTCAAGCGATGAGGTAGCTTCGTCTAATATTAAAATAGATGGGTTTTTAAGCAAGGCACGTGCAATGGCAATACGCTGCCGTTGTCCGCCAGATAATTTAACGCCGCGCTCGCCCACAATGGTATCATAACCTTCAGGAAAGCCGCTGATGAACTGGTGAGCGTTTGCTCTTCTGGCCGCCTGCATAATTTCTTCTTCGGTAGCGCTGCGCTTGCCATAGGCAATGTTTTCGCGTATGCTGCCGCCAAACAGTAATACATCCTGCGGTACAATAGCTACCTGGTTACGTATATCGGTAAGTGCATAGCTTTCGGCCGGTTGCCCGTCAAACAGCATCGTGCCGCTTTGCGGGTGGTAAAACTGTAAAACCAGTGCAGCCATAGTTGATTTGCCCGAACCGCTTGGCCCTACAATAGCCACTTTTTGTCCAGCCCGGGCATTTAAGGTAACATCTTTTAATACTTCAATTTCCGGGCGCGACGGGTAGTGGAAGTCCACATGGTTAAATGTCAGGTTGCCCTGAATGCGTTGCTTAATCACGTTATCGCTTTCGCGGATAGATATAGGTTCTCCTTGTTCTGTCAAAATCTCCAACACGCGTTCGCTGGCGCCAATGGCTTTTTGGATGTTGGCATACAAATCTGGGAAACTACCCATGGCAGCGCCCACAAAAATGGAGTACATGATAAAGGTAGTGAGGTCGCCGGTGTGCATTTCGCCGCGGCTTACCAAAACCGAACCATACCAGATAACACCCACAAAGGTACCGAACATACAAAACACAATAAACGACGCAAAAATGCCCCTGAATTTAGCGCCTTTTACAGCAATACTCACCACATCGCGCAGGTTACGGTCATAACGGCCAGCCTCAAAAGCCTCGTTTACAAAAGCTTTTACGTTGGCAATGCCCTGCAGCGTTTCTTCAACAATGGTGTTTGATTCGGCCAGCTTGTCTTGTGCCTGGCGTGATAATTTGCGGATAAAACGGCCGAAAACCACAGCAAACGCAATCAAAACCGGTAAAACGGCTAAGACCGCCAACGTTAATTTGATAGATACCACCACCAGCAAAGTAATGCCGCCAACCATTAAAACCAACTGCCTGATAACCTCGGCAAAGGTAGTGGTGAGGGTATCTTGTATCTGGGATAAGTCAGCCGAAATGCGGCTGTTCAGTTCACCCACCCGGCGGTTGGCGAAGAAATTCATGGGTAGGGTAACCAGTTTAAAATAAGTGTCTCGACGAATGTCAGCCAATGATTTTTCGGCTACCTGTACAAACCATACTACCCTGAAAAATGAGACTACCGCCTGTCCTGCCAACAAAAGAAAGCCGGTTATAGCAATGGCGTTGAGTGTAGGCGGTAAAAATTTGTACTTGTAGTTGCCTTGAGCAGCATCTATTAAGGCTCCCAGTATAGCCGGAAAAACCAGCGCTACCAGGCTCGATATAAACAAAAAGAGCAGACCGGCTATAAATTTGCCCTTGTAAGGTTTAAGGTAACTCAACAGCCTGCTTACATTTTGCAGGCTTTGTTTATTTATCTTAGCTTTAGGTAATTCCTTTTCTGATGCGTTCCCACTATTCAGTCGTGCTCGTGCCATAAACTTATTTAGTTCCTCAACAATTTAATGTGTAAATTTAAGGTTTATGCATCGCTTCGCCGTGATACAACTGTAAAATTGACGTTTGAATGTATTTAGGTAGTTGGTTTATTGGTAGAGTAGTTGATTGGTTCATTGGTTGATTAGTTGAAAGGGATTTCCAAACCAAAACATCGTCAATCAACTTACCTTATGAACCATGAACCATGAACCATGAACCATGAACCATGAACCATGA
>CAXYKR010000149.1:0-5044 GCA_964277815.1 uncultured Mucilaginibacter sp. | reverse complement strand
TCCTGAATATTACTAATCACCTTCTCGTACGATGAATGCTGGGTAGCAATAACCACCACCGGCATTTCTTCGTCAATTAAGGCGATGGGCCCATGCTTCATTTCGGCCGCTGGGTACCCTTCCGCATGGATATAAGATATTTCTTTAAGCTTAAGCGCTCCTTCTAAAGCTACTGGGAACGAGCTGCCCCTGCCTAAAAACAGGCAATTGTGACTATTTTGAAAATCATGGGCAATCTTTTTAATATGCTCTTCAGATTTCAGTGCTTTTTCAATCAGTTCCGGGATTTCATCCAGTTCCGTTAAAAGCTCCACCAGTTTACCTGTAGTAATAGCACCTCTGATTTGGGCAGTATAAAACGCAATTAAGGTTAATACACTCACCTGCGCGGTAAAGGCTTTGGTTGATGCTACACCTATCTCCGGACCGGCATGGGTATAAACACCGGCATGGGTTGTACGCGGAATGGATGAACCAACGACGTTACATACACCAAAAATAGTAGCCCCACGCTCTTTAGCCAGCTCAATGGCCGCCATGGTATCGGCAGTTTCGCCGGATTGTGAAATGGCAATCACCAGGTCTTTTTCGCTGATGATAGGGTTACGGTACCTAAATTCAGATGCATACTCCACTTCTACCGGTACGCGGGCATATTCTTCAATCAAATACTCGGCAACCAATCCGGCATGCCACGAGGTGCCACAAGCCACGATGATGATACGGTCAATATTCCGAAGTTTATCTGCATACTCTTTAAGGCCACCTAATTGCACTTTACCTTGCTGCGGGTATATACGCCCCCGCATGCAATCGCGTACCGAGCGGGGTTGCTCATAAATCTCTTTAAGCATAAAATGCTCATAACCGCCCTTTTCGAGCATCTCTAACTGCAATTCAAGTTTCTGGATATAAGGCACCTGAACCGTATTATCAATGTTCTTAATTAATAAGTCTTCGCGTCGAATGTAGGCGATTTCATTATCGTTCAGATAGATGACATTCTTGGTGTACTCTACAATAGGCGTAGCATCTGATGCAATAAAATATTCTCCCTCACCTACCCCAATAACCATGGGGCTGCCCTTACGGGCTGCAATCAACTGGTCAGGGTCATCAGCACTCATAATAACTATAGCGTAGGCGCCTACTACTTTATTCAAAGCAATACGCACGGCCTCGCGCAACTCTAATCCAGTTTCCTCTTGTATATCTTCCACAAAATGAATCAATACTTCGGTATCCGTATCACTTTTAAATATATGCCCTTTGGCCAGTAGCGCTTCCTTAAGCACGGCATAATTTTCAATGATACCGTTGTGAATAATGGTTAATTTACGGTCTCCGGACGAGTGTGGATGGGAATTACGGTCGCTTGGAGCGCCGTGTGTAGCCCAACGGGTATGACCCATACCCAGCGAGCCTTGCGTATTTAAGTCTCTAACAAAGTTTTCCAGATCACTTACCTTGCCGGCCTTTTTGTACACCTTAAGTTCGTTGTCGAGCAGGGCTACACCTGCACTGTCGTACCCGCGGTATTCCAGACGGTGCAGACCTTTAATAACAATGGGATAGGCATCCCTGTAGCCAATATAACCTACAATTCCACACATAGCATAAATGGTAAAATTGTAAAGTTATTAAAATGCAGTTACCAGCCTAAAGGTATTTTAACGTAAAACGTTTAAGCTACTGCAAGTTTTGCAAAAAAAGAAGGGCCTTCAAATTTGAAGGCCCTTCTTTTTAATTATTCTTGGTGTATATCACATTAAGCTTTAATCGGTACGGCGAGCTTTTATCTGTCCCTACCGCAACTACTCTGCCTGCAGTTTGCACGGTTGACAATACTGGTATAGCACTGGCTCCACTTGTGTTATCAATAGTACCAATATAAGTACCATAGTCGGTTAACCGCCCTCTCAATAAATCCTGAAGATAACCGGTAATTACAAAATGATATTCTTTTTGCGTAGGCAGAAAATAGCCACCAAACACTGCAGTCGAAAAGAAACGCGGGTCGATTGCGCCCTGACTGCTGCCATTAGCGTCAGGTAGTAATTGGCGCTGCTTGGCGATATCCAGTCGATACATCGTCAGTTGTGGCTGCGGCACAAAAGGTGGCAGGTACGTACCCGGCTTAGGCGTAATCACCAGCTCCGCCCGGTTAATGGCGATGCTGTTCACGTCTGCCGAGCCAAACATCGTTTTCAGGTTAGGGAAGCTTACCTTGGCTCTCAAACCTGCCAAACCTTGCAAGTAAAAAGTTTGGTCTGATGCAGTTGAAGTTAAAGCACTTTTTACCGCTGCCGGATATGTATTGTAACGGGGCTTTACATAAGGGACATTGCCAACAATCGGTAAGGTAACTACCGAGGTATCAGTAACGCCGTTGTTTACTACACGATAATAAACATTCACCCTACTCGAATCCAGGTTAAACATTGCAGTGCCACCTACCTGGTTTGCCTGATCACGTTTCATTCTTAAATAAATGCCGTTAAAGGCGTTTTCAAACGCAGTAGTCGATGTAATAGCAGTTGCGTTATTAAACAGTAAGTTAGGAATGGTACTGTTATTTAAACGTATACGCAAATGGGCGGCAACATTACGAAGCGTATCAGGTGCTCCCTTAATAATGTTGTACATCCTTACACGGGTTTTGGGCCGTATATTAACCGCACTGGTTGTACTGTTTAACGTAGCCAGCGAATCATAGTTCCAGGCTCTGTTTACATAATAAGAATTTTGGCTGATTTTCTCTTTAAGCGGATAAACATTTACCCGATACTTCGAATTTAAAGAGTCGCCGTAAAAACCATCTGCATAACGTAATTCCATCACTACCGAGTCGGTAGTTACGGTACCGGTAGGTACGGTATAAGCTGTACTGCCAGGCAAGTTAAGAAAAGCAGCGATGCCCGACTCCGTAACGCCTAATGTATTATCGTTTAAGTCAGATAAAGCAACTTTAGACGAATTGGCTCCAGGTGCTTGCACCGGCACGTTATCAGTATCCGTTTTAACAACTATATCGTCATAAACCATCAGGGTACCATTAATCTGCTGGTCGCCAACGGGCAAACCAATTTCATTCTGGTTTTTGCAACTACCCAAAATAAAAAGACTTATCAACAGGGTTAATAAGTCTATCCGGAAAAATTTCATATGTACTTTCAAATCTTAAGCAACGTTTACCAGTTCATCGTTGGTAATTTCGTCGTAAAAATTGTAATAATTTTCGAAATCAGCGGTCGAATCAAATTCTAAAACAGGTTTTTGGCTGTTTTTAACATAATTTAACACTTCAGTGTCCAGGTTTTCGCTGGCTAAAACCACTGCATCACTGTATTGTACGGCACCTTCGTGCAAGGCATTGTTGGTACCCGGCTTAAAGGTTTCAGTATGCTGCTCCGTCATGTCGCTCATTACTGCTTTGCGGGCAAACTCAGGGTTTAAACTGTCAGTAAATGCGTTTTCATAAATCGAATACACTACTTTTGAGTGTTTAAACGTCGGGTCGTCTTTATAAGTAGTTTTAAGGTAAGCCGGCACCAAAGCGCTCATCCAACCGTGGCAATGCACCACATCAGGCGACCATCCTAATTTTTTAACTGTTTCTAAAGCACCCTTACAGAAGAAAATCATGCGCTCATCATTATCGGCATAAAACTTTCCGTCTTTATCGCCAAAAACATGCTTACGCTGAAAATACTCCTCATTATCCAGGAAATACACCTGCATACGTGCTGCCGGTATAGAAGCCACCTTGATAATCAACGGATTATCATTGTCATTAATAATGATATTCATTCCCGACAACCGTATCACCTCGTGAAGCCTGTTCCTGCGTTCATTAATGTTCCCGAAGCGCGGCATTAAAATACGAATCTCAAAGCCTTTGTCTTGCATTGCCTGCGGAAGCTGGCGAGTTATTTCAGAAATCTTGGTGAGTTCAAGAAAGGGAGACATTTCATGAGTTATGAACAAAAGCTTAGATTTACCCATCTCTATATCAAAATTAAGTTATATGTAAAGAAGTTCAAATAAAATTTGAGAGTGCAAATATACACATTATCTTATGAACTATCAACGATTTATGCAAGTAGTTTTGGTTTTAAGCGCATAATTACACACCTTTGCCCGCTTTTTTAATTATTTTTTAGTTGAAAATATTTACCACCAAAAAAGAGGTTGGATACTACCTCAAACAGCTGCAGGCCGACGGTAAAAAAGTTGGTTTCGTGCCCACCATGGGCGCTCTGCACCAGGGCCACTTATCACTGCTTGCGCAAGCCAAACAGCAAACCGATGTAGTAGTGTGCAGCATCTTTGTAAACCCCACCCAGTTTACCGACCCCAAAGACCTGGAGAAATACCCCCGCCCTATTGAGGCCGACATTTCGAAGCTGGAGCAGGCCGGTTGCGATGTATTGTTTAACCCGCCGGTTAGCGAAATGTACAACGGACCCGAAGAGTGGCACATGGATATTGGCGAACTGGAACACTTGCTGGAAGGCAAATTCAGACCTGGGCATTACCAGGGGGTAACGCAGGTGGTCAATAAACTTTTTAGCATCATTAACCCGGATGTTGCCTTTTTTGGGCAGAAGGATTATCAACAGGTCATGGTGATTAACCGCATGGTAGAGTTACTGCACCTACCAGTTAAAATTGTAATGTGTGCCATTGAACGCGAACCTGATGGCCTGGCCATGAGTTCCAGAAATATACACTTGTCGGGTACCGACCGCCAGCATGCCCTGATTTTGTACCGCGCTCTGCAACAGGCTAAAGCCAATTATGTTGCCGGCCATTCATTAAGAGATATTGAGCAGCAGGCCTCGGCGACTATCAGCCATGAGGCCGATACACAGTTGGAATATTTTGAAATTGCCGATGGGCAAACGCTGCAACCGGCCACTGCACACAGTAAGAGTTTAGTGGCATTGGTGGCCGCCCGCGTTGGCCATACCCGCCTCATTGATAATGTGATAATACAGTGATAATCTGCTGTTATATTTAATTACTAACTTTGCTTTATGAT
>CAXYKR010000148.1:0-8812 GCA_964277815.1 uncultured Mucilaginibacter sp. | reverse complement strand
CCTGCATCCGTTTGAGCAATGGGGTAAGCGTGTTAGATTGCAGTTTGAGCCGGTCGGCCAGCCAGGTCAGGTTTACGTTGTCATGTTCCCAAAGCACCATCAACGTTAGGTATTGCGGATAGGTAATACCCAAATCATCCAACACGGGCTGGTAGCAGCGTGTCATGAGCCGTGAGGCCGCATATAGGTGAAAACAGAGCTGATTATCAAGCAGGTAACGGTCGTTGGTATTGGGTATCTTCATAGTTGTTTGGGCAGGTGCGGGCAATCGTGCACGCATCGCATCACCCCATTAACACGCAAACTTACCTCTTGGTTAATAAAATAGCGAAAAAAAAATGATGATGTCGTATTAAACAAAAAAAGAGCGACCGCTCCCGGCCGCTCTCACACATATATATAAACACCTGCTACCGCGTTACACCACGCTTAACTTCACCTCCACGTTACCGCGGGTAGCATTAGAATAGGGGCAAACCTCGTGCGCACGGGTCACCAGTTGCTCGGCCTGTGCTTTATCCACACCCGGAATAGTCACATCCAGGGCAACAGCCAATCCAAAGCCCCCATTTTCGCCCTGTTGCAAGCCTACGGTAGCTTTTACCGTTGATGGTGACTCGGGCTTCACCTTAGCCTGGCTCATCACTAAATTTAGGGCGCTGTCAAAACAAGCAGCATAACCGGCTGCAAATAATTGCTCGGGGTTGGTATAACCCGTACCGTTGCCGCCCAGTTCTTTGGGCATTCTTACTTCAATATCTAAAGCGCCATCGTGGCTGCTCACTTTACCATTCCGTCCGCCAGTCACCGTAGCGCTGGTTTCATACAAAGTTTTCATAAGGTCAGTTAATATCTTTTGCGATTAAATCGCCTGCGATACAAATGTAGAGATAAGTTTTTGATGTGCAAATTTTTTAAGAAGATTTTGGGGAAGCTAATTAGAGAATGAGTAAGTGATGAATGGGCGAGTTGTGAGTGATTAAATACATGCGGCGCGTCTTTGCGAGGTATGGGCGCCATCTCTTTAGGAAATATCGCCGTTTGACCAGTACGTTTGCAACTGCGATGGTGAGTGTAAGCTTATTTCGCCTCCTTATTGCCGGAGCGGCTACTTCTTTTGTCTTGGATCAGAATTTACAGTATTTATGAATTTACAGAATGTATTAGTTATTAAAAGTCCTCCCTTCTGGGGAGGATTTAGGTGGGGCTTCCGTATCTTGCAACACCTTAAAAACAACCCATGCATTTCTCCGAAAGCACCCAACAACTCACCGACGGCCAAAACACGTTTGCAGTAACCTTAATAGAAGCCGAACAGCCAGCTGGGGTGGTGGTTTTTGCTGCCGGGCGCGGCGGTAGTCCGTTGCGGCATTTGGGGGTGTTACAGGCACTGGCCGGGCAGGGGTATACTGTAGTGGCGCCGCATTTTGATATGTTGCCGCCAGTGGCTCCTACTAAGCAGGACTTGGATACCCGCATCCGGCGGCTTCATCTGGCAATGCAGCAGTACGTACCAGCCGGGTTGCGTATAATGTGCATGGGGCACTCGCTGGGTTGCGTGGCGCTTTTGGTGCTGGCCGGCGCAAAGGCCCGGACCCGTGCCGGGGAGGAAGTGGCATCGGGCATGCCACTCAACTTTGACGGACTGGTTTTGCTGGCACCGGCCGTAGACTTTTTTATGCACCCGGAGGCGTCGTTGGATGTAGACGCGCGGATATACCTGCGTACCGGTACGCAGGACAACGTAGTGCCGCCTGAGCGGGTTAAAGTATTCGCGCAAAAACTACCCGACCCAGCCAAAGTTGTATTTTATACCGATGAAGATGCCGGGCATTTTAGCTACATGGACCAACTGCCGTCGCAGGTGGAAGACTGCCAGCCTTACCGCCAGACTTTTCTGTCGGTTTTGGCCGAAGATGTTGGGATGTTTTTGGCTTCAGCGGTTACTAAAGGATAAATTGATGATAAATTTTCGTGCTTTTGTTATCCGAACATTCCTTTTAGCAGTCGTGCTTGCAGTCTTTTCCTGTTCATCCGGTCCGTCGCGCAATAAAAGGCCTGACAGACTTATCAGGATGCAGGAAAACTTTTTCCATGTCAAAGGAAAAAACGAAGGCTATTGGTGTTTGGCCGAGGTGCATGGCCATCACAACAGTGCGCGCATCAAAATATACGATGTAGCTACAGGTAAGCTTTTGCAGTTTAAGCGGTTTACGGTCATGTGTAATTTACAAACAAACAATGCCGTTTGGATAGATTCTTTAAGTAAGCAAATTGACTATTTTGATGGCGAAAAATTTCATTTTAAGCCCGAGGCAGGTAAAGATTCATGCTGGATGCAGTAAGCAAGCGGCTGCCAACATTGGGTTGCTCTATCTGCTACGAATTGCCATGACGTGCTTCTGTTAATCATTTTAGGTAGCCATACATTCAAAGAACAAAATGTTCACCACAATCAATTTTTTTTATGATGATATGCCAATAAAGCATTAACTTACACCTAAATATCCATTAGTAAATCAAAGTCTATTAAACGCTTATTACAATGAAAACCTCTCAAAAACTTGGCAGCCTGACGCTCGAACAATTAACCGAAAAAAAGAAAAAAATGACTTCGTTACTGGTAGGCATTACCGTGGGGATGATTTTAGTTTGCGGCGTTTTGTTTTACCTGATTGCCAAAACAAAAAACTATACGCTGATGCCGGTAGGCATAGGCGCCCTGATAACTTTAATCCCGGTTTTTACCAGCGTTACCGAAATTAATAGCGAAATAAAAAGGCGCCAAAAGCAGGCGTAAAATATATCGGCTTGCCGGTACAGCCCAAATAGACTCCTGTGGGTTTGCTTACTCCGGGTGTTATTTTGCGCATCATTATCACACACCTTATACGCAGGAATTTACGGCATAAGAATGACTGCATCAGTTGGACGCAGCCATTCTTGCAATGTTTGTCCAGGCAATTATACTGTTCGATCATTGATAGCCGCCTTACCAGTGCTTTACATTGGCCGAAAACAGAGACGACATGGCCATGTAACTATGTTCTTCGCGCTCGGGCAATGGGGGCGCTGTTATGGGGTGGGCGGCAGTAATAGCGGGTACGTCGTTAATGCTTGCTTCAGGTTCTGAGAGTGCCTCTTTAAACCTGCGGAAAGAGTCGGTTAGTTTAGCGTTTTGACTGCGCGACACATAAGTTTCCAATTCCTGCAAAGGGTGCTGAAAGGCTGAAGATGTGTTGATGCTGTTGGCTGCCGGCTCGGGCGCCATCACGGTTATAAGTTCCATGGGGATTGTGTTTGATTTAGGGGAAGCCTTGCGGTTACCTAAAGCTAATATTAAATAAATAATAAATCAAAATATATTTAAATAATAATTGTATTTAACTTATTGATAATAAGACGATGGCCAGGTGTTCTCAATGTGGCTCGGTTAATGATATGGGGCTTGTGTTGTTATTTAAATATTTCTTTCAAGGCAATTTATGGAATGCAATGCAAGTCGATAATTCAATAAAACAAAAGCAAATTGATTGTATCTACCGCCTAAACGGACGTAAAATCTCCACCAATTAAAATTAATTGCATATTGCTCAAGCCGGTAAGCCCAATATTTAAAGTTAAAAAACAAACTGAAAATTGATACATAGAGCGACGATAGTATACCTTGGGTTGATGACTGGCCTGGCGGCGTGCAGTTCAGGTACAAGCAATCTGAACTCCCAAAATACATTTACAGAATTAAAGAGAGTTACCTCTCCGGACGGGACCATAGATGCGGTGTTGATTGAAGCTGACGGAGGTGCTACCGTTGCTACCGCCAACCGGGTATGCCTGGTGCTGCACGGACAAAAACTGCCCCCCGACCAGCTATCTGAGGCTATTTTGCTGGCCGACCATTGCCAGCAGCTCGACTTAAAATGGCGGGGCAACCGGCTGCTTTCTGTACTTTACCATAAAGCACGTATTTTTCAATTCAGCAACTTTTGGCTAAGCGAACCGCTCAATCCCAAAACGGATATGGTGGAGTTGAGGCTGGAGGTTTTGCCCTGATGTACTCAATATACAAAACCTGTTAAATGATGTTAAAAATGCGGTCTGTCGTTCGAGTGCATTTATATTTGAAGAAGGACATCTCCGCAATGAAATCATCAACCATCTTTCTTTTGCTGCTATTAACCGGCACCATGCGGCTGTTGGCTCAAACCCATTCAATCGCAGCAATTGATAGCCTGTTACAGCAAATGACCGCAAATGAGCAGTTTTCTGGCGCTGTTTTAATTGCCGATAAATCGCACGTGTTACATTCAAAGGGTTACGGCTATGCCAATCGCGAAAAGAAGATTTTAAATACCCCCGATACGCGTTTCGACTTATCGTCGGCCTCCAAAGTATTTGTTGGCACGGTAATCACCCGGCTGGCCCAGCAGCACAAGCTCAGGTTTACCGATACCATAGGTAAGTACATCAGCGGATTGCCCAAAGGCAACATTATCACTATTCACCAGATTCTCACCCATTCGGCCGGGTTTGATGATTTTTTTAAGGCCAAAGGTTTCAGTTACAAAGGCATAAAAAATTGTACCGATATGCTGCCTTTTATGCGGTCGATGCCGCTGGTGTATAACCCCGGCGATAGCTGCATTTATTCGACAGGAGATGCAATCACATTAGGTGCCGTGGTAGAGAAGATTACAGGGATGTCGTTCCAGGATCATTTTAGTTTGTCGGTCTGCAAACCATCGCAGCTCACTAACACGGTCTTTACCCCTTATTGGACATTGGACGACGAGCAGCAGCAATATGCAATTGGATACACTAAAGATGGCGCCGGAATAAAAAGTTTACCGTACAACTATGACCATGGGTCTATCCCGCTATCAGCAGGAGGAGCCTGGAGCAGTATATCAGATTTATATAAATTTGACCAGGTGGTTTTCAATGCAAAGCTTATGAATCAAAAACATTTAAAACTGATGACGGCCGAATACACACCACAATGGGGCGATTCTCATTTTGGTTACATTTGGATAACTACCGACAAAAAAAACCGCAGCTTTATTGGCCACCCCGGCGACAGTTCGGGCTGGCATGCCATGAATGCCCATTATATTAAGCAAGGTTACACAGTTATTATTTTAACCAACTTTGGTTTTGCAGACCAGTACGCGCTATTGGGTAAGATTGAACATTTTTTGTTTGAGTAATAAGCCAGCACTAACTAACTCCAAAGACATAAAGTTGCCACGCTGTATTCAGCGCATAAAATATTGCTTAGCAGGAGGTTTATTAGTGTAAGAAACCGATGGGAAAATTCAGGATGAAACCCCTATCTTTCTAAAGTAAAATCAACTGAACCATGAGTTTCGTTATCGAAGGAGTTACTTACCATTTTGAAGTTGCCAGTGACGTTATCCGCGATGGTTTAGGCATCGAAGTTTACCGGGCAGACGACCACCAGATACTGGCCGAAGTATTTCGCAACGACGACCTGAAGCAGCTTCAGTTCAGCAGTTTTGAGCTGGATATACCACTTGCAGTCATTGAAAGGCTGATGCAGAAGTTTGAAGTTCATGTAGGGCGAAAATTTCTGGATTTAAGTGATTTTGAGTGATGCCATTTTGTAAACACATATATCCGCACATTTAAGATTCTCTTATTCGATTTTCAGCAATTAGTTATTGCTGTCGGTAATGATTGTTAGGCTTATTATTTAAATCGAAAAACAACTACCTTCAGCCTTATAACCAGCCTATGCTCAACTCGCTAAAATATATCACTCTTGTAATTAGCCTGCTCATTCAGGGCCACTTGCTGCAGGCGCAAGGTAAACGGCTAACTGCCGACAGCGACACCGGTTTTTGGTACGGAAACATGCTTAAGCATGCCGCCAAACTCAACCTGCCCAGCCTAAACCAGCCCTCTGCCGGGCACGAGTGGCGGATGTGGTTCTGCGGTCAATATACCTCATATGTTCTAATTTTAAATTCTACCGAGAGTAAGCTCATCATATACACTTGCGAGTATCAAGACCCGATTACCTGGCAACCCTCCGAAAAAGTGTTTTTAAAAACTTACGCACTTAGTAACGCGCAAATTAGAGACATTGATAGCTTGAAAAAAGTTTATGGTATTGACCAGATACCTACTGAAAAACAAATTAAAGGCTGGGGTGATGTCATGGGTTTAGATGGCGTGACTTACCTTATAGAGCAAACCGATGACGCCACCTTTTCATTTAAGTCTTATTGGTCGCCAGCAGCTATTAAAACTGATGAGGCGAAGAAAATCACGCGTTTTATTTCAAATACAGAGAAGATAGTTGGTTATCAACAATGCTTTACTGATTTTTCGGATAGTAATACGTTTTTAAGCTATAAAACGGGTGGCCCGGGCGTAGCCATGAAGATATTGCCCCGTAAAGAAGCACGCCGCCTGCGTAAAGCACATAAAGCTTACCTCAGGAGCTATCCGGAAGTTGGTAAACAAACGCCATAAGAGTGATGCAGTTTTGGTATTTGCTGAGTATTAATCGTCAGATGTTTGTTTATAGGGATGAGTATGCTAGATTCAATAATTTAATGTTTGACCCATTATGGGAGCATTCAATACACTATTAGTGACGCTGACATGTGAAAACTGTCATCACAAGCAGCAAGAAAAGATGCAGTTTAAATTTGGCGATACCTGGCAGTTTATTTACCACATAGGCGACCGGCTTACATGGGGAGGAAACGACCAAGGCAGGCCGGGTATCCCCCTGGTTAAAGTATGGGGTTTTTTGGAGGCCGAACATTGCTCGCGTTGCAGTCATCCTTACTTTCAAGATTACGATATTATGATAAGCTATGACATCATCCGAAGTGTTAAAAAGGCCGAAAGAGTTACCGATTATTTTGAAACCGACGATGACTGGTGCGCCGTGGTGGATTAAGGTGATTTCTATTTTCTCATGCCCATGTATATCGGCATCTCACGAACTGATTGATAAATATTTACATTACCAAGGTAATAAACATGTCCTGTGGGATGCCGAAATAAATTTGGCACGATGGCTGAGTAAAATAAACGATGCAAACACATCACCACTGCTGCTGCAAATTAAGGCTTTTCCTCAATATGCATCCGCCTGCGGTAAGCATTGCGCTCGTGTTTGTACCGGAGCCTGCCTAACCAGCCCCTGATATGTTTTATATTAGTAATCCCAGTCGACCATGACTCGAACGGAATCTGGTTACAGAAAAGCCTGACGCCCGTTTTAAGATTAAGAATAGTTCTGGTAGTATCAATCAGCTTTTGGATGATTACGGCTTCTTTCAGCTCGGGGCGAGCGGTTGGCGTCCAGTAAAATTTTTGGTGATAGCGGTACGCTTCTGTATATTCAATTTGGTAGGTACTGCCGTCCATACCCCTGGTCCAGCCTTTAATCAGGCGGTCTGTTGGGATGTCGTTGATGTGGTTTTGGTTGATGTAACCGGCAATTTGGCTGGCTTGGGCGGGCGGCATGGCGGTTACGGTACTATACACGCGGCCTGTCGGCATTTCCTTTTCAACATCCACCGCCTCGGTAGTATATAAAATAATCTTGCCTGAAAAGGCATCGTTAGCGCCCTGGTCAATCTGGATTATCGAAGCCGTGCCCCAGCCCTGGTCGGCCCAAAGCCGCCAGTGCAGTCCCGGGGCCGTACTGTCCAATTTACTTACATGTATTTTCGTCGCCACGTCCGGGTACGATTGAGCGTAGCTGTTTAAAATAAACCATGGCAATAGGGTAACGAGCAGCAGGCAATAACGCACCATTATAGCGGACAATTAAAGTAATTCAGCATTTTCAGATTCGCACGCGGCAATGGCGTTATGTTTTAAAATAACCCGGCGCAAGCGGTCCTGGTGTTCGTCGCCCCAAAAGCCAATGGCGCCAATGAGTGGGATAAGCGTTTGGCCAAAATCCGTAAGCGTGTACTCCACCTTGGGGGGCATCACGGGGTAAATGGTTTTGGTTACCAGTTCGTGGTCTTCCATTTCTTTGAGTTGCACATTCAGCACCCGGCGGGTCATGTCCGGTATTTTGCGCTGCAGTTCGCTGGGCCGCAGGTGGCCCTGGTGTATAAACCACAAAATGCGGATTTTCCACTTGCCGTACAGCACCTCGCCAACCAGGTCGAGCCCGCAATTAAGTGTCGGAACAATCTTTTTTACGTACATCAACACAAATATACAACAGGCGTTGCAACCGGGCAATACGGACCAATTTGTCCCTATCCGATTCGTAAACCCGTAATTGCAAGGCACCGCCGTACTGCTGAAATTTGCACAAAACAAAAACCATGATGCAACAGCAAATAAATTACAGTAACGAATTAGCCGGCAAAATAGCCCTGGTAACCGGTGGCACCAAGGGTACCGGGCAAGCCATTGCCCAACGCTTAAAGTTAGCCGGGGCAACCGTTATTATTACCGCCCGCAACCAACCCCACCAGCCCGACCCCGACCTGCACTTCATCGCGGCCGACCTTAGCTTGCGCGAGGCGGCAAATGAGGTTGCCCGGCAGGTATTGAGCCGCTACGGCAGGCTGGATATTTTGATTAACAACCTGGGCGCCTCCGAAACCCCGGGCGGTGGCTTTGCGGTGCTGACTGATGAGCATTGGGAAAGCACCATCAGTACCAACCTGCTGGCACCCGTTAGGCTCGACAGGGCTTTTTTGCCGCAGATGCTGGAGCGGGGCAGCGGCGTAATTATCCACATTGCCTCTATACAGGGGCGGCTGCCGTTGTATGATGCCACGCTGCCGTATGCGGCTGCCAAGGC
>CAXYKR010000147.1:0-2558 GCA_964277815.1 uncultured Mucilaginibacter sp. | reverse complement strand
CGGTTTGCTTATTTACTTCGTTAGCCAGTTTGCTGGGGTCGGCATAAGCGTTGATGCGGGTACCCTCGTTAAAAAAATAATGGCAAACGATATTCAACTTTTGGTACCTGAAATAATCTTTAGGATTTTTACCAGCCAGTGTAAATAACTCATCTACATACTGCGGCATGGTAAACAGGCTGGGGCCGGCATCAAAGCGATAGCCTTCCTGCTCAAATTCAGACAGCTTGCCCCCCGGATAATGGTTGGCCTCAAAAACCTCAACCGCATAACCTTTAACGGCTAAACGTATAGCCGTAGCTATTCCGGCTATACCGGCACCAATAATCAGGGCTTTTTGTTGAGGCATCGGGCAAAGATAGGTTACTAAGATTAGTCCCGAAATTATATTGACTATTTGATTTTTATGAACATTAACAAACTTATACCGCCAGTGAATGAGTAATGACTGATTTGCACCAATGAATTGAACACTAATTTCTCAGATAAGTATGGATTAGCAAACTTTCAAAACCATTTAAAATGCCATAGCATTTCTAATTAATCATTAAATTAGGCTGTTGATAATTTTCATTTTAAAAAACCAGTCATGAGATTATCAACAAATACTCTTTTAAACCGCATTGATTTACTATTAGTTAAGTGAGAACTTTCTAAACTTTTTCTCATTCATCATAGTTGTATGTAATTACTTACATTAGAATTTTATTAAGCAAGACCAATCTAAATTTACACAACACGTTTATGAAATTTTGTCTACCTATCCTTTTCGTAGCACTGATATTTTTTGGATGTAAAAAATCCAACCAATCTGAGGACAAACCTGAAGCAACCGGAAAAAAGTACGATGTCACTTTTAACCTGCAAAACTTTGCTCCAACCTTAACCACCTTCTCCGCCTCTGGAGAAAAACAGACGCAGGCTGTTGGCGACACTTTAAAAAACTATGCTGATAACTTATACTACCGGGTTTTTAACGCAGACGGTACACTTGTCAAAGAAATTAATCAGGCCAGCACATCACCCGATTTTGGCACTATCAGCGACCAATTGCCATCGGGCAACTATGTAGTGGCAATTATTGCCTCCAAAGGAAGCTTAAAATGGATAAATCCTCCTAATGGTTTTAGCGATTTCAGCTATTTCTCGCCCTCTAATAATACCTGGAATGATACCTTTGGCAAAAAAATTGACCTGACGGTTGGAACAACTTCCGTTACACAAGCCGTTAGGCTGGACCGACTTGTTGGTGGTTTGGAAGTAAATATACTGGATGCCATACCTGCTAATGTGGCAACAATCGAGGTATTTTACAGTAAAGATTATCCCGGCATGACAGTATATTTTTCTGCAGCAGGAGTATCGCAAGTACAAGGTAAAATATATACGGTAACCGCTACGGATATAGGCAACAAGCTCTCGCCTTTTTTCTTTTATACTGTAGAACGGTACACGTCGTTTAGGGTAAGTATCACCGCATATGACGCTTCCCGTAAAGTTTTAGCAGATAAGCGTGTTTATGTTACTGTTGGCCGCAATCAAAAAGCTGTTTTAACAGGTAATTTATTTGCCCCCATGAGTGCAGGATTCACTGCTACAGTAAACCCAAATTGGAATGCTCCAATACTAACTACATTTTAAAATACTTGTAAAGTGTTAGTGAAATAAGTTGCAAACTTGTTCTCAAAAGAATGATGTTGTTGTGCCTTGTAAGCAATAGGTACCATCTTATTTTCACCCTAACGCAATAGAAACAAAAAAGCAGAACCTATTAAAGTTCTGCTTTTTTGAAAGAATCCGTTTCAATATTAGTTTACACTAATCACGATTAGCTATGGGCGGCATCATGCACGCCTTCGCCAATTTCTTCAATTGTTTTTTTGTTAAACGCCTCCAGGTCGGCTGGTGTGCGGCTGGTTACTAAACCATTGTCGGTTACTACTTCTTCGTCTACCCATTCGGCACCGGCGTTTTTTAAGTCGGTTTGCAATGATGGATATGAGGTTAATTTGCGGCCTTTAATCATGCCGGTCTCAATCAGCATTTGCGGACCGTGGCATATTGCCGACACTGGTTTGCCTTCGTCCAAAAATGCAGATACAAATGCCACTGCGTCTTTATTTTGGCGCAATTTATCCGGGTTTAACACACCGCCGGGTAATACCAGGGCATCATAATCATCCGGGCTTACGTCGGTCAGCACTTTATCCACGTCTACCTCAATACCCCATTTATCTTTATCCCACGCTTTAATTTTTCCGCTTTGTGGTGATATAATGTGTACGGTGGCACCAGCTGCCAGCAAAGCCTCTTTCGGACTGGTTAACTCCACTTGCTCAAATCCCTCTTCAGTCAGGATAGCTACTTTACGGTTACTTAAATTTGCCATAGGTTGTATCAATTTAATGATGCTTTTATGCATCGTTCATAATACTACATCGGGCAAAAAGTAAAGTTTTCAGAATTTCAATTTAATGATATTGCAACGCGTAGTTCATAAAGTTGCTGGTTAACCCATAATCCTCCGTGCCCTTACGGCGGATAAAATAAAAGTTACG
>CAXYKR010000146.1:0-6582 GCA_964277815.1 uncultured Mucilaginibacter sp. | reverse complement strand
GGCTTTAAACTGGACGATATGCACCGCCCTTATGTGGACGATGTGATATTAACCTCATCAACCGGCAAAAAAATGTTCCGCGAGCCCGACCTGATTGACGTTTGGTTCGACTCGGGCGCTATGCCTTATGCGCAATGGCATTTCCCGTTCGAGAATAAAGAAGAGTTTGCCAATGCTTACCCGGCCGATTTTATTGCCGAGGGTGTTGACCAAACCCGTGGCTGGTTCTTTACCCTGCACGCTATAGCCGTAATGCTGAGCGAAGCCAGTGATGAAGTTAAAGTCGTAAACAAACAGGTAGGCAACCCGGGTATTGCGTTTAAAAACGTGGTATCAAACGGATTGGTACTTGATAAAAACGGCAACAAGATGTCTAAACGCTTAGGCAACGCTGTTGACCCGTTTGATACCATTGAGCAGTATGGCGCCGATGCCGCCCGTTGGTACATGATTAGCAATGCATCGCCCTGGGATAACCTTAAATTTAATATTGAAGGGGTAGACGAAGTGCGCCGTAAATTTTTCGGTACGCTGTATAACACTTACTCCTTTTTTGCGCTGTATGCCAACATTGACAAGTTTGATTACAGCAGCCCCGAAATTGAGTTAAGCCAACGCCCTGAAATTGACCGCTGGATTTTATCGCTGTTGAATACTTTAACCCAAGAGGTTGACGCGTTTTATGCAGACTTTGAGCCAACCAAAGCTGCCCGCGCCATTCAGGACTTTGTGGATGCACACCTGAGCAACTGGTACGTACGCCTGAGCCGCCGCCGTTTCTGGAAGTCTGACAACTCTGAAGATAAAACTTCGGCTTACCAAACCTTATATACCTGTTTGGTAACCATTGCCAAGCTGATGTCGCCTATCGCGCCGTTTTTCGCTGAGCGTTTGTATAACGACTTAAACACGGCTACCGGTAAAGAACAGTTTGAGTCTGTTCACCTGGCCGATTTTCCGGTTTATCAAACCGAACTGGTAGATAAAGCGCTGGAAGAGCGTATGCAGTTAGCGCAGGATATCTCGTCGCTTACTTTATCATTGCGTAAAAAAGTAGGCATCAATGTACGCCAGCCACTCAGCAAAATATTATTGCCGATACTGGATAAAAACTTTGAACATCAGGTAGACCAAGTTAAAGAACTTATCTTGTCTGAAACCAATATTAAAGCCATCGAGTACATCACCGACACAGCCGGCTTTATCAAACGTAAGATTAAACCAAACTTTAAGGCTTTGGGTCAAAAGGTAGGTAAAGATATGAAGGCTGTAGCCCAGGCTATTACCGAGTTTACGCAGGAAGATATTGCGAGCCTGGAAAGCCAGGGACGCTTTACCCTACAAGGCACCGGCCATACTATTTCGACTACTGATGTTGAAATCAGTGCCGAAGACGTACCGGGATGGCAGGTAGCAAACTTAGGCAAACTAACCGTTGCTTTAGATGTTAACTTAACCGAAGAACTGAAACAGGAGGGCATATCACGCGAGTTGATTAACCGTATCCAGAACTTGCGCAAGGGAAATAATTTCGAAGTAACCGACAAAATCAATGTACGCCTGAGTAACCACCCGTTAATCAGCGAGGCGGTTAAAAACAATTTATCCTATATTTGCGCCGAAATTTTAGCGGCTGACATCCAGTTAGATAACGAACTGACCGAGGGTGAAAAAACCGTTATTGACGATAACGAAATATTAATATCTATCAGTAAAATATAATGAGCACACCACAACCGGAAAAAACAAGATATTCAGACGCAGAGCTGCAAGAGTTTAAAGAACTCATTTTAGACAAAATCCGCATCGCACGCGAAGAGCTGAATGCACTGGCATCATCATTAAGTAATCCTAACTTAAATGGTACTGATGATACTGCTGGCACTTATAAAACTTTAGAAGACGGCTCGGCTACTTTAGAAAAAGAGCAGATTAACCAGTTAGCTGCCCGCCAGAAAAAATTTATTGAGCAGTTGGAAGCTGCCCTGGTACGCATCGAAACCAAAACGTACGGTATTTGCCGCGTAACCGGTAAGCTGATACAAAAGGAACGCCTGCGTGCCGTGCCGCATACTACCATGAGCATGGAAGCCAAACTGAAGCAGTAATACATGAAGGCATCTTACGTAAAACCTTTTTTATTAGCTTTTTTAGTTATCCTGGCAGACCAGGCCATTAAAATTTGGGTGCGTAACAACATGTACATGGGCCAGGAAATTCATTTTCTGGGCGACCGCGGCATGTTGCTTTACACCGAAAACAATGGTATGGCTTTTGGCTGGGAGTTAGGCGGCGTGGCCGGTAAACTGGCTTTGTCGTTGTTTAGGGTGTTTGCCGTAATTGGCATTGGCGTAGCGCTGGTTTATTTAATTAAACATAAATACCACCGTGGCCTTATCCTTAACGTAGCACTTATTTTTGCCGGAGCTTTAGGCAACATTATAGATTCGACCTTTTACGGGGTAATTTATAAATATGCCCCTATTTTTCAGGGCCGGGTAGTAGATATGTTCTATTTCCCTATTATACAGGGCACATTTCCGGCTTGGTTACCGGTTTGGGGCGGCGAAGAATTTAAATTTTTCAGGCCCATCTTTAACCTGGCTGATGCCGCCATTTCTGTAGGCGTAATCCTGATATTAATATTTCAAAACCGCTACTTTAAAAAGCAGGAAGAAGAAGTAAGCAGCCCGCACAGCGAGGTTGTTGAAGAATAGATGCTTTTGAACAATATAAAAGCAAAACGGCCGCCGGAGTAAATCCAGCGGCCGTTTTGCTTGATGATATGTCCTTTACATCCTAACTATTACTATCCATAGCGGCTTCAGCTTTGGATATTGCCAAATCATTTTGGTTGATGATGCGGTAATACCACTCGTTACCCCATTTAAAGCGGGCGCCTTGTGCTTTCAGCAGTAGCTTCATATAATTTTTAGCCAAGGCAATTTCGTGCGAGTCCATCTCTTTGAGCGTACCCGCTGCGTAAACAATAAAGCGGGTCAGCTCATCATCGGTTACGCTGTAATACTGTACATACTCAGATGGGGTTTTGTAGTTTTTCAACACTCCCTGCATATGGTCAATCACATAAGCGGTAAATAACTGCGCACGGCTTAACTCGTTAATTAAAGGTACATTAATAGCTGCATCTTCGGGCACAAAAACATCGGGCATAATGCCACCACCGCCATATACTTTTTTACCGGCACTGGTGTGGTAAGTAACCGAAGTATTAAAGGTACTGTCATCTGCATTATTTTGCGCCACATACAGTTCTCCTTTTTGCAAACGTTCGCTTAACTCATTCCGGTAACTCTCAGTACCCTTTTTATACGATTTCTGGATGCTGCGGCCCGAAGGCGTAAAGTACCTGGCCACCGTTAAATTTAATGCCGACCCATCATCAAACGAAAACTGCTCTTGTACTAACCCCTTACCGAATGAACGGCGGCCCACAATCACGGCCCGGTCTAAATCCTGCAAGGCTCCGGCCAATATCTCGCTGGCCGATGCCGAATGCTCGTCAATCAACACCGCCAGCTTGCCGTTCTCATAAACGCCCGAATCAGTTGCAAAATAATCGGTACGTGGCTCGTGCTGGCCCTGGGTATAAACAATCAATTTATTTTTAGGCAAAAACTCATCAGCAAGTGCGGTAGCCGTATTTAAATAACCACCACCATTGCCGCGTAAATCAAGCACCAGCTTTTGCATACCATTGGCTTTTAAACGCTTCAAGGCAGCTCTAAAGTCGGCATCCGTAGCCGCGCCAAACTTTCCAATTTTAATATATCCAGTTCCCGGCGCACTCATGTATGAGGCATCGAGGCTGCTCATATTAATGTGCCCGTGCTTGATATGATAGTTTTTAACGGTTTGCTCGCCGTAAGCTATCACCCCAAAATCAAGCCCGGTATCTTTTTTGTCGGCAAAGGCCTCGCTTACTTTGTTCGGGTCTAAATGCGTGCCTGCAAATGGCCGGCCGTTTAGAGTAACCACTTTAGCCCCATTAGGCAAACCGGCTTTAGCCGCCGGCGAGCCCGGAATGACCTGGGCGATAAAAAGTGTGTCGCGCAGAATCTGCGATTCTACACCAATGCCGTCAAAACCGCCTTCCAGCTTTTCTGATAATGATTCTGCCTGTTTTTTATGAAGATATACCGAATGCGGGTCCAGCTTTTGGAGCAGGTTATTAATGGCTACGCCCTCAACACTGTCAATGTTTAGCGAGTCGACGTACTTTTTGCGCACCAGCTTCATCACCCGGTCCAGCTTGTCGTTACCGGTCATGTGGTAAGGCTCGTCAATGTCGGCAGTACGCCTGTTCAGGAGCAAACCAATAGCTATACCGGCAAGTAATAAGATTACCGATCTGAATATAATAACTGCTGTTTGCTTCATAAGTCCCCGTAACAAAAATACGTATTTGAATGTGTTATGCGTTGCTGTAGTTGACGGAATTTTGCCGAATTTTGTTACAGATTTGTAAGAAAGAAATGATTAATACAACAGAGCAAGACTCACACTATACCCACCTGGAGCAGCTGCCCGTTGCCGACTTACTCCAGCACATTAACCAGGAAGACCGGACCGTGCCTGAGGCGGTAGCCAAAGCGTTACCCCAAATAGAAAAGCTGGTGCAGGCTGTAACCGAAAAAATGCGAGCCGGTGGCCGCCTGTTTTATATTGGTGCCGGTACCAGCGGCCGTTTAGGCGTGGTAGATGCCTCAGAATGTCCGCCAACCTTTGGTGTACCGTTTGATTGGGTAGTAGGCATTATTGCCGGCGGCGATGGCGCCATACGCAAAGCCGTTGAGTTTGCTGAGGATGACGCCGAGCAGGCCTGGAAAGATTTGCAGGAGTTTGATATTACCGCTAACGATGTGGTAGTAGGCATTGCGGCCTCGGGCCGTACGCCTTACGTAATTGGTGGTTTACGCAAAGCTAACGAAGAAGGCCTGATTACCGGCTGCATTGTATGCAACGCCGGCAGCCCCGTCGCTGCCGAAGCTCAGTTTCCGGTTGAGGTAGTGACCGGTCCGGAGTTTGTAACCGGCTCTACCCGCATGAAAGCCGGTACTGCCCAAAAGCTGGTATTAAACATGCTGAGTACAGCAACAATGATACAACTGGGCCGTGTAAAAGGTAATAAAATGGTAGATATGCAGTTAACTAACCATAAGCTGGTTGACCGCGCAAACCGCATGGTTATGCAGGAAATTGGCGTTGATGAGGCAACGGCAGCTCAACTCTTAAACGAGCACGGCAGCGTTCGTAAAGCGGTTGATGCGTATAAAGGATAATGTGCAGATATGCTGATGTGCGTATGTGCAGATGAATAGGAAGAGGACTATAATTAAAAAAAGTAAAAGCAGGTATGCAAAACGTACAAGTAAAACATTTGCCCATACACACATTAGCATATCTGCACATTGATAACCCATGCACGAAATAGAGCCATACTACAGGTGGAGAGATGATTATGTAGCGTCGGAGGATGAGTATTCGCCATTTTATGCTACGGTGTATAACGAGTTTGAGTTTGATAAGCAGGTGTATAATTATTTATTGCACCCGCAATGGGATTATTTTGGTTCCAATACGTTATACTTAAAAGTTTTATATGCCGATTACGACCGCGGATATGTAATCATAGAGTTTATCGGCGAATGGAACGACGCCATCAATAATGACATCATGACACTGAAAAGGGAAATCATGGAGTTGATGATTGATAACGGTATTAACAAGTTTATACTGATAGGCGAAAACGTATTAAACTTTCACTCCTCGGATGATTGTTATTACGAAGAATGGTTTCAGGACGTGGAAGACGGATGGATAGCTGGCGTTAATTTCAGGGAACATGTGATTGAAGAATTCAAACAAAACAATATTGATTACTATATCAATTTTGGAGGAGGCTTGGATGAATTAAACTGGCGCTCGCTTAAGCCCTTACAGGTATTTAAACGGGTAGAAGAACAATTAATGCGCCGCCTTACTTAAACTTTAAGGCACTTGGAGTGTCTAAAATATAATATACCTTTAACCTGATTAATTTATAAAAATGGAAAGTAATAATTTTGATTATCAATACAAGAATGTAATACAACTGGACGACCAGGCTTCATCGCGCAAGTTTATCGCCAATGTATTTATGTGGATGTTTGTTGCGCTGGGAATATCTGCCTTTTGCGCTTATCTGTTTGCTACCGACATCAATTTGTTAAGCAAACTGGTTGACCTGAGCACCGGTCGCAGAACCGGCCTGGGCACCATAGTGATGTTTGCCCCATTGGCATTCGTGATGCTGATGTCGTTTGGTATCAATAAACTTTCGGCACCGGTACTTACCTTGTTATTTGTTTTGTTTGCAGCACTAATGGGTACAAGCTTAAGCTTTGTATTACTGGTTTACACAGCTTCATCGGTATTAGGTGTATTCATCACCGCTTCGGCAGTGTTCGGTATTATGGCGGTAGCCGGTTATACTACCAACCAGGATTTAACTAAGTTTGGTTCATTAATGGTGATGGGCTTGATAGGTATTATCATTGCATCGCTGGTAAACATGTTTAT
>CAXYKR010000145.1:0-17845 GCA_964277815.1 uncultured Mucilaginibacter sp. | reverse complement strand
CGGTTAAGATATCCATTTCGCGGGCTGCTTTGGCAATGATAGGGCTTGCACCGGTACCGGTACCACCACCCATACCCGCAGTAATAAACAACATTTTGGTGTTGCTGCCCAGCATTTGTTTTACATCCTCAATATTCTCGATAGCTGAGTTTTTACCCACTTCGGGTATCGAACCGGCTCCCATCCCTTCGGTTAAACTGGCGCCTAATTGTACCTTGTTAGGTATAGGGCTCAGCTCAAGTGCTTGTGCATCGGTATTGCAAATAATGAAATCAACCCCGGTTATACCTTGCTTGTACATATGGTTAACCGCGTTACCGCCGCCGCCGCCAACACCAACTACTTTGATGATAGACGACTTTTCTTTTAACATCTCAAACTGCATGACACTTATTTTCAGGGATATGTGAATCGATGGATACTTTTTATTTTAGTATGTAATAATAAGACTTTTTTGAGTGAATATTTTCAGAAAATTAACATTTTTCAGCTCAATAATTCCGTTTGTGTTTTACTTAAACTTACGCTACCGGTAAAATATTGCCGCTGTTACTTTGTAATTATTCTTTAATTAAATCAACTGTTACTTTAAAAAGTCTTCGTCTTTAATATCGTCTTTAATAAATTTCTTGCCGGTTTCTAAAATTTTACCCAGCAAACCAAACTTGCGGTCGTCGGTGTATTTGGCTTTCTGCACTTTAGTTTCGGGCTGCAGGGTTTGGCTGTTGTACTCCATTTTCTGGATACCTTTAATCAACAAACCAATACCGGTAGCAAAAGTCGGGCTTTGCAATTCTTCGTAAGTTGCTTTAGGCAAAACTTCGTTTTTAGCTAGGTGCTCGTTAGGATATCCAATACGGCAATCTAACCCGGTTACATACTCCACCAACTGCGTTAAGTGCTTTAACTGCGCACCACCACCGGTAATTACAATACCAGCAATCAGCTTTTTCTCGTAACCTGATGATTTGATTTCGTAATAAACGTGCTCGATAATTTCTTCGATACGGGCCTGAATAATGTAAGCCAGATTTTTTACCGAAATTTCTTTGGCTTCGCGACCGCGCAGACCTGGTACACATACAATTTCGTTCTCTTTGTTCTCGTCAGCCAGTGCCGAGCCAAATCTCACTTTTAATTGTTCGGCAATATTGCGCATTACCGAGCACCCTTCGCGAATGTCTTCGGTGATACTGTTACCACCAAAAGGAATAACGGCTGTATGACGAATAATACCTTCGTGGAAAATAGCCACGTCGGTAGTACCACCACCAATATCTACCAACACCACCCCAGCTTCTTTTTCTTCTTCGCTTAGTACAGACTCAGACGAAGCCAATGGCTCCAGAATCAGTTCCTGGCTTTCAAGCTCGGCCTTAGCCACACATTTCACAATGTTTTTGATTGCGGTAACCTGTCCTGATATGATATGGAAATTAGCTTCAAGCCTTACCCCCGACATCCCAATCGGGTCTTTAATTCCAGGCTCGTTATCTACCGTAAACTCCTGCGGTAATACATGAATTATCTCCTCGCCCGGCGGCATTACCAGGTTGTACATATCCTCAATCAGTTTATCAATATCTTTGCGGCCAATTTCGGAGTTCAAATCACGGCGGGTAATCAAGCCGCGGTGCTGTAAGCTTTTAATGTGCTGACCGGCAATACCTACATTCACAATACGTATCTCTACGTTTGATTGTGAACCGGCCACGTCAACTGCCTGGTTTATACCTTGTACTGTTTTGTCAATGTTTGATACCATCCCGCGGGTAACGCCTGCCGACTCGGCCTTACCGATTCCAAGTACCTCTATCTTTCCATTCTTGCTTCTGCGGCCTACAATTACGCAAATCTTTGTTGTACCAATGTCGAGTCCTACTACAATAGGCGAACTCTTTTCTTGCGATATGCTCTTTTCCATAAATAACTATAATTGGGATGTTGTATCTTTTGTTGAGTTTTGTTTATTTATTGCTGTGTCTTTTTTAATAGGTGCTATCCGGCGTTTAGCTGCGCTATCGGCCATGGCGCTATCTGTTTTTATGCCTACTACCTGGTTGGCATACTTGATGTTAATCACCCTGTATTTATCCCAACCTACCTGCGGTAAAGCTTGTTTGTAAAATATCTCGAGGTTATGAAACTTCGTGCTCAGCGAATCGGCGTTACCTAACAGTATTTTGTGGTTACCTACCCGCGGCACTAACTCAATCTCGTGTGCTTCATTAACATATATCTGCCCTATCTGTGCGTTCCACAGGGTATCTTTTTTAATAAACTGTACGGTTTTAAAAATCTCTTTAGCCAAACCGGTATGCAGGGTGTCTACACGGTTGGCAAAAAGCTCATCAATGTAACCGTTGGCTGCCAATACCGGTGCGGTAAAATTTTGCGACAACGGTATTTTAAAGCCATGCTCATCTACATAAAAATCCTGGTCAAAACGGTTCATCACCCTCATGATTGGATGACGCTGCGTAATTTCAACCCTAATCAAACCATCCATATCTGCATAAACTTTGGCCGATGCGATGTACGGGTTGGCTTGCAACTTTTTTTCAAGGTTATGAATATTGATGCCCTCCATTTTACGGCCCACCAGCGAGTAACTGCTTAGCTGCAAAATGCGGTCAACTTCTTTACGGTCGATAAAATATTCGTTGCCGGGGATGTAAACTTTAACACCGGTACACACCACGCCCGCCTTTTTAATTTCAATAAAACTCATGAGCACCACTAAGCCGGTTAAGCTCACGAGCCAGCCAAAAAACACACCAACTTTTTTCCAAGCTATGTTACGCCACATCTTCTAAAGCTTGTTTTAAAGGTTCTACTAACTGGTCAATATCTCCTGCACCTACTGTTAATAATAACTCAGGCTGTTTTTGTTTTACGTAAGCCACCACTTCTGCTTTGCCCAGCAATTGTTTATTAGGCAACTGCATTTTATCCAGAATGGTACTGGCATCAATACCAGCAATAGGCAATTCGCGGGCCGGGTAAATATCCAGCATCAGCAATTCATCAACCATATCCAAGGCCTCGGCAAAACCGTCGGCAAAGTCGCGTGTGCGGGTGTACAAATGCGGCTGAAAAACTGCCGTTAACTTTAGTTCCGGATAAAGCCTTTTTACCGAACTGATACAGGCTTTTAACTCTTCGGGATGATGTGCATAATCATCAATATAAACCTGACGATTATTTTTTACCACATACTCAAACCGGCGCTTAACACCCCTGAAAGAAGCCAGTGCCGCTTTGATAACGTCTGTATTAATGTCCATGAACAGCGCTACCTGAATAGCAGCTACGGCATTCTCAATATTGTGCAATCCGGGTAAACCCAACTGGATATCTGCAATATTTACATCGCCGCTTACAAAATCAAAATAAAAGCTACCGTTCTCTACCCTTATATTATGGCCAACGGCGTCAGCTGCTTCTGCACCAATGGTGTAGCTGGTAAACTGATGCTTTAAAGGCAAGCCTTGCTTGGCAATCAGTTGCCCTCCGCTTTTAATCTGCGAGGCAAACATCCTGAACGAGTCGGCCAAATGTTCATGGTCGCCGTAGATGTCCAAATGGTCGGCATCCATTGAGGTGATTATTGCAATGTCCGGATATAATGTCAAAAACGAACGGTCATACTCATCGGCCTCTACTACCACAATATTCGAGTTTCCGTAAACCACATTACTCTCGAAATTAGTAGCGATGCCACCTAAAAACGCGCTGCAGCTTTTGCCTGCTTCGGTTAACAAGTGAGCGATGAGGCTGGACGTAGTAGTTTTGCCATGAGTACCTGCAACGGCAACTGTAAACATCCCCTTACTGATGATACCCAACACCTGCGACCGCTTGTACAATTCGAACCCGGTATGTTTGAAAAAGTTCAAGATAACCGAATTTTTAGGAATAGCCGGTGTATAAATAACCAAAGTCGCGTCGTCAGGCTTGGTAAATGCCTGCGGTATTAGGTTGCTGTCGTCTTCGAAAATAACCTGGATACCTTCCTGCTTTAAGGTATCAATTAACGGCGTAGAAGTTTTGTCGTAACCACATACCATACAGCCTAAATGATTGAAATAACGGGCCAGGCCACTCATGCCTATACCGCCAATGCCAATCAAATACACTTGCTTTATGTTACCCAGTTCTAACATTATGTAATCGTCCGTTCTGTTTTAATATTTAGTTTATTTGCCATTAATAAGGCTTAACACATGTTGTGCTATCACCTCGTCGGCATTAGGCAAAGCCAGTTTGCCAATGTTATTGCCCAGCGTTTGCTGCCGGGCATTATCCTGCAATAGCTGCAGCGCCTGCGGAATCAATTTTGCTTCGGCATCACGGTCGGCCACAAAAAGCGCAGCATCTGTTTGCACAAGCGCCATCGCGTTTTTAGTCTGGTGGTCTTCGGCCACGTTGGGCGACGGCACCAGGATGACAGGTTTACTCACGATACATAACTCAGCTATAGTACCTGCGCCGGCCCGCGAAATAATAACGTCGGCCGCGGCGTATGCTAAATCCATACGGTTTAAAAACTCCAGTATGCAAATGTTAGGGTGATAATTTTCGCCTAACTTTTCAATGATGCCTTTATAATAAAATTTGCCGGTTTGCCAGATTAGCTGCACATCAGCAGCAATCAGCTTATCTAAATCGGCCAGCAGGCTATGATTCAGTGTACGTGCGCCCAGGCTACCGCCGGTCACCAAAATAGTTTTCTTGTTAGCCGACAGTTTAAAAGCTGCCAAAGCTTCCTGCTTTTTGCCAGCCGTATCTACGGACTGACGTCTTACCGGGTTTCCGGTTTTGATGATTTTTTCGGCAGGGAAAAATTTGTCCATACCATCAAAGGCTACACAAATTTTCTTCGCTTTTTTACTCAGCCACTTGTTGGTAACACCGGCATAAGAGTTTTGCTCCTGAATAAGCGTTGGCACACCTTTTAACGAAGCCGCATACAATAACGGACCAGATGCATAACCACCAACACCAACGGCGGCATCAGGTTTGAAATTTTTGATAATTGATGCGGCCTTGCTTATACTGGTAATCAGTTTTATCGGGAACATCACATTTTTCCAAACTGCTTTACGCTGTATGCCCTGAATGTCTAAACCTATAATTTTATAACCTGCCGCCGGAACCTTTTCCATCTCCATCCGGCCGTTAGCACCTACAAACAAAATTTCGATAGCAGGGTTAATTTTTTTTAAAGCATTGGCGATGGCCACCGCCGGAAAAATATGCCCGCCGGTACCCCCACCACTAATGATGATGCGAGGCGCAGCCCCCGCTCCCTGAACGGGGAGCTTTTGATTAGCTGTATTTTCCTGTACGGCTGACATTGACGCTTTTTTTATTCTTTATTTATTTTGTCTTGGCTCTTGGTTCTTTGCTCTTGGCTCTCACCCTACGCCACTTCCAGTATCTGGCCTACTACTACTTTTTTGCTGGCTTCTTTACCTTTGTTCGCTTCGTTCTCGTCGATGTGACGGCTTACCGACAGGATGATACCAAAGGCTACGCTGGTAAATAAAATGGAGGTACCACCCATACTTACTAATGGCAGCGGCACCCCGGTTACAGGGCCTAAGCCTACGGCAACCGCCATATTAGCAAAAGCCTGTATGGTTAAGCTAAAACTTAAACCAGCGGCCAATAATGCACCAAAAGCTTTCGGGGCCTTAGTTACAATTTTTATACACCGGTATAGCAAAAACAGGTAAATCACGATAATGAACAATCCACCCATCAAGCCGTATTCTTCAATAATTGTAGCATAAATAAAATCCGAATATGGATGAGGCAAAAAGTTACGCTCGGTACTGTTACCCGGACCTTTTCCCATTACACCACCGGTAGCGATAGCAATTTTAGCGTGGTCGGACTGAAAGGACTTATCGGCGTTGGCCTTTTCAGGATGCATAAACGTATTGATACGTGACACATAAGTTTTACGACGCGGACCTAAAAAGATAACACCAGTTAATAACACCGCGCCTGCCAGACATACTACGGCAATTTGCTTAACACTGATACGGCCAATAATCAACAACAAAATGCTTACACCAAAAAGCATCAATGCAGTTGATAAGTTAGCCAAGGCAATCAGGATAAACACCACGCAAACAGACCCCATGATAGGGATGAAGGATTGCTTAACATCCTTGATATTTTCCTGCTTGCGCGACAGTGTACGGGCCAGATAAGTAATCAGCGCCAGTTTGGCCAAATCCGACGTTTGGAACGTTAAACCGGTACCCGGAATCGCAATCCATCGGCTCGCATCATTCACGTGGTTACCAAACAATAACGTGTACAACAGTAGCGGAATTGTTATGGCCATGAGCAGTTTAGAAATACCGGCGTAATAACGATAGTCCAACTTATGCGATATGTACATTAAAGCGATACCGCCAACCATCATAAACAAATGCTTAAACAAGTAAGTCTCGTTAGCCTTACCTTGTTTATAGGCCAGCGTACCGGTTGAGCTGTATACGGCCAGTAATGATATTACCGAAAGCACTATTACAATCAGCCATATCCACCGGTCGCCTTTGGTTTTACTTAGAATTCGTTGCATCGCTTATTTCTGATTACACTGATATTGTTTGATTTTACAGATGTTTATCTGCTTAATCCCTTCTTTCCCCTATTATCTTTCTGCCTGTATATCGGTATTGTTGCCTGATAGTGCTACACTATCTGCAACCAGAACACAATCAACAAACAGTAATTATAGCTCCATTACGGCAGCTTTAAACTGGTCGCCGCGCTCCTCATAATTTTTAAATAAATCAAAGCTGGCGCATGCTGGTGATAACAACACCGTATCGCCTTTAACAGCCAGTTTATAAGCAGCAGCTACAGCATCTTTAGCGGATTTGGTGTCAACAATCGTTTTCACTTCGTCAGCAAATGCTTCGTGTATGCGCTGGTTATTGGTGCCCAGGCAAACAATAGCTTTTACCTTGCTTTTTACCAGGCTGGTTAGTTCGTTATAATCGTTGCCTTTGTCAACGCCACCCAAAATCAAAACCACTTTGCTGTCAGGCATACTCTCTAAGGCATACCAAGTAGAGTTTACATTGGTTGCTTTAGAATCGTTGATAAACCTGATGCCCGAAATGTCGGCTACGTGCTCTAAACGGTGCGGCACGCTTTTAAAATCGCCCATGCTCTCACGGATATTCTCATTCCGCAATTCCAGTACTTTCGACACAATTCCGGACGCCATTGAATTGTAGATGTTGTGCTTACCCTGTAAGGCTAATTTGGTGATAGTCATTTCGAGATGGTTGTTTGGTGTATTTATAATTAGTTTTTCATGGTCGAGATACGCTCCCAACGGTAGTGTTTTGCTGATAGAAAAGGGCAGCAACTGAGCTGCAAAATTGCGCAACGCCATGCCTTTTTGCGTCTCGGCATCGTCGGCACAATAAATAAAGTAGTCCTCGGCAGTTTGATTCTGCACAATGCGAAATTTGCTGTCGACATAGTTTTGCATTTTATAATCATAACGGTCCAGGTGGTCGGGCGTGATGTTTAACAACACGGCAATGTTCACCCTAAACTGATACATATCATCCAGCATAAAGCTGCTAAGCTCCAGCACATAATGGTCAAAGTTTTCGGTAGCCACTTGGTAGGCAAAGCTTTTGCCGATGTTACCTGCCAGACCCACATTCAAACCTGCGTTTTTCAGGATGTGATAAGTAAGGCTGGTGGTGGTGGTTTTACCGTTAGAGCCCGTGATACCGATGATATTGGCTTTGGTGTAACGGCCGGCAAATTCAATCTCCGAAAGCACCGGGATGTTGCGCTCGCGCAAAGCTTTGATGATAGGCGCCTTTTCGGGAATACCCGGACTTTTAATTACCTCAACCGCCTGAAAAATTTCAGCTTCGGTATGCTGCTTTTCTTCAAAGCGGATACCCCAGCTTTGCAGCTGAGCTTTGTATTTATCGGCGATAGCGCCAAAATCAGAAACAAATACATCATACCCCTGCTGCTGGGCCAGGTAAGCCGCACCGGCGCCGCTTTCGCCTGCACCAAGCACAACCAACCTCTCCCCGGCCCTCTCCAAAGGAGAGGGAGTTGAGCTGCTAAGTATGTTGTTCGTTTCGTTCATCTATTTATATATCTTATATTTCTTCCAACTCCTACTCCCCCTTCAGGGGGTTGGGGGGCTGTGTTTTATCTCAATTTCAAAGTGATTATCGTTATAATAGCCAGCAGGATACAGATAATCCAAAACCGGGTTACAATTTTGGCTTCGTGAAATCCTTTCTTTTGATAGTGGTGATGTAAGGGCGCCATCAGGAAAACGCGGCGGCCTTCTCCAAAACGCTTTTTAGTATACTTAAACCAGCTTACCTGGATGATTACCGAAGCATTCTCTACCACAAAAATTCCGCAGAGTAAAGGCAGCAACAACTCCTTGCGGATGAGGATGGCAAACACCGCGATGATACCACCAATGGCCAAGCTGCCGGTATCGCCCATAAATACTTGCGCTGGGAACGAGTTATACCACAAAAAGCCCACACAAGCTCCAACAAAGGCTCCGGCAAAAATCACCAGCTCACCCGAATTAGGTAGGTACATGATGTTCAGGTAATCGGCCACGATAACGTTACCCGATACGTAGGCCAGTATAGCCAGCGTAATACCTATAATTGCCGATGTACCTGTTGCCAAACCGTCGATACCATCCGTAATATTTGCCCCATTGGAGATGAAGGTGATAATCATAATCACGAAGAACATGAAAACTACCAGCGCATAGCGCTCCGAACCGGCACCTAAAAACTTGAGCACCTTACCATAGTCAAACTCATTGTTTTTATAGAACGGCACGGTGGTTTTAGTAGACTTAATATCCTGCGTATAAACAGGAACTTTATTTTTTAGGTGATAATTAACCGGGGCATCATACTTTACCGGAAGTTTTACTTCCTGGCGCATGGTGATGTCGTGATTAAAGTACATCGTCCAGCCAATAATTACGGCCAAACTTACCTGACCTGTAATCTTAAATCTGCCGGCCAAGCCCTCTTTATTCTTTTTAAACACCTTGATGTAATCATCCAGAAAACCTATGGCACCCAGCCAAACGGTGGTCACCAGCATTAGGATGATATAGATGTTATCTAATTTGGCAAACAACAGGGTTGGCACCAGGATGCCCAGTAAGATGATGATACCACCCATGGTTGGTGTACCGGCTTTTTGCATCTGACCTTCTAAGCCCAGGTTACGCACGGTTTCGCCTACCTGCTTATAACGTATATAATCAATTAGCCGGCGCCCCCAAACCGTGGTTACCACCAGCGACACGATAACCGCCATAGCCATACGGAACGTCAAATACTGAAACACCCCTGCGCCAGGAATATCGTAGTTGCGGTCCAAATAACTAAACAGGTAATAGAGCATATTTTTTAAATGTGTAGATATGCAAATGTGCGGATGTGCAAATGCTTATCTGTGGGTTAATTTATTTTAATGTGCAGGTGTGCGGATGTGCATATATGCAAATGAGCTCAACTGCGGGTTCAATTTCTATTTTGTTGATGATATAATCTTTCCTAATACTTTTATGATGCTTTGTACTTCTATAAGCATTTGTTCATCAAATGGATAGTTTTCGGCTTTTTTGCAAAGCATTAGCCAGTAGCAAGTTTCTTCCGCCTCTTTGTAGGCCACTTTACATTTATGTCTAAAATCTGCTTTGCTTTCTGCTCCCTGTGCTTCGCGTATGTTAGCTCCGATTGATGTTCCGCACCTGAAAAGTTGATTAGCCATGTTAAACTTCCGTTGTGATTCGAGCAACTCAGTAAATTTGATAACGCTCAACGAAAAGCTAAATGTCATTTCCACAATCAGATTTGGCTTGCCGTCCATAAATTATTCCATCATTCTACTAATTTTATTTAATCTTACAATTATCCAAGCATCTGCACATCTGCATATTCGCACATCTGCACATTCTCATCACGTTTTCGCAAATGCGTTCAATAATTCTTCCTTATCGTCGAAATGGTTCTTTACACCATTAATTTCTTGATACTTTTCGTGCCCTTTACCGGCTAATACAATAATGTCTCCGGGTTGAGCCAGGTGTACCGCGGTTTTGATAGCCTCACGACGGTCAACAATACTGATGGTTTTGCGCTGGTTCGACGGGTCGACACCAGCCTCCATATCGCGGATAATCTGCGCAGGGTCTTCCGAACGCGGATTATCAGAGGTCAGGATTACCTTGTCGCTCCAGTCGCAGGCTGTTTTGGCCATCACCGGGCGCTTGGTTTTATCGCGGTCGCCGCCGCAGCCAATTACGGTAATCACTTTTTCGTTACCTTTACGGATATCCTGCACCGTGTTCAGTACATTTTGCACGGCATCAGGCGTATGGGCATAATCTACAATACCGATGATTTGGTTCGGAGATATGGAATACTCGAACCGACCTTCGGCACCTTGCAATTTGCTCAGGCTGGTTAGCACCTTTTGTTTTTCCTGCCCCAACAACACCGCTGTTGCATACACAGCCAGTAAGTTATAAGCGTTAAAGCTGCCTACCATCTTAAACCAAACCTCATCACCGTCTACATTAAGCAGTAAGCCGCCAAACTGATTTTCCAGTATCTTCACCTTAAAATCGGCCATATTTTTAAGGCCGTAAGTTTTTTTGGTGGCTTTGGTGTTTTGCAGCATCACATTGCCATTTTTGTCGTCGGCATTGGTGAGGGCAAATGCACTTTTAGGCAGCATATCAAAAAAGCCTTTTTTAGCTTTTAAGTAGGCGTCGAAAGTTTTATGGTAATCGAGATGGTCGTGTGTCAGGTTCGAAAATATACCACCGGCAAAAGTCAAACCGTCAACCCGGTGTTGTGCAACCGAGTGTGAGCTTACTTCCATAAAGCAATAATCACAACCGGAGTTTACCATCTGGTCGAGCAAGGCATTCAAAGCCACCGGGTCTGGCGTGGTATGGGTAGAAGGAATAACCTTACCGTTAATCTGGTTTTCTACTGTAGACAGCAAACCACATTTATAACCTAAGTCGCGGAACAACTGATACAACAAGGTAGCCGTAGTGGTTTTACCGTTTGTACCGGTTACCCCTACAAGCTTTAACTTAGCCGAAGGATTATCGTAAAAATTTGAAGCCAATACAGCCAAGGCGGCAGCCGAGTTGGCTACCATCAGGTAGTCGGCTTCTTCGGCAGTGTGACCAGGCAAATCCTCGCATACAACTACAACAGCGCCATCTTTTACGGCTTGCTCTATATAATCGTGACCATCTACAGCAGTGCCGCGTACAGCCACAAAAAGCGACCCCGGCACTACTTTGCGGGAGTCGAACACGATGTTGGTTATCTCCACATCAGCAGCGCCCTGAAGTTCGGTAAAGGCCAAGCCCTCGAGTATGTCGCTTAAAAATCTCATTGTAGTTCTAAAGTTATTTTTGCCCCTTTAGGAATAATGCTTCCGCCGGTAACCGACTGGCGCGCTACCACACCGCTGCCGCGTACTGCCGTTTTATATCCGGCATTACCCAATACATATAAGGCGTCACTCAATGTCATGCCTGTTACCGATGGTACCGTACCTTTTTTGTACTTAATTTCCTGCGGTGCAATACCATTGCTGGTATCGGCAGACCGTGGTGCATTAGCAGCAAACAGCGGCTTAACACCCAGCTTGTGATAAACCTGCTGCAAAGCTTTCATGTTGCCGGTTTTAACCTGGGGCAATTGTGTATTGCCTACATAATGCGATGGCAAGTTCTGGTGCATCTCTAAATCGCTCGAGTATACCTTGTCGGCAATTTCGCGAAATACCGGACCTGCAACCTCAGCGCCGTAGTAACCGTTTTTAGGGTCGTTAACTACCACAATTAGCGAATACTTTGGCTTGTCGGCAGGGAAATAGCCGGCAAAAGATGCCTGGTACTGACGGCGCGCTTTGTAGCCTTTGTTGGCATCAGCTACCTGAGCCGTACCCGATTTACCGGCAATGCGGTAGAGTGGGTTGTAAATAATTCTTTTACCGGTACCCTCTATAATCACACCCTCCATCATCTCCTGCATTTTTTTCAGGGTCACATCAGAGCAAATTTTTTCGTTGATGACACGGGCTTTGAACTGTTCAACCGGGCTACCTAACCTCCTGATTTCGCGTACAAAAATTGGGGTGATGTATTTACCATTATTGGCTATAGCATTATAAAACGAAAGCATTTTTAGCGGTGTTAACTGCATCTCGTAGCCATAAGCCATCTGCGGCAACGACATATTTTTATTCCAGCTTTTGTTTTTTGGGTTTTTCACTACCGGCTTCGCCTCGCCTGGAATTTGAAGTCCCAGTTCCTCGTTTAATCCCCACTCATACAAATGGTCGGTAAACTTTGACTGGTTATTGTGGTAGTTTTTATCAACTAAATAGGCAACCGCAGCGTTTGATGACTCTTCAAACGCCTTTTTAACGGTTACCACTCCAATACTTCCGTGCGAATCTTTGATGGTATGCCCCTTAATAGGATAACTACCGGTACCTACCATGGTATTGGTATCTACCAGTTTATCTTCAAGCAATGCCAGGTAAGAGGCAATTTTAAACGTCGAACCCGGATCTTGGTTACCCGCAATGGCATAGTTAAATTTTTCCTGATACTCGCCCGGCGCCACTTTGCTGTAGTTTGCTACTGCACGGATTTCGCCGGTTTGCACTTCCATCAAAATAGCAGCGCCATGGTCGGCGTTGCTTTTAATCATTTGCTTTTGCAGTGCATTTTGCACTACATCCTGAAAGTTGACGTCGATGGTAGAGATAATATCAGCCCCCTCTTTGGGTGAAATCTCATCCTCCTGGTTTACCGGCATCCAAACCCCACCGGCAATGCGCTGCATTAAACGCTTACCGCTTTGCCCTTCAATATACTCTGCATAAGCTCCTTCCAGACCCACCGGGTTTTTAACGTTAGCGTTTTTATACCCAATGGTACGGGCAGCCAGCGAACGAAACGGCAAAATGCGTTTATTCTGCTGCACCACAATTAATCCGCCTTTATACCTACCTAATTTAAAAATTGGAAACTGGCGTATCTTCTTTAAATCCTGATAAGAAACCTTACGGCGGATTAACTGGTAACGGGAACTATCGCGACGAGCCTCGCGTAGTATCATCGAGTATTCGCGTGCGGAACGGTCGCCAAAAAACTGCGACATTTTTGCAGCCAGCGAGTCTACCTTATCGTAAAAAACGGTATCGGCCGCAATGCCGCCGGCCAGCATATCCATGTGCAATTCATACTCAGGCACCGAGGTAGCCAGCAAGCTGCCATCAACGGCAAAAATGTTGCCGCGAGCAGCGTCAACATTAAAATATTTTACTGATAGGCTATCTGCCATAGCCTTCCACTTTTTGCCTTGCGCAAACTGCAAATAGCAAAGCTTGGTAAATACTGCACCCGCCAGCAATACAATCAGCCCGAATGCCAGGTATACTCTTAATAATATATTGGTCCTGATATTCATTTCTCCACCTCCGCATCTACCAGTTTTTGAGGTGGCTGCACGGGTTCGGTAATACCCAGCGTATCTACCCGTTTAGCCACTTCGGTTTGGGTACTTTTAAAAGCCATATCGGCTTTAGTAGTTTTGTAATCCCAACTCAGCTCTTTTACTTCTTTACTCAGCTTGTCTATATTGCGTATGTTGTTTTCGGCCTGATGACGGTTGGCAATGTAGACCATACCCAACAGGGCCAAAAAAAACACAAAAGGCAAGGCACGGGTTACCGCATCGGTAGACACCACACCTCTCCTGAGTAAATTAGTTATAAAATTTTCGGGCGTGTCAGGCACCGGACGCTCCTCTATCAGCAGCTCCTTCTCAACTTCTTCTTCCTGAATTTCTGTACGTAAACGGTTACTCATTTTTTTACAGCTATTCTTAATTTCGCACTACGCGCCCTGTTATTCTCTTTAATCTCGTCGGCAGTGGCCGTAACCGCTCCCCGACTTACCGCATCCAGCGGCTTTTGGTCATTACCAAAAAAATCCTTCTCCACCTCTCCGCTAAATTTACCTTTGGCAATAAAATTCTTTACCAGGCGATCTTCCAGTGAGTGATAAGACATCACTACCAAACGACCACCAGTACCTAAAACTTCGGCCGACTGCAACAGAAAGTCTTTTAAAACTTCCAGTTCCTGGTTAACCTCAATACGCAGGGCCTGAAAAACCTGCGCCAAATATTTATTTTCTTTACCCCGGGGTATTAAACCCGAAATGGTATTTTTTAAATCAGCCACGGTTACAATCTCGCCGTTTAAACGACCGGTAACTATGGTTTTAGCCAATGATTTGGCATTCTGAATTTCGCCGTAAATGCCAAAAATGCGATGCAAATCAGCCTCAGCATAAGTATTAACTACCTGACGGGCGGTTAGCTCCGACATCTGATTCATGCGCATATCCAGCTCGGCATCAAAGCGAATAGAAAAACCACGCTCGGCTTGGTCAAACTGATAAGAAGAAACTCCCAAATCAGCCAGTATACCATCTACCGGAATGGCGCCATGCAAACGGCAAAAATTTTTGAGGTAGCGAAAGTTCTGGTCAACAAATTCAAAACGCTCATCGTTAATCAAATTTTGCTGCGCATCTACATCCTGGTCAAAAGCAATCAGCCTACCCTTGCTGCCCAAATGCTTTAATATCTCGCGCGAATGACCGCCGCCACCAAAGGTTACATCTACATAGGTACCATCGGGCTTAATATCAAGCGCCTCAATACATTCCTGCAACATCACCGGCTGATGATAATTACTCATCACCCCTCCTTCCTAAACCACCCATTACTTCCTCGGCCAGGTTAGCAAAGTTTTCGGGAGCGCTATCCATCTGCTCATCATAAGCCGCCTGGTCCCAAACTTCTATTTTGTTAAACTGACACGAAAGCACCACATCCGAACTGATACCCGCATACTCTAACAATGCTTTGGGCAACAATACTCTGTTCGAAGCATCAAGGGTTAACTCTGATGCGCCGCGGGTAAAGTAGCGTATAAATTCGCGTGTTCTTTTTTCGTACTGGTTAAGCTTGCTCAGGTCGTCCACTATTTTATCCCATTCTTTCCGGGTGTAGATTACCAGATGCTTTTCAAAGCCACGGTTGATTACAAGACCCTCTCGCTCAGCTTCGGGAAGCTGCTTTTTGAGGCCCGTCGGAATCATCATCCGCCCTTTGGCATCCAGTTTACAATCAAATTCACCTAAAAAATGGGACATGTATAGAGCTATCCTAAAATTCGAATGTAAAAGTAACACAGAATTTCCACTTTCCTCCACTTTTTCCCACTAAAAAGTTATTAACACCCAACGTGCAAAACTTTCTTCCCACTTAAGCAAAACACGCTACTGCTTAGCCACTTAGCTCTTTTACTTTTAGTAAAATTTAATGAATAATAGTGAATTGACTTGCCAAAAATGAGATTTTACAAGTTTAATTTATTTAGAGTGAGATGATTAGACGTGGCGAGACAACTGATAAGCCAAACAACAGTTAGTTACATACAATTAACCTTTAGCGGATATGAATAATTATACCTCTCCTGTTTATATTAGCGCATGGATTATTCACAAAACCTGCCTAAACTTTCGGCCGAAGAAATACGGGTGCTGGGTTCTTTAATGGAAAAAAGCCGCACCACGCCCGATTACTATCCCATGACCATCAATAGCTTAACAGCAGCCTGCAACCAAAAATCGTCGCGCAGGCCGGTAGTGCAGTATGATGATGACACCGTGGTTAAGGCATTGGATAGCCTAAAAAAGAAAGGACTGGTATCAACCGCAACCGGAGGCTCGAGCCGGGCAGTAAAGTATAAACATAACTTTGCCATTGTATTCCCGGTCATTCCGTCGGAAGTGGCGTTGATTTGCCTGCTGATGTTACGCGGCCCGCAAACACCGGGAGAATTGAACACCAATTCGGGCAGGTTGTACGAATTTGAAACTTTGGACGACGTGCAGCAAACGCTGGAAAAGCTAAGCAGCGGCGACGTTCCTTTTTTAACTTTGCTGCCGCGCCGAAGCGGACAAAAAGAAGCCCGTTATATGCACTTACTGGGCGAAACGCTGGACATCCCCGAAGATGACGAAACCGAAATCGGTTATGCCTCATCAAATCCGGGCAGCAACGTTGCCGCGTTAGAACAAAGGGTAACCAAGCTGGAAGAAGAATTAAGCGCTATGCGGCAGGAGTTTGATAAGCTGATGAAAGAGTTACTGGGCTAACTATCAGGCTTAAGGCGAAATATTAACCGGATTATCGTTCTTTTTTAAGCCGATGTTATTAAACTTTAGCTAATTGTAAAATAACACAACCTAATTAGTGCTGCTCACGTAAAAAACGATACCAAACCAAAAGCATGAACCCATGCTGATGGATGGCTTTTTATTTGCCCGGCAGGGTCGCCAGCCACTGCCGGGCTATTTATCAAAAAAGATACTGTAGTATATATCTTGTATTGGCAAGTGCCCGTTTGTTAGTTGAGTCATCAATAAACAAACGGGCTTTTTTATTACATCACCCGTACCTTTAAAAAGCTGGGATGCAGTTTGGAGGTATACACCCGGTGTGTGGCTTTTTTAAAGTCGGTATCTTTAGCTTTCATGATATCCTGAAACTGCTGCGTGTTACGGTCGATAAGCGGGAACCAGGTGCTTTGAATTTGTACCATGATGCGGTGACCCTTCTTAAAAGTATGCAATACATCCTGCAGTTCAAAATTTACCGGGCTTACCTGTCCGGGTATAAAGGCAGTAGGTTTATCAAAGCCGGTACGGTACTTTCCGCGCATGCTTTCGCTGCGTACCATTTGCTGGTAACCGGCCATCTGTGCCCCTGCGGTAGTAAATTTGTTATTGGTAGCCGTATCCGGATAAACATCAATTACTTTAACTATCCAGTCGGCATCAGTACCGGTAGTTGACACTTTCAGATTAGCCCAGATGTTTCCGGCCAAGGTAACATCATCGGTCAACACCTCGGTTTGATACGTAATTACATCGGGCATCGCCGATGCAAAACGCTGGTCGGCCGTCATGTAATCGCGCTCCATGTCGTTAGTCTTTTTAGCATAGTAAGGCACCGGCTTATTAGGGTCGGATACAAACTCGGTGTAAGTATCTTTTGCTGTGGATGGAGCCGTGAAAGACAATTTACCGCCGGGCAAAAAGTACAGGTTTTTCTCTTTAGCCGGGGCTGGTGGCCAAATGTTATAGTTTTTCCACTGATTGGTACCGGTTTCGAAAGTTGACACCTTAGGTAAATCAAGCGGTGTACCTTTTAAGTAATGGCTAAAAAAGGCAAACTCAATTTTGTCGCGGTAAAAAGGAGCCGTTGCTCCGCCAAAGTCCACATCGCCCAGGTGGTCGCCTGAACCACCAGCCCAGCCGCCATGCACCCAAGGGCCCATAGCAAAGTAAACCGGTGTATTGGGGTTTTTAGCAGCCAGCGTTTTGTAAGTATTGATGGCACCATACAAATCTTCAGCATCGTACCAACCGCCGGTAACCAGGGTAGCTGTTTTAATGTCGTGCAGATGAGGTAATACGTTACGGTCTTTCCAATGCTGGTCATAATCGGGATGGTCCATCATTTCGTTCCATAGCCTGATGGTATCTTTAAAATACTTCACGTTGGTATTTCGCATCGAACCCATTTTCAAAAAGAAATCGTAGCCATCCTCGGTACCGATGTCGAACCGGGCGCCGCGGCGTTGTGTGGGCTTATCGTCCTGACGGTTGGTA
>CAXYKR010000144.1:0-27781 GCA_964277815.1 uncultured Mucilaginibacter sp. | reverse complement strand
TTCCAGTTTGAAAGTGACGGTATGCAAATGTACCTGCGAGATTTAAAGCCTGACAGGTTTGAGGATTTGATTGCCATGAATGCCCTTTATCGTCCGGGCCCGATTGAGTATATCCCTAACTTTATTAAGCGTAAACATGGTTTAGAGCCTGTAACGTTCGACTTGCCCGACATGGAAGAGTACCTGGGCGAAACCTATGGTATTACCGTGTACCAGGAGCAGGTGATGCTTTTGTCGCAAAAATTGGCAGGCTTTAGTAAAGGTGATGCCGACGTTTTGCGTAAGGCCATGGGTAAAAAGCAGATTGAGGTACTTAATAAAATGGAAAAGCAGTTTATGGATGGGGCCGTTGCCAAAGGGCACCCCAAAGATAAATTGACCAAGATATGGACCGACTGGAAAGCATTTGCGCAGTACGCGTTCAACAAGTCGCACTCTACCTGTTATGCGTTTGTGGCCTACCAAACGGCTTACTTAAAAGCGCATTACCCGCCCGAGTACATGGCGGCAGTATTGAATAACCAAAACAGCATCGAGAAGATATCTTTCTTTATGGAAGAAACCCGCCGCATGGGCATCAACGTGCTGGGTCCCGATGTAAACGAGTCGGATATGGCGTTCTCCGTAAATAAAAAAGGAGACGTACGCTTTGGCTTAACCGGTGTAAAAGGCGTGGGCGAAAAGGCCATCGAAAGTATTATTGACGAGCGAAACTTAAGCGGCCCGTACAAATCGGTGTTTGATTTTGCGCAGCGTAGTAATACCCGCAACGTTAATAAAAAAGCTTACGAAAACCTGGTATACAGTGGCGCGTTCGATAGTTTTGGCTTATGCCGGGCGCAGTTTTTTGCCAAAACCGAAAGTGGCCTGCTAACCGGGGTAGAGCGTTTAATTAAGTACTCTAACGATTACCAGAATACTAAAACCAGTTCGCAGTCATCTTTATTTGGCGGCACTGTTGAGGCGTACATCCCCGAGCCAGCTATGCCCGATTGTGAAGAATGGCCGCTGATTGAAAAGCTGAAATATGAAAAGGATGTCATTGGTATTTATTTAACCGGTCACCCGCTGGATAATTACAAGCTTGAACTGGAAAAGTACTGTCAGAACAAAGTATCAGATTTAAAAGTGCTGGTGGCTATGCGTAACGGCGAAGCCCCGCCCGAAACCATGGAACGTTTTGCGCAGCTACGTAAAATGGGAGAGCTGAGCATTGGTGGTTTGATGGCCAATGTGCAACACAAAATGACCAAAACCGGTAAGCCGTTTGGCACCTTCGTGATTGAGGATTATTTTGACAGTTACGAGTTTGCCTTGTTTGGCGACGATTACATCAAATTCCGTAACCTTTTAGGCGATGGATACTTTGTGCAGTTGAAAGGTACGGTCGAAGAAAAATATAGGCAAAAAGATAATTGGGATATGCGTCTGGCAGGCATTAACCTGCTGTCGGAAATGCGTGACAAGATGACTAAATCGCTCACGGTATGCTTGCACCTGCATAGCCTCACCGAACAAATGGTGAGTCGCCTGGAGCAGATGGTTGAGGTGAATAGTCAGAAATACGACGTTAAAAATTGCACCCTCCGCTTTATGGTTAAAGACAGTGAGGATACCTTGTTTATCGACCTGTTTTCGAAAACCTGCAAGGTTAATCCAAGTGATGATTTACTGGAAGGTATTTTCGGCTTAACCAACGTGCAGCCGCTTTTAAAATAATATGTTATTGAAAAGTAATCGTCCGAATGCCTAACTATAGCGTCCGGATGATTACTTTTTCTTTTTAGATGCTTTGGCTATGGGGTTGAACTTAAGGCATAAATCAATCCAATAAGATAGTTGCCTGTTACCGGTCAGGCTTTCCAAGTCAACAAAAACAAAATCTTTCATAGTTCGGCCATTGTGAATCATAGGCGTGGATTGGTCTTGCGCTAATTCGGCATCGGCCTGTTGATGGCCAATCCGGCAAAGCAGAGCATCTTTACGTACACCTATGCAAAGCTTATCATCTACCATAAAGCTTACGCACTGAAACATACTTTTCTCTGTTACATCAGGTAGCTCGCTTAGCTTTTCGCGGATGGAATTGATAAAATAATTGGCCTTATCCATAGCGTAAAAATCAGTTTTTTATAACAACAGGTTTATCATAAATTTATATATAAATTTGATTTTACACGCTAATTCATGAGTCAGTTAACCCCGTTTCATGTTGCAGTTCCTGTATACGATTTAGAGGAAGCACGCAACTTTTACCGTAATATTTTAGGCTGTACCGAAGGTCGAAGTTCCGACCATTGGACTGATTTTAACCTGTACGGGCATCAGTTTGTTATCCACCTCAAACCTAAGCCTGCCGGTTACACCGGCCCGCATCATAGCGCAGTTGATGGCCATGAAGTGCCGGTACCGCATTACGGCGTTGTACTGGAATGGGAAGTGTGGCATCAACTGGTAGACCGGCTGAAAAATCTCAGTGTAAAATTTTTGATAGAACCGGGCATCCGGTTTGAAGGCCAGGTAGGCGAGCAGGCTACCCTGTTTTTCCTCGACCCGTCGGGCAATGCGCTCGAGTTTAAAGCTTTCAAAAATATAGACCAGTTATTTGCCATTTAGTATCTTAAATAATTAAACCTCAGTAAGTTTTATCAGTCATACCTCAAATCTGTCAGGCTTTATGAAAATCCGGTTAAAACAATGGGCTGTTGCTGCGTTTGTTGCAGGCGCAGGTTTATTATCTGCTGCATTTTACAACATGCCCGGCAGTTACAAAGGCGTTGCAAAGTTTCCTTACCAGGTAGCCGGGCTAACCGAGCGGCAGGCGGCAGCACATTTGCTAAGCCGTTTTACTTATGGCGCCACTCCCGGACAGGTAGATGCCGTAGTGAAAGAAGGACTGGAAAAATGGTTTGCCCAGCAGTTAGATGCCAAACAGCCCGACGACTCGCTTAACCAGATACTCAATCATTTTGATGCCGTTACGTTTACCAATGCGCAACTGGTAGCCAAATACCCTCGCCCCGGTCAGCTAACCAAAATGGCCATTCGCGACGGCGTGGTGAATAAGGATTCGATTAAAACCGACCGTAAAGAATATCGCAGTGTGCTGCTGAATTACATGCAGCAAAACGGAATGGCTCCCGAACAGGAGCTGTTCCGGCAATTCATCAACCAAAAAGTACTGCGTGCAGCCTACAGCAATAACCAGTTGCAGGAGGTAATGACCGATTTTTGGTTTAACCACTTTAACGTATCCATCACTAAAAACCAGTGTGCCGTATTCATCCCGGCTTACGAGCGCGATGTTATTAGGCCTAATGTGTTTGGTAAATTCGATAAGCTGCTATTAGCCACGGCCAAATCGCCGGCTATGCTGGTTTATTTGGATAATTTTTCGAGCGTCGGTAAAGATGGCGGCAATGCCCGTCCTCTGAATAACAAAAGGCGCCCGGTAGTTAACGCACTGATGCCTGCCATGGGTGACGATACTGCCATGATGGCTAAGGTGCAAAAAGCCAGAAAGGCGCAGGGCCTAAACGAGAACTACGCCCGCGAGGTGATGGAACTGCACACTTTAGGTGTTGACGGTGGCTATACCCAGCAAGACGTAACCCAGGCCGCCAAGGTGCTTACCGGCTGGACTTTGTATCCGATGGGAGATGAAGGGTACGGCGGAGGTGTCAAAAAACTATTAGAGCGGGTAGGCGAAGATAACCTGGCTCAGCGAGGTTTTGTACACGAGGGCGATTTTTTATTCACCCCTAATCGTCATGATAAAGGTGAAAAAACGGTATTGGGCAAGCATTTTGGTCCTAACGGTGGTTACCAGGAAGGTGTGGATTTGTTAGAGATGCTGGCCCACCACCAATCCACCGCTAAATTTATCAGCCGTAAACTGGCAGTACGCTTTGTGAGCGACAACCCTGCGCAAACCTTGGTAGATAAAATGGCCAAAACCTTTACCGAAAAGGACGGCGACATTAAAGCGGTATTGTTAACTATGGTATCGTCGCCCGAGTTTTGGAGTGCCAATGCCGTACGCGAAAAAACAAAATCGCCTTTCGAATTGGCTATCGGAGCAGTTCGCAGTTTGCAAGCCGAAATAAGGCAGCCCTACCAGTTATATACCTGGATTAATAAAATGGGCGAAAAGAAATATTATTACCAGGCGCCTACCGGTTTTCCGGATAAAGGTCAGTACTGGATAAACACCGGTTCGTTGCTTAACCGCATGAATTTTGGTTTAGCCCTGGCTTCCGGTCGCATCCCGGGTGTAAGGGTAGATTTGGCTGCGCTGAATAACCATCATGAGCCCGAAAGCGCACAAGCAGCCTTAGTAACTTACAGCAAGCTGATTATGCCCGAGCGTAATTTGACCGAAACCGTGAAGCGCCTTACCCCAATGCTCAACGACCCGCACTTGATGAGCAAAATTGAGGCAGCAAGCGCCAAAATGAAACCTGCCGGTAATGCTATGCTGTCAGAGAGCGTAATGATGGGCGAGCCTGACACCCTTAGTGTTAATAAGCCATCTAAGCGAAAAAATATGCTGGCAATGCAGGGTAACGGTAGTAACAGTGCTATGCTGTCGCAGGTAGTAGGGGTGATTATTGGCTCTCCCGAGTATCAGCGTCGTTAATTCAATTATTTAATAATAGCTCAAACTCTAAAATATCATGGTAAGCAGAAGAGGTTTCTTGAAATCCGGCGGTTTAGCGCTGATGGGTATTGGCCTGATGGGCGGCATTCCCGGCTTTTTAGCAGAGGCTGTTGCATCCGAGCAAATTATAAAGCCTTACGGTAAACGCAAGGTGCTGGTTTGTATCTTTCAGCGCGGTGCGATGGACGGTCTGATGGCCGTAACACCTTTTACCGATACCTACCTCAAGGCGGCAAGGCCCACGCTATTTATGTCGGCGGCCAAAGGCAGTACCACCGGCAAACCATTGATTGATTTAGACGGCCATTACGGTTTACATCCGGCCATGCAGGCCTTTGAGCCTATGTTTCGCGAAAAGCGTTTAGGCATTGTGCATGGCATCGGTTCGCCCAATACTACGCGCTCGCATTTCGACGCACAGGATTATATGGAATCGGGTACGCCATTTAATAAAGGAACCGCCAGTGGCTGGCTTAATCGGGTCGTAGGCTTATTGGGCCACGATGCGCTTACGCCCTTCACCGCGGTAAGTTTAACATCGGCAATGCCGCGTTCGCTTTATGGCGATAATCCGGCAGTGGCTATCAGTAACCTACAGGATTTTGCCATCCAGATGCGGGGTAACCAGGCCGGCGCCAATTTAGCTGCCAAAAGTTTTGAAGACCTTTATGACAACGCCTCCACTGGTTTGCTGCAAAGCACCGGTAAAGAAAGCTTCGATGCTGTAAAAATGCTGCAAAAGGCCGATGTACGTAATTACAAACCGGCAAATAACGTGGTATATCCTGCTTCTGCGCTGGGTAATTCGCTTAAGCAGATTGCGCAGTTAATCAAAATGAATGTTGGCCTGGAGGTAGCCTTTACCGAATCAAACGGATGGGATACCCATTATAATCAAGGGACTGAAAACGGTATTTTCGCCCGTAACGTAACCGACCTAAGCAACAGCATGATGGCGTTTTGGAATGACCTGAGCGCTTACCAGGACGATGTTACCGTAATGACCATGACCGAATTTGGCCGCACCGTGCATCAAAATGGTACCGGCGGTACCGACCACGGCCGGGCATCGTGTAATTTTATACTGGGCAATAACGTTAACGGTGGCTTGGTGCATGGTAAAATGCAGCCGCTGGCGGTAGAGAACCTGGAAGATGGTCGCGATTTAGCCGTAACAACCGATTTCAGGAGCGTGTTTAGCGAAGTTGCCGACCGACAGTTAAGAGTAAGTAACGACCGTGTGCTGTTTCCGGATTGGAAAGGGGACAAGATTGGTGTAATGCGGGCTTAATCAACAGGTAGATTTAAAATAATAGACCTTTGCCGTTGCTTTACAGCTAACATGCGTATTTTAGCCTCCATGAGTAATGACCAAATACAAAAGTGGAAGGTTTTAAAAGAGCAGGATGTATCGCCAAGTCCGTGGTTCCCTTTACTGCAACATACCGTTGAACTGGCTAACGGACAAATTATAGACGATTACTTTTTTGCTCCGCTGGGTGATGTAGTGATGGTGTTGGCTATTACCCCCAACAACGAGGTGGTATTAGCGCGCCAGTATAAGCATGGCTTGGGCGAGATATTGCTGGAGTTGCCGGGCGGTATGCAGCAAAAAAACACCAGCATTTTGCAATCGGCCATTAACGAACTGGAAGAGGAAGTAGGCATTAAGGCCACTGCCGACGATTTAATTTCGCTCGGAAAAATAGCTAATAATCCTACCAAAACGCGGCAAATTACTTACGGATACATTGTTTTTAATGCGCAGTTTAACTCCAAGCAAAAACTCGACCCCACCGAAAACATTGAAGTAATTACCATGCCTGCACCGCAGGTGCTTGAGTATGCCAAAGAAGGAAAGATATGGGTAACCGATTCGCTTAACTTTATCCTGAAAGCAGCGTTAATCTACCCCGAAGTTTTCGGGCTTAAGTAATCTTTTATAACATCCTGCCATCCCATCAGGCTGGCCATTCGCTCAAACTCGGGTTGCAGCGGTGCTTCGATTACTACCGGAGCATCGCTTACCGGATGTATAAACGCGAGCCTCAGGGCATGCAGTAGCATGGTATCCATTTGCCAGGTTTCGGTAAATAGTTTGTTTTGCTTGTTACAGCCGTGGGTGCGGTCGCCTATAATAGGATGAAATATATGACTGAAGTGCTTGCGCAATTGGTGCATACGGCCCGTGGTAGGTTTAGCTTCCACCAGCGAATATCTTGAGGTAGTGTGTTTGCCTAAAGCCACCGGTAATTCGGCGCGGGCTATAGTTTGGTAAGCGGTAAAGGCATCCTGCAGTGTGCCGTTATCTTTGCGTAAAGGGTAGTCAATCTCCCCGGCATCATCGGTATAGCCTCTTACAATGGCCCAATAAGTTTTATGAACAGCATTAGCCGCAAATTGCTGTTGCATCATTATCTCCGTGCTTTTATCGAGGGCAAACAGCAATACACCACCGGTTTTACGGTCGAGCCGGTGGGCCGGATAAACATGGCAGTTAATCTGGTCACGTAATAATTGAAGGGCAAATTCTTCGGCATCGGCCGCAATGCTCGACCGGTGTACTAGTAATCCGTGTGGCTTGTTGATGGCAATCAACTGCTCATCGCGATATAAAATATCCAGCATAAAAGCCAAAGGTAAGGTTTTGTAACCGCTTTTGGCTTTTATGCCGGATGGTTTGGAGTATACGTTAGCTCAGGATTTTGGAGAGCGGGTTAACTTTTAACTATTTGGTTTCAGTTAGTTTAATACCACTACCTACGGCCAAAGCATCTTCAACTACAGCCACATACCAGTCTTTCACATGCGGAACTTTATCTAAATATTTTCTGGCACAAAAGCTGGCATAGGTGGCCACCAAGGCCGAGGCTCCGCCAATCAGCATGCCCCGGTACGTATTTTCGCGGTTGGCTCTAAAAATAGTAGCACCTACCAAAGCGCCAGAAGCTACCCTTACAGCTACCTGCGGTAAGGCCGTGCGGTTAGGGGAGCTGGGTACTTTATCGCCGGCTATTTCGGCCGCGCTTAATATTTTGGTGATGGCTGCCGTAATGGGCGATTGCACAAAATTTAAATTAGATAACCTGGCGGCCGAACTTGGATGGTTGCTCATGTAGTGGCTCAGTACTGCCGGTGCCAGCATTGCACGTAATCCAGCCACAGCACCTAAACCAATGGCTTGCTTTATGGCTGTTTCAGTTGCTTTTCTCATGAATGTAATCTTTATAAATATAAACCTGCCTCAATACAGATAGTTTTAATTAAGTATTTTGCTTGTAGGGTTTAGGTATGGGGTCGGGAGTTAAATGTTGACGACGTTTAGCCACCTGTTCAATATTTATTAAACTTAGTAGGCTTCGGTTTGTTTTAATGTACACATAACTCATACACTATGCTAACCAAAGAAGCGGCCGAACAGTTAAATCATTTAATCATTATTGCCAACGACGGTAAAATCGGCTATGCCCAGGCGGCCGATAATGTAAATTCACCTATGCTGAAAGCAACATTTGTACGGCTATCGTCAGAACGTGCCGAATTTGCAGAACAGTTAACCCGTTTGGTGGCTGCCGGTGGTGCCGAACCGGAGCATGGCAGCGGACCGGTAGGAACCCTTCACCGCGTTTGGATTGACATTAAAACCGCTTTTGTAACCGACGATAATCATTCGATACTAAAAGAATGCATTAAAGGCGACCAGGCTGCCGAAGCCGCATATGAAACTGCCCTGAAAGAAACATCGCTTACCGATGAGCAAAGAAACGTGGTAGAGCAGCAGTTAAAATTAACCCGCGACGCCCTATTTGCTTTAAAACAGGAACTGAATCAGGTGGCAGACTAATATCATGAGTGCAGGATATTCGATGGAAATGAATCAGGCCCGGAGGTTTAATCCGGGCGCTCTGATTGTTAGCTTACTTATTGTAGCGGCTATCGCGGCTACGGCATCGTTTTTTACCATTTCGCAAATACCGGGCTGGTATCGTAATTTAGAAAGGCCGTCATTTAGTCCGCCAAACTGGTTGTTTGGCCCAGTATGGACTTGCCTGTACGTGATGATTGCCATAGCTGCATACCTGGTGTGGCAACGCCGTGATGATTCACACTTTTATAAAACTACCCGCACCATCTACTTTGTGCAGCTGCTTTTAAATTTTTTGTGGTCGATTGTGTTTTTTGGAATGCACCAGATATTGGGTGCGTTTGTGATAATTGTGTTGCTATTGATAAGTATCGGTGTACTGATTTACCGGTTTAATCATTTCAGCCGAGCGGCTTCGCTGTTACTGGTGCCTTATATTTTATGGGTAACCTTTGCATCAGTACTTAATTTTTATATTTACCTGCTTAACAGGTAGCCGCAAAACATTTACTGCCTGTTAACCCAGGTAGTATGAAACGTATATGGTATGCTTTAATGCTGGTATTATTGTCCGTGAGTATTTCACGGGCCGATACCGTGTCTATCAAACACTTTATCGTTAAAGAAAATCCGTTTGCCCGGCAGGAGATTGCCATTGTAGCTACCGATACGGCAAACCAGATTCAGGAAAACATCAGCGGTCATTATACTTTTACCATCAACGGTTTCGAAAACGATTTGCTTTTTCAGAATGGAACGGCTTTTTATCGCCACAAAGTAAACCGCTCAGCGTTTATGTTTATCAAGCACCGTAACGAGAGCGGTACGGTTTCATCCTTATTTTATATCTACAAGCACGGCGATAAGCTGAGCACTATACATATTAGTTGGGTGTGGCTCATAGCAATACCTTTAATTGTTGTATTTGCCGGCTATTTATTCAAGCGCTTTATCGTCATTGCGGTAGTCGTTATCATTTTGTGGATGTATTTCAATCATCACAACGGTCTAAGCCTTTCTACCTTTTTTGACAGTATCTTCGAAGGCTTAAAGCATGCTATAACGGGATAGGTCAGTTCAAAGTGCGGTTACAGTTCGCTCACAAAACCTATTAGCGAAATGCCTACACCTAATAAAACTGCTATGAGTTTGCAACGGTTAAACTTATGGTCGGGGCCGGCTTCGAACAAGATAGTAGTAGATATATGTAAAAATATCCCAATTACTACGCCCATAATGCGGTTAAAATACTGTTGCAGGTTGCCAATACCACCACTGCTGATAGCATCGCTCACAAAATAACCGGCCGGCGCCATGGAGGCAAACAGCGCAATAAAAAATATAGTACGTGCTTTGGTTTGATGGTTGGCCAACAATATAGTACCCAAAGCAAATGCTGCCGGGATGTGGTGTAAACCAATACCAAATACCAATTGTTGCTGATAGCCGCCGGCAAGAGGCATGCCTTCTAAAAAACCGTGCAGGCATAAGCTTACCATAATACCCAGCGGAAAAATAGGCTTGTCATGGTTGTGGATATGCATATGCCCATGCTCAATACCTTCCGAAAATTGCTCCAGTACAATCTGAAAAATAAATCCCACTAAAATAAAAACCCCAACCATATGGTCGTTGCCATGGTAAGCATCGGGGATGAGGTGCAGCACCGTTATGCCAAACAGGTAGGCACCGCTAAAAGATAACACCAGCTTTAGTTGTTTATGGTTGCCGCCCTTAAATAGAAATACAGACAAGCCACCCAAAAAAGCACACAAAAAAAGCAGAAGTAAATACCAGTACATTAAAATTGAGGTTGAAGTTTTTTAAACAGCGCAGCAAATATAAAACCAATGCATGCGCCAAACAGCGCTCCGGCGGTAACGTCGATCGGGTAATGCACACCCACGTAAACCTGCGCCACACACACCAGCAAGGCCCACAACAAAACCCAAAGCCATACCCATCGCCATTTGCGACTATACACCATTCCTAAAAATACCGACATGGCAAAATGGTCGGTAGCGTGGGTAGATGGGAAGCTGTATCCCGTTCCGCAGGATACCCGGCTGATAATGGTTTGTGTCAATGCTTCGTCCCGGCAGGGGCGCAATCGTTTAACCTGGTTTTTTATTAAGGTAGCACTACTAAAATCGGCCACACCCACGGTTATTGCTAACAATACAACCAGCCAGATACCCGGCTTTTTATATTTCCATATACTAAATACAATGATGAACACATAAACCGGTATCCAAAAACGCGGGTTACGCAGCCAGGGCATCAAGCCGTCAAATAACGGGTTGGTGAGTGTATGGTTAATAAAATAAAATACCTGCCGGTCAAGTTGTAATAAAAAATGGGGCATGTGGGTTGGCATTAAAGCAAGCCGGTAAAACGCCCGCAAATATAGCTGATTAAAGTCCTGCCTGTATACCATGGCGTTTTTATGACTTTAAGCGGTAATAAATTTTTATTTTTGCTAAATAATTATTGCAATTTGACACTTATAAAATCTATATCAGGCATCAGAGGCACCATTGGCGGAGCCGCCGGCGAGGGGTTAACTCCGTTGGACATTGTAAAATTCACATCGGCGTTTGGTGCATGGGCTGTTCAAAAAACAGGTATCCGTAAAATCGTGGTAGGCCGCGATGCGCGCTTGTCGGGCGCTATGGTAAACAACTTAGTAATAGGTACCCTGCAGGGTGTGGGTATTGATGTGGTTGATTTAGGTTTATCAACCACCCCAACCGTAGAGGTGGCCGTGCCGGCCGAAGAGGCCGCAGGCGGTATTATCTTAACGGCCAGCCATAACCCTAAGCAATGGAATGCACTTAAACTTTTAAACAGCACCGGCGAATTTATTACCGATGCCGATGGCAAAGAAGTGCTGGCCATGGCCGACAATAGCGATTTTAATTATGCTGACGTAGATAGCTTAGGTAAGGTAACCGTAGATGATACTTATCTCCAAAAACATATAGACGAAATTTTAGCGCTGCCATTGGTAGATGAAGAAGCTATCCGTCAGGCTGATTTTAAAGTAGTGGTTGATGCAGTTAATTCTACTGGCGGTATTTTTGTACCGGCATTGTTGAAAGCGCTCGGCGTTAAAACCGTGCACCAATTATACTGCGAGCCTGATGGCCATTTTCCGCACAACCCTGAGCCGCTGCCCGAAAATTTAAAAGATCTGGCCACTCAGGTAACAGCCAACGGAGCCGATTTAGGTATTGCCGTTGACCCGGATGTAGATCGTTTATGCTTTGTTTGCGAAGACGGTACCATGTTTGGCGAAGAATATACACTGGTAGCCGTAGCTGATTATGTACTACAGCATACCAAAGGCAATACGGTTTCTAATTTATCGTCTACCCGTGCCCTGCGCGATGTTACCGAGCGTGCCGGTGGTACTTATTATGCTGCCGCTGTAGGTGAGGTAAACGTGGTTACCAAGATGAAAGAGGTTAAAGCCGTTATTGGAGGTGAAGGCAACGGAGGGGTAATTTATCCCGAAACCCATTACGGCCGTGACGCGCTGGCAGGTATTGCTCTATTTTTAACGCATCTGGCTAAGTCGGGCAAAACAGTATCGGCTTTAAAGGCAAGCTATCCGCAATATTTTATCTCTAAAAATAAAATTGAGCTTACTGCCGGGATGGATATTGATGCCCTGCTGTTAAAGGTAGAAGAAAAATACAGTCAGCAGCCGCATAGCACCATTGATGGGTTGAAGATAGAGTTTGACAAACAATGGGTGCACCTGCGCAAGTCAAACACCGAACCTATCATTCGTATTTATTCGGAGGCAGAAAACGAAGCCGCAGCCAATGCGTTGGCGCAGCAACTGATTGCCGACATGAAAGCCATATTGGGTATTTAATACGTTTCTTTACCCTGGGGCTTATTGCTAATTTTAATTGAAGTTCTCATCCTATAAATAATAATGGCTACAAGAATATACCTTGATAATGCTGCCACAACGCCGATTGACCCTGAGGTAATGAAGCAAATGGTGCAGGTGATGGAAAGCCAGTACGGTAACCCATCATCCATACATGCCCACGGCCGCGAGGCCCGTTCGTTGATTGAAAAAGCACGCAAAACCATTGCGGGCTTGCTGCATACATCGCCGGCCGAAATCTTTTTTACCTCTGGTGGTACCGAGGCTGATAATACAGCCATCCGTTGCGGTATCATCGACCATGGCTTAAAACATGCTATTACCAGTCGCATTGAGCACCATGCCGTAGTGCATACGTTAGAAGCACTTGAGAAAGCTGGTGTGATAAAACTTAGCTTTGTTGATACCGACAGCAAGGGTAATATTGATTACGAGCAATTAGAGCAATTACTGCAAAATAACGAGCGTACTTTTGTATCATTAATGCACGCGAACAATGAAATCGGTACGCTGACCGATATTGAACGAGTAGGCGAAATTTGCGAAAAATACAATGCTTTGTACCATTGCGACACCGTGCAAACCGTTGGCCATTACGCGCACGACCTGAGTAAACTCAAAATTCATTTTATGGTATGTGCGGCGCACAAGTTGCACGGGCCTAAAGGAACCGGATTTTTGTACGTAAATCATAAAGTGAAAATAAATCCGATGATTTACGGAGGCTCACAAGAGCGTAATATGCGCGGCGGTACCGAAAACATCTACGGCATTGCCGGCTTGGCTAAAGCGATTGAAATGGCATATACAGACATGGAGGCTCACCAAGCGCATATCCAGGGCCTGAAAAGCTATATGATTGAGCAATTATCGCAAATTCCGGGTGTGCACTTCAATGGTGAGACGGATGCGGATAAAAGTTTATATACTGTTTTGAATGTGTCTTTCCCCGAAATGGAGATGGCCGACATGTTGTTGTTCAATCTGGATATTGCCGGTATCTCGGCCTCTGGCGGCAGTGCCTGCAGCTCGGGTACCAATATTGGTTCGCACGTGTTGAACGGTATTGGTGCCAACCCTAACCGCCCTGCAGTTCGATTCTCTTTTTCTAAATACAATACCCTCCAGGAAATTGATTTTGCTATCAGCAAAATCAAAGAAATCTGCGCGGTTAACGCGTAAGCGTTCCGTAGCATATCTGTTATCAGAACCCGATTTTCTTTATCATCATTACATCAGTTAAGTTTCAAAAAACTAACTGATGTAATCTCTGTCTTCATCGCTTAGTGTATCGTTGGTGCGCTTGGTGGCGTGTCCTTGCTCATAGTCATCACCACTCTGTTCCGGGTTTCTACTCTTACTTCTTCTCGGCCAACTCACCAACACGCCTAATAAAAATCCGCTGACCGATATCGTAGTCAGCATCGTAGTCTTGGGCACAATTGCCGATACACCCAAAATAACGAACTCCGTCTCGCTGGTATTTTGCATGATGGTGATGGTTAAAAACGCAAGGATGGCGATGGATAGGATAGTTCTGAAACTCATATGATGACTGTCTTCGAGTGATTAAATTTTCAAATAGGAGGATGTATTTCCTTTCTAAATATCGCTTGTTTACGTCGTTGTTGTATACCGGTTGCGCTTTTTTCCACAACAATTTTTCGGAACGAAGAGACTTTTGTCTACTGATAAAAGCACTCAGTAGTAGTACTGGTCTTTTTCTGTATTTCCTATATTTTAATTACAGTACACTAACAACTTCATCGGTTAATTTTTTTAATGTGTGAATTTAGGTTTATATAGAGTAATATAAAACATTGATTGTCTGTATTTAATGGTGTTTAATTATAAGTATCTCGCTTTAAATGCTAAATTTATTAGTATCTTAAGAGAGGTGCATTATTGAAAGTTGATAAATTTAATTTATATAATTATTTCTTGAAATTGGTTGTCAGTTATTTATATAGTAATTGAGTAATTTGTACACGCATGTTTTAAGTAATTTTACAAGTCAAGATTATAGAGGAAAGTGCTTCTTTTGTAATATGTGTTGTACACTAAGTCGAAATTGAATTTTGCTTACAGTCGACCCGGACAAATTTTCTATGCCATGGTATGCTAAAAATGTAAAGGCGCGCAAAACGTCTTAAAATCAGTTTAAGTAAATGACTGGTTGTTGAAGATTTTAGGCGCTGTTAAAAATATGAGCTCCGAATACGTTGATGTCGGGAGCGGATTTGAGCAGAAGAATAACGTTGAATTCAATGCGTGATGTTGCAAGTAGACAGAATCGGTCTAAGGCTTACATCGCGAAAGGTAATCTAACTCGCCCACCGTTCGACATTATTACGTTGCCGACTGTCGCAAGTCAGGAAGCCAAATAGAAAACGGCAGATTGCCGAATGCCGGCATCATAAAGCAATAAGAAGTTTGAAATAATTGCAGGAAGCAATCAATCCTTAGTGTATCAAAAATCGATAATAAATGTAGTAGCTTATAAAACGGTCTTCCTGTTTCTGAATTTTACGACCTGCTTTTGTACTACCGGAAATAAAAAGATGGTGGAAAGGATAATGAGTGCGCCCAGCCAAAAGCCCAAGCTCATGGTATGCAGGTCGCCAAAAAACATAAAGGCCATAATGATGCCGTAAACCGGCTCGAGATTGGTAATGAGGGCAACTTTAAACGCCGATAGTTCGCGCATTACCGAAACTCCGGCAACATAAGCCAATGATGTGCAGACAGTGCCTAATATTAATAAGTAGCCAATATCGTAACTATGCGGTACTTGTATTTGATTTAGGGTATTGGTGGCCAGCATGTACAGCGTTATCCATACAAATGCGCCTACCAGCTCGTAGAAGGCTATTACCGGCGGTGAAATTTGCTGTACCTGGCGGGAGTTAATAATAGAAAACAAGCTGGCCGCCGCAGCGCTTAAAAGACCCAGGATGATGCCTTGAGTATATTGGGTTTCAAACTTAAAAATAAGGGTAATGCCGGTTATAATGAGCAGGCCCGACAAAATCTCAAGCCTGGATATCGGCTTTCGGTTAATCATCGGCTCAAAAACAGCCGTGAACAGTGTTACCGACGACAGGCAAACCAGCGTTACCGACACGGTAGATACCTTAATAGCGTAAAAGAACAGTATCCAGTGCCCGCCCACCAAAGCACCGGTAAGTAACAGTTTGATGAGTGTGGAGCGGTCTAATTTAATGTCTTGCCGGTTGAATTTAAAGTATAAAAACAGGGTGCAGAAGGCAATCAGTACCCGGTACCATACCAGGTTTACTGCGGTAATAGTAATTAGTTTGCCCAATATGCCGGTAAAGCCCCAGATAAACACGGTAAAGTGGAGTATGAGTAAATTTTTATTAAGCTGGTAAGCGGGTGGGTTTTCCGAATGCATGAACAAACAACCAATAAATGGTAAAAAAGTATTAAAAAACTTAGCAAATGTTATTTAGGCGCTTTGCGCAGCAGGTACAAACCCGTAAGGCCGAAAACTACGTTAGGAATAAATACCGCAATAATAGGGGGTAAGTTAGCCTTAAGCGAAAACACATTGGCAAAGCGGTCGACTACGATATATAGGAAGCACAATAATATACCAATACCCAAAGGCAAGCCTATGCCACCTCTTACTTTGCGTGATGAGATGGATACACCAATCAGGGTAAGTACAAAGGCCGATAGCGGATAAATAAACCGCCGGAACTTCTCTAACTGTAATTCTACCAGCCGGCCGGTGCCGCGTATTCTTTCCTTTTCAATCTGCTTACTCAAATCGGATGTCGAAATTGCCCGGTAAATGTTGGTATTAATATCGTTGTTGGCCTCAAAGTCCGACGGGCGCATATCCAATACGGTATCCTTACGCGGCCCTTCTATAAATTGCTCTTTAAGTCCGTTGATGTACCTTACCTTATATTCCTGTATCGACCAGTTGCGCTTCAACGAATCATATACCACGCGCTGGGCAGTCAGTTTTTCTTTAAGTTCATCGCCATCAAACTTCTCCATCACAAAATTATAGCCGGTATGCACCACGTTATCGTACGACTGTAAATACACAAAGGTTCGCTTGTCCAACTGCATGTGCAGGTCTTTTTGGGTAGGGTCCGAGTTATCCGTATAGGTATGGGCAAACCTAACGCTCAACTGGTTGGTGTAAGGTATGAAATACACGTTGCCGATAAAGAAAAATACAAATATGACTCCCGAGGCAATAAAGTACGGCCTCAAAAAGCGGTTAAAGCTAACCTTGCCGCTTAGTATGGGTACAATTTCGGTCTGGTTGGCCATTTTTGCCGTAAAGAAAATAACCGCCAGAAAGTTAATGAGCGGCAACAGGATATTGGCATAATAAGGCAGGTAACCACCATAGTACAAAAATACAATAGCGCTCAGCGGAGCTTTGCTTTTCAAAAAATCATCCAGGTGCTCAGAAACGTCAAACACGACAATAATCACCAGGAATAAAACCAGCGTAAATAAAAAGGTACCCAAATATTTACGGATAATATACCAGTCGATGATTTTGATGTATTTATCCAGAAACTTGAACATTACAGGCGTTGGGCTAATTGTTTAACCATGGTATTTTTCCAACTGTAAAATTCGCCGCTTATTATCTTTTGCCGCGCTTCGGTCACTAACCAAAGGTAAAAATGCAGGTTATGCAAGCTGGCAATCTGCGCACCCAGCATTTCGCCCGAGGTAATCAGGTGTCTTAAATAAGCTTTCGTATGCTGCTGGTCTATCCATAAATCGCTATCGGCATCAATCGGCGAAAAATCGTTTTTCCATTTTTCGTTACGCATGTTGAGGATGCCCTTGCTGGTAAACAGCAGGCCGTGGCGTGCATTGCGGGTAGGCATTACACAATCAAACATATCAACGCCCAAAGCTATATTTTCCAGTATGTTTACTGGGGTGCCAACGCCCATCAGGTAGCGGGGCTTTTGCTCAGGTAAAATGTTGCAAACCAATTCAGTCATGGCATACATTTCTTCAGCCGGCTCACCAACCGATAGTCCGCCTATGGCGTTTCCTTCACGACCGAAAGAGGCAATTACCTCGGCTGATTTTTCGCGCAGGTCTTTATAAACCGAGCCTTGTACAATAGGGAACAGGGTTTGACTGTAACCATATTTAGGCTCGGTACTGTCAAAGCGGTCGCAGCAGCGTTTAAGCCAGCGATGCGTCATCTCGATAGACCGGCGGGCATAGTGGTAATCGCAAGGATAGGGCGTACACTCATCAAAAGCCATGATGATGTCGGCGCCAATCACCCGCTGTATATCCATAGCCGCCTCGGGCGTAAACAAATGTTTGGAGCCGTCAATGTGCGACCTAAAGGTAACGCCCTCTTCTTTAATTTTGCGGGCCTGGCTTAATGAATACACCTGGTAACCACCGCTATCAGTTAAAATAGGGCCATCCCAGCCGTTAAATTTATGCAGGCCGCCGGCTTGTTCAAGCGTTTGTAAACCCGGGCGCAGATAAAGGTGATAGGTGTTACCTAAAATAATTTGTGCATTAATGTCGCTTTTCAGTTCGCGCTGGTGCACGGCCTTTACGGTACCCGCAGTACCTACGGGCATAAATATCGGCGTTTGTATAACACCGTGGTCTGTAGTAATTTCTCCGGCACGTGCCTTCGAAAATTTATCCTGAGCTGTTAAATTGAAATTCATTATAAGGCTGCAAAATTACTAAAATTATGTGGTAAGGCACCCCGGTAAATTTGGGCTGCAGCAATAGGTAACTAAACGTTGTTTAACCGTTGGTTATTTCAAAGTATATGTTTTTAAATCACTTAAAATTAACAATTTTGCTGCCTTAGTATTTTAAATCAATTTGGAACAATATATACCCGAAGCCTTACTTCTGTTATTCTTGTTATGCTTTGTTGCACAGATATGCTTTTTGCTGATACAGCAACGCCGTTTTGCCGCCTATCATTTACCCGATAGGCGAACAGAAGAAACAGCGATACCGGTTTCTGTAATTATAAGTGCCCGTAACGAGGCCGAAAACCTAAGCCGGTTTCTGCCTGCTATACTGGCGCAAGACTATCCCCATTACGAAGTGGTGGTGGTAAACGACTGCTCTACAGATGAATCTGACCTAATTCTTCTTAACTTAAGCGAAAACCATCCGCACCTTAAATTGGTTACTGTTACAGAACACCGCCGGTTTAAAACCGGAAAAAAGTTTGCCTTAACCATGGGTATTAAAGCCGCAACCTACGAACACCTTCTTTTTACGGATGCCGATTGTGAGCCGGCTTCGCCAAACTGGGTTGCCCGTATGGCTGCTAATTTTACCGGTAATACTGAAATTGTGCTGGGCTACTCGCCTTACACCAGGGAAAGGGGCTTTATCAATGCTTTTACCCGGTTTGAAACACTTAAGACGGCCATCAATTACCTGTCGGCAGCTCTGGGGCGTAATGCTTACATGGGTATTGGCCGCAATCTGGCGTATACTAAATCCCTGTTTTTCAAAAATAAAGGTTTTGCATCGCACTTGCACGTAATGGCCGGCGATGATGATTTGTTTGTAAATAAGAATGCCACACCCGAAAATACAGTAATTGAGGTACACCCCGATAGCTTTATGTTTACCGAAGCTAAGCGGAGCATTGCCGCTTATTACCGGCAAAAAAAGCGGCATATGGGGGTAGGTGCTTTGTATAAAGGCAAGCATCGGTTTGCATTGAGCCTCGAAGCTGTAAGCGGATTTTTATTTTATGTTGCTTTAGGTTTTTGTGTATATTTCCGGCAGCAGCCAATTGTGCTTGCCGGCGCCTACCTGATAAGGATGATAACTCAACTGATTGTTTATTATCTGTCAGCTAAAAAGCTGACTGGTAAAGATTTGTTGTGGTTTATTCCTTTCTTTGATTTATTCTATTATTTGTATTTAAACATATTTGGCCTGATAGGAACCTTTATAAAAACAACCCAATGGAAGTAAATGCTAATTTTACCGAAAACGCCAAAAACGACTATCAATTGGTGCTAAAAGCACGGGAGGGTAGTCAGAAAGCGTATGCTGACCTGATGCAGCGGTATAAAGATTCGATTTATTTCATGTCGCTGAAGATGGTGAATAACCGGGAAGATGCCATGGATATAACCGTTGAAACCTTTGCCAAGGCTTTTGAAAAGCTTGATAAATACCAGCCCGAATTTGCCTTTAGTACCTGGCTGTTCAGGGTGGCAACCAATAATTGTATCGACTTTTTACGGAAGAAAAAACTAAGCACGGTTTCTATCGATAATATGATGGATGAGGACGATGACCGCCCGATGCAGATTAAAGCCGACACGCTGAACCCGGAAGAATCATCTATCAAAAAGCAACAATCAAAAGACCTGAAGGTATTAATTGAAAGTTTGCCGCCACGCTATCGTAATTTGCTGACGTTAAGGTATTTCGATGAGTTATCTTACGAAGAGATTGCGCAGCAGCTCGACCTGCCTTTGGGTACGGTAAAGGCGCAATTGTTCAGGGCAAAATACCTGTTGGGTAATATCATCAACCGTATGGAGCGCTAAATGGACGAACAGTTCTTACTTAAATATTTCCCCCAGCTTACCGCACAGCAGTTGGAGCAATTTAGGCTCCTGAAAGATTTGTATGCGCACTGGAACCAGCAAATCAATGTGATATCGCGCAAGGATATCGAAGCTTTGTACGAGCGGCATATTCTGCACTCGTTAGGTATCGCCAAGGTGATGCCTTTCTTGCCCGGCGAAAGTGTGCTGGATGTAGGTACCGGTGGCGGTTTTCCGGGTATTCCGCTTGCCGTGATGTTCCCCGAAACTAATTTTCATCTGGTCGACAGCATCGGCAAAAAAATCAAGGTAGTGCAAGAGGTGAACAAAGGAGCGGGCCTCAAAAATGTTACCGCTACGCATGCCCGCGCCGAGCAAATTCCGGGCAAATTTGACTTTGTGGTATCCAGGGCGGTAACGCAGTTGAAAGACTTTTATCCGTGGGTGAAAGATAAATTCAGCAAGAAGTCGCGCAACCAGTTAGCTAACGGAATTCTGTATTTAAAAGGGGGCGACCTGAAACAAGAAATTGCCGAATCGGAGTTAACCGTTCAGCAATTTTATCTCAAAGATTATTTTGATGAAGAGTTCTTTGAGACCAAACAGGTGATTTATGTGAAAGTTTAGGTGGCGTTTGTTAAGTTGTTGCTTGTTTGTAATTTATTAATAGGTAACAACAGTTACTATACCTGCTGTAAGCTTTTCTGGCCCTGTATCATGATTAACGATTTTTGAACCATCAGCAGGGGCAATCACATAGTCGACACCCATGCTGTAAATTCCCGGAGATACTGCTAACGTTCCGGCAAAAGCAGAAATACTTCTTGCTGCTTCTGCATCCAGTTCAGGTGAAACTCCTTTTTTGATTTTTACGTCACTAACGGTTTTGTCTTGGTTTACCCGGAAAGTAGCTATTACCACGCCGCTTACGTTTTTCTCTTTCGAGATGGTTGGATAACGGGTTGTGCGGCCAACTTGCTTGAACATTTCATTGAATAACGACTGGTTCACAGTGTCCCGATAAATCATCAAGGGCGCCTTCATCTTTTTGGTTTTTGTAGATTTTTTAGGCAGGGTACTTGGCGGTGGAGGCGGCGGTAAAATAGGGTGTGGTGTTCTGTATTTAGACGATGTAGCTCGGTTGCCGGCTACCGGAGGTGGCGGCGGTGGAAGGGTCAACGATTTGACAGTTGCCGGAGCATCGGTGGTCTCCACTTTCACGTCCAGTTTTGCTAACCTCTTTTTGTTCTCAACTGTCAGGTTATCTGCAGTGAGTATTAATGTCTCATCCTTGATACCTACAGTCAGTTTCTCTGTAACGGCAGTCATGCTTCCGCTGGTAATTTTCAGTCGTTGCTTCTTGTCTGGCTGCTTGTCGTCGGCTACGGGCGTCGATGTGGTTTCCAGATTCGAATTAGGGCCAAGTTTAAGCTTGAGCAATCCATAATCCTTGCTAAAAGTCATCGTAGATGCGCAAAGCATGCCGGCGCAAAGCGGCAGGGTAATCAGGTAAGTCAGCCTGGCCAGCTTTCCTGAGCGTTTTTGGTAGAGGTTCATTATTCTTGATTTTAAAAGTTGCTTGTTAGAAAAATGATTGGCAAAGGGGAGGTCGCTTACCTGGCAGGCTTTGGCAATGAGTATCTGCACATACTCATCCGGATGGGCGCCCTGGCCGGTGCTCTCAAAATCGGCTTCGTACTCATGCAACGCCTTCAGGCTATTTTGCAGCAGGTAAACCACCGGGTTAAACCAGCTAATGATTTTCACCAGTTCTACAAACAGAATGTCCCAACTGTGCTTTTGCCCGATGTGTACCAGTTCGTGTTGCAAAATGGCTGGGGTTAAATCTTCTTCGTCGGCGGCAAACAAATATCCCAGAAAAGAGAACGGCGAGGGCAGGCCTGGGATGCAAACCAGGGTATAGCCCGAACGTTTTTGGTGCCGATGGGCAAAAATTAATTTTAAGAGGCTACAAAGCTTTAATAAAAATAAAGCGAGTACTATTGCAGTCCCCACCGCAAAGATTGCTTCCAGGGCCTTATTTAGCGTTAAAACAGGGTGCTGGTCTGCTATAGCTGTAACCGGATTGACATTGCCCGTAGCAAAATATACTTGCTGGGCAGGTTTAAGTGTTGATTCTGCCCGGTCCAGAGGCAGCTCCAACTGCACCAGTGGCATGACAAAGCTTACCACAATGCTAAGCAGCAAATACGCGCGGTTTGCACTGTAAAAAGTTTGTTTGCGTAACAGTACCCAGTAGGGGCCGTAAGCCGCAGCCAAATAAATATTGGCCTCCAGCAAATAAGTCAATCCGTTCATCATTATTTCTCTTTGTTGCGGCTGCGTTCAGCCAGTAAAATCAATTCGGCCAGTTCGCTCAGGTTTAGCTTTTGCTCTTTCACCAGATACGATACCAGGCTCTTGTAAGAATTGTTGAAGTAGCTTTTGATGACCTTGTCAAAAGCAAATTTTTTGTACTCCTCTTCGCTCACGATAGGGAAGTATACATGCGAGTTGCCGTACGCTTTGTGGTCTACAAATCCTTTGCTTTCTAAAACCCGCACCACTGTGCTAACCGTGTTGTAGGCCGGCTTGGGGTCGTCGGGCATCTTATCCAAAATCTGTTTTACAATGGCTTCTTTCAACTGCCATAAAATCTGCATTACCTGCTCTTCTGCTTTCGTTAATTCTTTCATCATTTTCTGAGCCCAAAAGGCAAACTATATCGATAGTTTTAATAAACTATCGATATAGTTTGCAAACTGTTTTTATAGTTTGTTTGTGCAATTATACTACTATTTTTATAGTTTGCAAACTATAAAAATAGTAGTATTGGATTAATTGTTTGATTTTCAGTGATAATTAAGTTTGATGGCCTTTAGTAGTCTAAAGTTTGTACTTTTAAGCTACTTACTATGTCGCTTAAACACCAATTGGCCATGTCTTTTATCAAAGGCGTGGGCTCTACCTTATCTAAATCACTAATCGCTTACTTTGGCGGGCCCGAAGAAGTATTTAAAGCATCGGTTACCCATTTACAAAAGGTGCCCGGCATCGGCACAAAAACGGCTACGTCACTTAACCTGACTGAGGCCTTACAACGGGCCGAACTGGAACTGGCCTTTGTAAAGAAGCAGGGCATAGATGTTATCTTTTATACTGATAATCGTTATCCGCGTAAACTCAAGCATTGTGCAGACGCACCCATCCTTTTATACAGTAAAGGCAATGCCAACCTAAACACTCCTCACGTGGTAAGTGTGGTAGGCACGCGTAACGCTACCGAATACGGTCGCAGCTTGTGTAAACAGTTGCTGGAAGATTTAAAGCAGTATGATGTTTTAGTAGTAAGCGGACTGGCGCATGGTATAGATGCGGCCGCGCATAAAGAAAGCTTGCGTTTAGAGATGCCGACGGTGGGAGTTTTAGGTCATGGTTTGGACCGCTTATACCCCAGTCAGAACCGCGCTATAGCCGACAAAATGATTATGAATGGCGGCTTATTAACGGAGTTTCCGTCGGGTACCAAGCCCGAGCGCGAGAACTTCCCTAAGCGTAACCGTATCGTAGCCGGTATGGCCGATGTTACCGTGGTGGTAGAGGCTGGTATAAAAGGCGGCGCTTTAATTACAGCCGAAATTGCCAACTCTTACAACCGTGATGTATTTGCTTTTCCGGGCCGTATCAACGATGAGTTTTCTGAAGGTTGTAATTTCTTAATCCGTAATAACAAGGCGGGCTTACTAAGCACTGCGGCCGACCTGGCCTTTTTGATGGGATGGGACAGCAGCAAGGCTACCGGCCAGTCGGCCAGTCAAAAGCAGTTTGCTTTACCTATTGATTTAAACGCCAACGAAAGGTTGATTTTTGAGATACTGCACCAGCATGCGGTGCCTTTGGCTATTGACGATTTAAGCATCAAAACTAATTTGCCGCTTAGCCAACTGGCCATGAACCTGCTCAACATGGAAATGCAGGGTTACATCAGCGCCAGGCCCGGTAAAACCTATGCCATCAGTTAAGCTATCTGCCCCGGAGCCGTGTAGTAAACAATGGTACCACTGTTGCTGCTAACGGCATTCCACTCACTTACCTCAAAAGTAATTAAGATAGCCGTAGCGGGCGGTACATCCCGTATCTCGCCGGTAAGCGTAAACAATAGGTAACTGATGCCCGGATTGTGACCAACCATGGCGGTAAAATCGTTTACATCTGCAAAGGCATTAACGGCTTTTAATAAAGTTTGCTCGCTGGCTTCGTAAATGGCAGCATTTAACTGAGGCTTGGGCAACTGCAGTACATCCGTAATAATGCCGGCTGTTGTTTGCGTACGCAGGGCCGAACTGGCTACTACCAGTTGGGGAATAAGGTTATTATTTTTGAGTTTTTGCGCAAGTTCTGTAGCTTCCCTGATGCCTTTACTGGATAAGGCCCGGCCAAAATCGCCATTGTCAGATTCGGGTTGGGCAGTGGCATGGCGAATGAGAAGCAGCTTTTTCATGAAATTACTGATGATAAGCAAACATAATATTTACCAGGCATAGTTTATCTGAATTCGTATCCCAAAGCTACGTTCAGTGTGCGGTTGCGAGTGCTGTTATACGGAGAGTAAGTGGTGTTTTCGATGTTGTTTAACCCTAAATAATATTCCACATTAAACGTTAACCCGCTTTTAAAGCGCCGGCCTGCTAAAAAGTTGATACCGTAATCAAATGATTTATAAGTATCATTACTCCGATTTCCGAATGTAATCCGGTTTTTAAAATAAGACTGAATATTCTGTTTAGGGGTACCGCTCAGTGGACGGCCTTCAATAGTAGTTGGCGAAAATGATGCTTTTATACCTTTTGCTACATATGCTCCTGTACCAGCAAACCAGCCGTTGGCCTCTGAGTTGAAATTATACAAAATATTTAAAGGCACTTGTAAATAATGTAGGTTGAGGTGACCGTAGGTGTTAAATATCATATCGTCGACAAGCATGGTTTGTGTGGTTTTGTCTCCTTTTCTGGTATAAGCAATGCCGGGTTGCAAGGTCAATTTATTAAAGTTGATATTCATATAGGCGGTAGCACCCGCACCGAGCATGGCTTTGTTGGATAGTTTGCGGTAATCCATGCGCATTTCTCTGCTTAGCCAGGTAACATTCGGACCAGCTTTGATACCGAAACTTATGGTTTTTTCCTGCGCCGCTAATCTCAGGCTAAGTGAGGTCAGTATTAATAAGGTGAGGATAGGTTTTAAACTCATGACAAGTGTTTATTACCTGTACGTTTATCAATAGTTAAATGCAACAGCAAGTTTAAGTTTTAACAATAGATGGAATTAGGCGAAACGGGGGCCAGAGTATAGGAAATTATAACTCACTTAATCGCGCCAAAACTTTATCGGCAATACTTTCAGGACTGATGCTATATAAACAGGCATAATCATCCCGAAAGCAAGGCTTATTACCATAAACCGAACAAGGGCGGCAGGCAATGGTGTCTGCAACAATATCACTTTCTTGCTGACCATAGCCCAAAAAGCCGGCAAAATGATGGGTGGCTCCCCATACAGATACTACGGGCACACCCTGCATCGAGGCCATGTGCATCCCTGCCGAATCCATGGCAACCATTAAGTCCAGTCTTGCAATCAGTTCAAGTTCCTCCAAAAGGCTTATGCGGTTTACCATCGAGGTAACGTGCTGGTATTTCTGTTTCCAATCTGCAGCTACAGCTTTCTCCTCAGGCGAGCCGCCGAAAATAAATAGTTTAATACCGGCCTGATTAAGTATTTGCACTACCTGCTCCATGCGACCCAACGGGTAAATTTTGCCCTGATGCTGCGCAAATGGCGCAATACCTACCCAGTGTCCTTGCTTTGCTTCGAAAGTTGAAAGCCTTTCTAGACCCGGCTTTGATTTAGCCAGTTGATGGGAGAGCATTAACGGAAGGCCCAGTTGCCTGAATACTTCGGCATAGCGTTCGGTTGTAGGAGTAAGCCGTTTTAATACTTTGTTGGGGAAGCGGGTAAGCTGCTTTTTAGCGGTGCGGTCTTTATCAATTCGGCGGCCTTTAACGCCTTTGAACTGAAATAAGGCCTGGATAATGTTACTGCGTAAATTATTGTGCAGATTGGCCACGGCACTATATTGGCCTAATGCGGTAAGCTTTTTAAATAGCCGGTAACTGCCGGTTACGCCTTTATAAACCGACTTAAAATCGGCCGGGACAAAGGTTAGCCTGTCGATACCATCAAAAAACGCCGAAAAGCCGGGGCGCGATACGTAAGTAATATGAAGATGTGGATGTTGCTGCAGCAGTTCTTTGATTACGGGCACCGTCATAGCAACATCGCCCATGGCCGAAAACCGTAATACCAGTATATGCCGTGCTTCTGCCATTATGGTTTGCTGCTGTATAAAACAGGGTTGAGCAGCGGGTCGTTATACATTTTCATTTGCCGGTATACCCGCATGCGCCGTTTGCCTTGTTCAATATCTTCCAGCAATTCATCAATAGCGGTAGATAAATCAATGCGCTGCTGCAACAGTACGCTTAATTTATGGCTGCATTTGGCCATTTGCTCAGCATCAATATCAGTGCGCAGTGTTTCTTCACGCATATGATAGATTTTAAGTGCCAGGATGGAAAGGCGGTCGATGGCCCAAGCAGGGCTTTCGGTATTGTAACGCGCATCGGCTTGAGGAACGATGTGCTGGTATTGTTGTAAAAAATAGTCGTCAATACGTTCTACAATGTCGGTACGGTCCTGGTTCGACTGGTCAATCAACCGTTTCCAGCGCAAGGCCGCTACGGGGTCAATACCAGGGTGGCGAACTTCATCTTCCATGTGCCACTGTGCAGTGTCTATCCAGCATTTTTGATAAAGCAGTTGTTGAAAACTAACCGCCGGATACGGGTTTTCCGAAATACGTTCTATCTCGTTAAAAATATGGTAGTCGGCAACAACCCGGTCAAACAGCACATTGCATTGTTCGCTAATCATCATAAGCGGTAAAAGCTGCAAATATACAGATTTATCCCTTTATCTTGTTGATGATAGCGGTAGACGAGTAGCCGTCCACAAAAGTGATAGTTTTAACCTCGCCACCATTGGCTAATATTTCTTTAGCGCCGGCAATGTTTTCTACCTTGTAATCGGCCCCTTTTACTAATACATCGGGTAGTAAAGTACTGATGAGCTGCTGCGGCGTATCTTCACCGAAAATCACAATAGCATCCACATAAAAAAAGGCTGCTAACAGCATGGCCCGGCTGTGCTGGTTGTTCACCGGGCGAGTAGGCCCTTTCAATCGCCTCACAGATTCGTCGGAGTTAAGCCCGATAATCAGTTTATGCCCCAGTTCGGCCGCCTTGGCCAGGTAAGTGATGTGCCCAATGTGTATTAAGTCGAACACCCCGTTGGTAAACACTACCTTTTCGCCGTTTTGCTGCCATGCCTTGAGCTGGGTTTGCAAAGCGGGTAAATCAAAAATTTTGTCCGACAGGTGTTGTTCGACAGAACGTGACATGATAGCTGTATTTATAAAAAGATAAATCTATACGACGTGTATGTAAAACCCCGAACTAACGGCCGGCTTTTTCTATATCGGCAATAATTTCATCAAGGGTAGCAGTGGCACTGCCTACCCGCCTGATCACTATCGCGGCTGCATGATTGGCCAGTTCGCAGGCCTCCTGCACATCAAAGCCCGAAGCAATAAAATAAGCCATCACTGCCAAAACCGTATCGCCGGCGCCCGTTACATCAAAAACCTCAGTGGCTTTTAC
>CAXYKR010000143.1:0-9592 GCA_964277815.1 uncultured Mucilaginibacter sp. | reverse complement strand
CATTTGCGGACCTGCGGTTTTGCCGGGCGGGAATCGGTGGTCTGCTGCCGGCTGACCTGGAAAAATGCCTTCCTGAAATTCAAAACGGGTGGCGGCTGGTCCCCGCTGGAATGCCTGCAGGTCAATTTTGTGCCCAGTCCGGCCCGTTTGGTGCTGATGAATCCGCCACCTGGGTTTATTTACTGTTATGGCCAGGGACAAATACCAGGCTGGTCAGGGCAGCCTGCTGATCCGGTTATTCGGCTGGCTGACCTTGGCCAATAGCAAAGGCAAAAAAATGGACCAGGCTGAACTGGTTACGATCCTGGCCTAAACCATGATACTGCCCGTCTATGCCCTGCAGCATTATATCGAATGGGAGGTGGTGGATGGGGCGACCCTTAAAGGAACGATTAGGGATGGCGATTGCTCGGCCAGCGGTTGCTTTCACTTTAATGAACAGGGCCTGATGAGCAGCTTTACGACCAACGACCGTTATTTTGCAGAGAACGACCGCTACCACAACTATGCATGGACGGCCTGCGTTAGCCATTATATATGTCGCGGCGACCTGCTTTTTCCTGCTGAATTTAAAGCGATCTGGCATCTTCCCAGTGGCGACCATGAATATTTCAGGGGCGAAATGACCAGGCTGGAATTTAACAGCACGGTCCTTTCAGATAATCTAAATCACGTGCCGGCTGCTCCGGAAATATAAATTCGCGAAGCTAAGCAGGAGCAGAATGGCGTTCAATTGATGAAAAATAGCCAGCCAGCGGTAGGCAGCGGTGCCACAAAAGTGCAGGGTGGCAATACCAAGGCCGACCTGTATCAGCAACAGGTAAAGCGGCTGGTGTCTTAATTTGCGGATGCGGGTATAGACCGGTAAGTCCTGCGCGCGGAACCACCAAATGATGAATAATAGGAGAAGCAGATAAGCCAATGAACGGTGTGTGAACTGGATCAGTAAAGGGTCACGAATAATGCGGTAAAACCATTTCCCGCTGACACCCGGTGAAAATATAAAAAAGGAACCGTTGATATCCGGCCAGGTAGGTGCATAGGTTGCCGCATGACTGCCCGCCATTAACGCGCCGAAGAATAATTGCAAGCCTAACAGCAGCAGGATCACAAAAGTATAATTTCTTAATCCTGCCGGCACATAGTCGGGTCGCTGGTTAGCGGCAAGTCCAACATACAGCCGCAATAAATACACCAGCAAAATCAAGGCAAGGGAAAAATGTATGGCCAGGCGGACCGCATCAACGCTTACCTCGGTCGCGTTTAAACCGCTTTTGACCATCAGCCAGCCCGCCAAACCCTGAAGGGCACCCAGCAGGAACAAACCTGTCAGGGGCCAGGCCAGGCCGCATTTAAACTTACCTTGCCAGAGAAAAATGAAAAAGGGAATCACGAATACTAGCCCCATTAATCTTGCCCATTCCCGGTGCAGCCATTCCCAACAAAAGATTGCCTGGTAGTCGGAAAGGCTAAACTGGTTGTTCAGTTTTTTAAATTGGGCGATCTGCCGGTATTGCGCAAAGCTATGTTCCCAGTCTCCCTGGCTAAGCGGCGGCAGTGCCCCCAGTAAAGGCTGCCATTCCGTAATAGATAAACCCGATCCGGTCAGCCGGGTCACGCCGCCAAGCAGGATCCGTACGAGGATCATCGCCATGCCGGCGATCAGCCAGTTGCTGACCTGAGGATGGGACGGAAAAGAGTTTTTATACATGGGTAAAAGGCAAACGCTTATCCGGCAATAACTTGCCCGGATTTTACCTGAATATCGGATTGATGGAAAAATAAACGGTCCTCATATTCCCAGTCCAGCGTAACCCGGTAACTGCCATCCTGGTCTATCGGCAAAGGTACCTCGAAGTCTGAAGCGCCTTTGCTGTTAAACCATAAAGTACTACACTTAGGCTTTAAAGTACCCAGGCGGCGCAGGATGACCTTGCCATCAAAAGGGTGTGCAAACTGGTAGGCGAACAAGATCATTAACCTGGTAATTTAATGCCTCAAATTTAGCCATGACCTCGCCAGGAAAAAATGACGGCAGACACTTCCGGAAATGATTGCTGTGTTTATTTGCCAATGCGATTTATTAACTTTGAGTCAATGACGATCACCGAATATACCCAGCTGCAGCCTTCGGAATGGCAAACCCCATTATTGACGCTGCATGGCCTGATCCTTCATCATGATCCTGGCCTAACGGCGGGTATCGCACCGATGATGGGGCGACAAATGATCGTTTACCAGGAACAGGGGCATTTTTAATATGCGCTCGCTATGGAGAAGGAATATTTATCCCTCCATGCTATGCCGATCTATTGCCGTCCGCAACTGCACGAGCGTTACCGAAGTTTGCTGCCGGGTGCCAAATTTCAGAAGGGCTGCATTAATTTCCGCCAGGTTGAGCAGGTCAGCTTGCCGGTCATCGGAAACCTGCTGGCTGATTGTGCCCAGGTTTCGATGGCAGCCATCCAGGCCGGCCATAAAACTAAAGAAGGCCGTTAACGCGCATCAATCACCAACTGGTCATCTACTTCGGCAGTACCGCAGGCAGTCATAGCAGCCATTACGGCAATGTTTTTTTCATCGCGGGAATCTACTTTACCCCGAAGAATTACTTTATTTCCGCTGCATTCCACGATGATCCCTGAAGCCTCCTCGTCGGCACGGTTTAGCAGGGCCTGGGTGATCCTGAATTTAACAGTTTCCATGTCTACCTGTGGCTTAACTTTGATACGGTTGTGGATATGGCGAATACCACGCAGCAATTTGATCGCTTCGAAAGCGGCGTCTTTTTGATAGGTATAGGCTACACTACCACCCAGGATAACTTCGCGTTCGGCAACCTTTACCTGAATATCGAATTCAGCAACCGAAGTGCCGGCCAACGCATTAACGACCTGTTCTGCGATGACCGCGTCGGTCAACCGATCGTCTTCCGGCAATACAACTACAACCTCCTGTGCTACCGCCTTTACATCGGGCACGCGCCAGGCAGCCCGTTCGGCAGCCACTTTTTTTAGGAAATTAGGCACATTACCGCTTAGCGTCACTACACCCTGATGTACGGCTACACCAATAGCGCCTTTATTCAATAATGGCTCTTGATTTAGAGACACCATTACAGCTTTCTGAATTTGTTGGTCGGTTTTCATGTCTTTCTGTCTGAATAGTAAATATCCACCTGCACGGTTCAAATAAAAATGATTCTCATCAGTCAATTCTCTGATCCTGCGCCTAAAATAAGTGCCGATCATCATCACTTCACCATGACTACCGTCATTCTCCGGGCCAATTAAAGCAGTCAAATTTGTCTATCAAAACGAAGGTTATGAAAAAGATATTAGTACCAACCGATTTTTCACCAGCAGCAAAAAATGCCGCCAGGTACGCGCTGCATTTGGCCGTACCGTTAAAGGAAGATATTATCTTATGTAACGCCATGACCATCCCGGTGGAGGCGGTCCATGTAGGTGGCACAGCCTGGCCGCTTGAAGACTACGCGTCTATTAAAGGCAGTGTTACCGAACAATTGCTGGACTTGTCAAAGCACTTGGAAAATAAATTAAAAGAATATGCCGGCTTCTTCCCGGAGGACTATCACCCCACCATCAGCCTTACCAGTGAGGTGGGTAGCGTCACTGATGTGATCCGCAATGTGCTCGACGAACATAATGGTACTTTGGTGGTAATGGGCATGTCCGGGGCCGGCAGTTTGGAAAGATTTTTTATAGGCAGCAGCTCCCGCGACCTGGTAGATAAAGCTAGTTTCCCGGTATTGTTGATCCCATCTGATTATACCTTTAGACCGATTAAAAAGATCGCATTTGCGACCGACCTGGATAAAAGTGATATCAATGTGGTACATGCTTTGTCTTGTTTTGCCAAAGCGCTGGACGCGGAGATCGAGATCCGCCATATCGCAGATCAGAAGTTTAGACACGGGGAGGCTAAGTATAAGGCCGATGCCTTTATGGCGGAACTATGCAAAAGGGTGACCTATCCGAAAATTTCCTACCATCATATTAAAAGTATGGATGTTGATCATGGCCTGGACTGGCTATACGAACATGGCCTGATCGACCTGCTGGTCATGGTACATCGCCGACACTCTTTCTTTGGTAACCTGATCTTTGGCAGCCATACCCAACAACTCGCCAGACATATCACTTTGCCATTGCTGGTTTTTCCGCCGGAATACGGGGCGGCGATCTAATTGCGCCCGAAAAATATTTCCTCAACGAAAATCATAACCCGGCTTTTAGCTGGGTTTACGTATATGTTATTAACCTTTCGATAGATAACCTTTATAACTTATAATGGTACCGGTTATCAATAAGAGCAGTAGGATCATATAGGTCAGCGGGTGCTGACCGGCCTGCGGGTTTTCAGGAAAACAGATCCGAAAACAACCCAGCAACAAGGCACACCAACCGGTAAGCGTCATCAGCCCTTTCCAATTGAAGTGCAAGTATTGATGAACGCGAATAATAGCCAGGCCGGCGACAAAAAGAAGGATCCCGTTAAGATATGTGTTTGCCGGATAATTGTGCAACCATATCTTCAGGTTCAGCGCTTCAGAACTGCTCATAACCATTAATGTCGGTCCGGCCAGTTGGGCGAGAACTCTTGAGTTTGACATGGCTAGGACTGTTCAAAACGACCTGATACCTCTTCCAGTTTGATCCGGTAAACTACCAGTTGAACCGTCGTTCCGACATCGCTGTCTTTCTCGGTAATACCATGAGACGGATGGCCTTCCGGACTGGTCACTAGGGGCATGATGCGATGGATGATTCCCTGCATCGCCCGCTGTTTTTCTTCCATATCGGTGATCTCTTCGTAGGTCCCGGTGGCGATGACGGTCTGCCAGCGGAACACACTCTCAATGTGCTCTGCTTCAAAACAGACAGATGGGTTTTCCCGCATCATCAATATTTTTTTTCCTACTTTGGAATGGCTATAGATGTAACCATCCTTGTAAACATAATTGACGGGAACCAGGAAAAGTGCGCCTCGGGATTGGCAGGCGATCCGGCCGATCACCTGGTTCTTTAATAATTGTTCGATCTGGGTTTCACTGAGATTGCCTAACATAGCCTTAATTGTTATTGTCCAATAATTCGTCTCAACATAAAACGATTACCAACAAAAGTAATTGATGACAGCCGTCATACAGATGACGGTGGTTGGCCGTAAAAGTGATAGAGATCATATTTTAACATCGGGCCAAAGAAACGCCCGGTCATCACCGGGCGTTTCTTTGGATATGATCTGTCTTAGTGCTGGGAAATCATTTACCGATTACTATCAGTTTTTATAGTACGCTCTGTTCTAACACGGATGGAATGATCATAATGGGCAATTCCTGGTTTTTTAAAAATACATCGGTTTGCGTGCCCTTAAATAACCGGTTCCAAAAACTATGTTGGTCATGGGAAATTACCAGCAGGTCCGTGCCATTCTTCTGGCACTCATCCTGCAGCCGGTTGACAATGTTTTTACCAAACACATTTTCATAGGAAATTTTTGGATAAGCAAACTTGGCCACCTGCTTTAAAAAGCTGTGCTTTCTTTCCAAAGCGTCGCTATCATCGTGACCATAAGCGATCACATGCAGGATCTCCAGTTGGAAATTAAATTTACGACCGATGCGGGTTAGGTAATGAACAGCTTCAATATCTGCCTCACTAAAATCTGTCGCGAAAGTCACTTTTTCCAGCTTTGTTAAATGATTGCCGGGAGGTATTACCAATACCGGCCTGTTGGATTTGCTGATGACAGCATAGGTGTCACTGCCTGAAAACAGATGGTCAAGCCGGCTGCCTTCGGAAGCGCCCATCACGATTAGCTCGATATCGCCCTTTCTCAAACGTTCCGACATGCAATCAGAGATATTACCGTCTTCCTGCAGCCATTCTATTGAAGCATGATGTTCATTGGAGGCAAGGCGGGCAATTCCTTCCAGGATATCCTCGCGGTTCTTTTCCAGGTGTGATTTACTTTGCTCTGAATATAATATCGTTTCTACCCCCCAGGAGGCGTTCGGATATTCGGCCAATACCGGCTGTACCATCCAGGTATGCATCAATAAAATATTAGCGTTGAGTTTGGCAGAAAGTGGTATGGCTGCCTGAGCGGCATGGTCTGCATTTGCGCTCAAATCAGTTAGCACGAGGATCTTTTTCATGATTTTAGAGTTAAAGATTAATGCCCTAAATTTCAGATTAGTGGTTAAGCTACACCATGATATCGATCACTGTTTTTTGTGATGTTGCGCCAAAACAGACTTGGCAAATCGGGAGTGAACTTTTAATTACGAGAGCTCATTCACAGGATGATCCAAAGGTTGAAAAATAAAGGCAGCCGGGAACTTTTCCAGGTGCCTCATCTGCACTGGTCTACGTTAATTAAAATACCATTTTTGGTTCAACAACGATCAGATGGCTTTCCAGGCTGATTACACCGGGAGCAGCCCAAACCGCGTTTTCTGCTTCTTTTGTTCAGCAAATGAACGTACCTTTCCTGTAAGTGTGGCTTTATTGCCGCTAATGGTGACCATCTCCTTTTCAGCATCAATGATGGCGCTGCGATGAAAGGTTGCACGGATATTTTTTCTGATTCGTCAACGGTTACTTCTGGTTTAACGGCAATACTTAGCAGTTCAAAATTTTGTCAGCGCTAATATGGCACCATTAATTCCTTTAAAGCCAAGCATACATTTTTGAAACAGCAAGAAAACTGTCTTTAAGCGAACAGCGTTGCCAACACTAAAAATCATGTTGGACAAAAGCTTTGGAATGCTTTACTATTTAAAGCAGGCAAAAAATCAAAAAGATGAGAACCGGTACATTTATCTACGCATTACAGTCAACGGCGTACGCTGCGAATTATCGATCAAAAGGCAATGGGCTCTTGATCTATGGGATTCTCAATTAGGTAGAGCGGTAGAAAATAGCGAAAATGCTAAAGTGCTGAATAGGTATTTAGATTTGGTATCAGGTAGTGTTTACCAGGCTAAAATTAAATTATTGGAAAGGAATAAACCGCTGACTGCTGCAAACATCAAAAAGGTACTGACGGGTGACGATGAAAAAGAACACTTTATCCTGGAAGTATTTAATCATCACCATAAGCAGATGAAGGCATTGGTTGGTCGGAGTATAGCCCCTGCTACATTAACCCGCTACAAAACGGCTTGCGATCACGTCAAAAACTTCATTATTTGGCAGTATCAAAAAGATGACCTGGAAGTAAAAGAATTGAATTATGACTTTGTATCGCAGTTTTTATTTTGGCTTCAAACCGAAAAGCTTTGCAATAATAACACAGCTGTTAAATATCTGGGGAATTTCAAAAAGATAATCCTAGAATGTAAAAGAAAAGGTTTTTTTACCCACGATCCATTTTTGGGCTTCAAAATGAAACGGAATGAGGTAACACCAATGGTGTTAACCAAGCATGAACTGATCAACATAACTAATAAAAAGTTTGACACAGAAAGGCTCAATAACGTTCGGGATATTTTCCTTTTCAGCTGTTATACCGGTTAGCTTACAGCGACGTACAAATGCTTCGCATTTCCGACATCGTAATTGGAATAGATGGAAACAAATGGATTATCACGACCCGGACAAAAACAAAATCTGACACACGCCTTCCATTACTCCCCAATGCGTTGGCTATACTTGATAAATATAAAGATCATCCCAAATGTTTAAACTCAGGGACTCTCCTACGCATTCCTACTAATCAAAAGATGAATGCTTATTTGAAGGAAATATTGGATACTTCCGGAATCAAAAAAAGCTGACCTTTCACGCCGCTAGACATACTTTTGCTACCACCATGACTCTTACCAATGGTGTTCCAATAGAAACGGTATCGAGAATGTTGGGCCACAAATCGCTTAAGCAAACGCAACATTATGCCAGAATACTTGATGTGCAAATTAGTAGGGATATGAAACATTTGATGAAAAAATTGAAGCCGATTTGATCAATTTAATTGCCTGAATCCTTTAAATAATTAAATATCTTCTTAAAAATACCTTATATTTGATTAACAATTAGAGTAACTTGCTAATGCGGGATTCGTAGAGTAAGGAACACTTAAGAAATGCAAAACACTGATTATCAGCGGATAAAAACAAGGTTCGTTTACCTTCATTTTTGGCACCGGAAAGAACAAGATAAAATGCGTCATTCGTAGCGTTATCGCAAAAAAAGCCTCAAAAACCGCGTTTCCAACGTGTAGAGGCACAAAGTTCATGACCCTCGCTCTCCGCCATAAGGCAAAACAAAAAAACTGCGTCATTCGTAGAGTCTTTTTGAAAAACTTGCCAAAAACAGCATCAGTAAAGCGTAGAGCGCATAGGTTCTGAACCCTAACTCTCCGCAAAAGTTAAAAAGGGCTTCTACAATGTGTGGAAGCCCTTTTTTTAGAACAAAATTTGATACCCCAGCCTTATGACGTTGTATCGTTGTATAGGCGCTTGATAACCGGACCGATTACAACGACTTATGCAGGTTAGGCTGCAGATATGCAAACTATAATCTTAAATTTTCTGCCCACTTTTGGGTAAACAGCGGCTGATATGATAGAACCAGGCAGTATTTAGTCAGCAAACATCCGTTCAAACTTCTCTATTCTTTTTGAGAGAATGGTGTAAAATAGTGCAGCCCACCACTGATATTTATCGCAACCATTAAAAGAAATTGTGCTATGTTGGTTGATAATCAAAATGCTTTTCCGTAAATTAGAGCGTAAACATTAAACACATTACACTCTCCCGAAACTGCACTTGCAAAAGTAGATATTAAACATTTGTTGGTTTTGTACTTACGTCTTTATGTTTATGGATATTGAATTTTACGGCTCAATAGGCTGAAATTTAGGTTGTTAAATTGACAAACTCTATCCTGAGTTTGTCAAAATCAAGTTCTTTGTTGATAATTGGACGCCAAATTGTGTGCATATTGCTATATTTAAATTCCTTTGCAAAAAATATTTGCATATAATTAACCTATAGCTTAACATTGCAGTGAACAGAAAAGCAGTTCTAATTGATAAAAATAAGCACGCAACGACATTGCTTTTCGTCGATATCAGCAATGCAAAAGATATTTTACCTTATATAATGCATGAAGATGTTCATGATGAGTTTAAAGATATTAGGCAAATATTACGTGAAAATTTACGCATAAAAGATAAATACTGCAAGTGTGATGTATCCAACAAGGCCAAAAACATGTTTGAAATGCGTTTTACAAACAAAGGGCGAAATGATAGAATATATTGCCAAGAACAATCTTTTGGAAGTAAACGTATTATAATTCTTTCGGAATTGTTTATTGGAAAAAAAACGCAAGATATACCTAAAAAGATAAAATCACGAATTGAAACACTTGGAACACACAATTATGACTTGGACTACTGAAGATGATATCAAAAAAGCGATTAGCAGCATTGATGACGCTAAATCAAATGCTGCGGATATTCGTCATCGTACGAGAATGATTATGTATCGTTTTTTAAGTGAGTTAGAAAATGTAATCGAGAAAAGAAATCTGTCTCGACGAGAATTAGCGGAATTGGT
>CAXYKR010000142.1:0-13680 GCA_964277815.1 uncultured Mucilaginibacter sp. | reverse complement strand
ATACTCATCGGCCAGATTGTGGATACCAATTCGGCCTGGATGGCCCAGGAACTTAATGCCGTTGGCATTCGCATCAAGCAAATATCCTCGGTATCTGACGACCGCGAACATATATTAAAAGCATTGGCCGAAGCTCAAACCCGTGCCGATATTATCTTAATTACCGGTGGCTTAGGGCCAACCAAAGACGACATCACCAAGAAAACCCTGGCCGAATACTTTGGTGTAGGTTTGGTAGAAAACGAAGAAGCGCTTGCCAATGTGCAACGCATTTTTGCCAAGTATAATCGCCCGTTACTGGAGGTTAACCGCCAGCAGGCTTTAGTCCCCGCTAACTGCGAGGTGCTGAATAACCTGAACGGCACCGCGCCGGGTATGTGGTTTAACCACCAGGGTAAAGTGCTGGTATCAATGCCGGGCGTACCCTTCGAGATGATGTATATGATGGAAGGCCAGGTAATACCGCGGTTAAAGGCCGCCTTTAAGCTCCCATACATCATCCATAAAACCATACTTACAGTAGGAGAGGGAGAATCGTTTATTGCCGAGCGTATTGCTGACATTGAAGACGCTTTGCCGCCATACATTAAGCTGGCTTATCTGCCTAAATTAGGCCAAGTGCGTTTGCGTTTAAGCGGTTACGCCGACAACGAAACCGCATTGCAAACGGAAATTGACCAATTTGCCGACCAGATTGCCGACCGCCTGCAAAACATTGTAGCTGCCCGCGAGGACATTGCTTTGGAAAAGGCTATTATGAATAAGCTGGAAGCAATGGGGCAAACCGTTTCGCTGGCCGAAAGCTGTACCGGTGGTTACCTGGCGCATTTGTTTACCCAACACCCAGGTTCGTCAAAAACGTTTTTAGGCGGCGCGGTAGCCTATGCTTACTCGTTAAAAGAAAGCATATTAGATGTAAGTTCTGTAACGTTGCTGCAACATGGGGCAGTAAGTGAAGAAACGGCTACCGAAATGGTGACAGGCGCTTTAAAAAACTTTAAATCTGATTATGCGGTTGCCGTTACCGGTATTGCCGGACCTGATGGCGGTACGCCTGATAAGCCGGTAGGTACCGTTTGGATAGCCGTTGCCGGTCAAAATAAAAGCATCATCAATAAGTTTGTGTTTGGTAACAAACGCCGGCAAAATATAGAGCGCACGGCCATTACGGCCCTGGGTATGTTGAATACTTTACTTAGCGCAGAATAAAACTACCGGATAAATAATTAATTTTGGCCTTACTTTAGAGATTAAACCATGGCTAAATTCGAACTGCTGCTGCCCAAAATGGGTGAAAGCGTTGCTGAAGCAACCGTTATTAAATGGCTTAAACAACCCGGAGACCGGATTGAGGCAGATGATACCGTGGTTGAAATTGCTACCGATAAGGTAGACTCTGAAGTGCCATCGCCGGTTAGCGGCATTTTAAAAGAACAACTGTTTAAGCAGGATGATGTAGTGCAGGTAGGTACTTGTATTGCCTTTATCGAGACAGATGACGAGCCCGAAAGCAAATCCGAAGAAAAACCGGTAACCCGCTTTGAGCTTTTACTGCCTAAAATGGGCGAGAGTGTGGCCGAGGCTACCTTAGTAAACTGGTTGAAACAACCCGGCGAAAAGGTGACCGTTGATGATGCCATTGTAATGATATCTACCGACAAGGTAGACTCTGAGTTGCCATCGCCCGTTAACGGAATTTTGGTTGAACATCTTTTTAAATCAAACGAGGTTATTAAGGTAGGTACCCCTATCGCGGTAATAGAAACTACAGATAAAAGCGATTATCAGCCCGCCAAACCAGTGGCGCCTAAACAGGCACCGGCAGCTCAGCCGGAGCCGAAAGCTGAGCCCGAGCAGGTAATGGACCCGGAGCCAGTACCGGAAATGGTGCCTCATGTTCCTGGTTTAGACCAGTTGCAGGCTAAAACCATTCAGGCAACACCTCCCGTAGCGCAATCGTCAGGCATCCGTTTTTATTCGCCTCTGGTGCGCAATATTGCTAACCAAGAGAATATTGGTCAGGCTGAGCTGGATGCTATTCCGGGTACCGGAGCCGAAGGTCGTTTAACCAAAGACGATTTAATGGCTTACCTGCAAAACCGCGGCGAGGCGCAACCCGAGCAACCGACGGCTGAAGTTCAGTCACCGGCTTCGGCAACTGCAAGCGCGCCTGCCCAATCGGCTCAAAAAAGAGAGGTACCGCAGCTGCCTGCGCAAAGCTTAAACAGCGGCGACGAAATTATTGAAATGGACCGTATGCGTCGCTTAATAGCCGACCATATGGTGATGAGCCGCGATACCTCGGCGCACGTTACCTCATTTGTTGAGGCCGACGTAACAAACCTAGTATACTGGCGCGAAAAAATTAAAGGTAAGTTTGAACAACGCGAAGGGCAAAAGCTGACCTTTACCCCCATATTTATTGAAGCAGTAGCTCGCGCTATTGTGGATATGCCGATGATTAATGTATCTGTAAACGGTACGCAAATCATTAAAAAGAAAGATGTAAACATAGGGATGGCTACAGCCCTGCCTAACGGTAACCTGATTGTCCCGGTAATCCGTCGCGCTGAAAGACTGAACCTGACCGGTTTAGCCAAAAGCGTGAATGATTTGGCCAACCGTGCACGTAATAATAAGCTACAGCCGGATGATACCCGCGATGGTACCTTTACCATTACCAATATTGGTATGTTTGGTAACATTATGGGCACGCCTATCATTAACCAGCCGCAGGTAGCCATACTGGCCGTAGGCACTATTAAAAAGAAGCCGGCCGTTATTGAAACACCTACCGGAGATGTGATAGCTATACGTCATATGATGTATCTGTCGTTATCTTACGACCACCGTGTGGTAGACGGCGCCCTGGGTGGCTCGTTCGTAAAACGTGTGGCCGACTACCTTGAAAACTGGGATTTGAACCGGGATATTTAATTGAATACAACAACTTACGCTTTGTTTTTTGGCGTAAATTGCTGTAAATGAATGTGTTTAGAAAATATTTATAAAAATTTGTATAATTAAGCGTTTACACATTACCTTTGCCTTAAAGGTTTAAATACCATAATCAAATACCCACCGTTGGTTTTGATTTATAAAGAAGCGGCGAGAGATCAGGCTCCATGACCCGCTGGCAACCCTCCGATAGGCGGAGAAGGTGCCAATTCCTGTCCCGGTCTGGACATACAGCCGGGGAATATAAGTGAAATAACCATGATACACGTTAAATCCACTACTGCAATTTTATTGACTGCCCAATCGGGTAAATTTTCTGGTACTTACAGTTTTGCTGCTAACTGTTTGTGCATGTGTTGTTGCTGTTAAAGCAATTGCACGTTTTCATTCACTGCGCTTTTGCTGCACAAAAATGCTAACGTGTTTTGCGACCGGATTTGCTGTATCCTGTTCGTAAGCTACCTCCGCACAACAGCCATTCACCAAAGTCATCATCATTAACTGTAACATCATGTCAACCACATCTTTAAAATTCGAAACTTTACAATTGCACGCCGGTCAGGAAGTAGACCCCATCACCGGTTCGCGTGCAGTGCCTTTATATCAAACCACTTCTTACGTATTTAAAAATGCCGAGCATGGCGCTAACCTGTTTGCGCTAAAAGAGTTCGGCAACATCTACTCGCGGATTATGAACCCGACGACAGATGTTTTTGAAAAACGTATTGCCGCACTCGTGGGTGGGGTAGCCGCTTTAGCAACATCATCGGGCCAGGCCGCACAGTTTATTGCTTTAAACAACATCCTGCAGGCTGGTGACAACTTCGTCACCTCGCCGTTTTTATATGGAGGTACTTACAACCAGTTTAAAGTAGCCTTTAAACGTTTGGGCATCGAAGCCCGCTTTGCTACCAATGAACAGGCCGACAGTTTAGAGCGGTTGATTGACGATAAAACCAAAGCCATCTATTTAGAAACCATCGGTAATCCCGGCTTCAACATCCCGGATTTTGAGCAGATTGCCGCTTTAGCCCGCAAATACGATTTACCGCTTATTGTAGATAATACTTTTGGTGCAGGTGGCTACTTGTTCCGCCCGCTGGAGCATGGCGCCAACGTGGTGGTTGAGTCGGCCACTAAATGGATTGGCGGGCATGGTACCAGCATTGGTGGTGTCATAGTAGACGGTGGCAATTATAATTGGGGTAACGGTAAATATCCGCAATTCAGCCAACCGGCCGAAGGCTATCATGGCCTGGTATTCTCTGAAGTGTTTGGCGTAGGTGGTCCGTTTGGTAATATCCAATTTATTATCAGAGCCAGGGTAGAGGGCTTGCGCGATTTCGGTGCATCGCAATCTCCGTTCAATTCTTTTTTACTGTTGCAAGGTTTGGAAACCTTGTCGTTACGCGTGCAGCGCCATGTAGATAATACGCTCGAACTGGCTACCTGGCTGGAGCAGCATCCGCAAGTGGCTAAGGTTAATTATCCGGGGTTGCCGTCTTCACCATATCATCATTTGGCCAAACGCTATTTAAAAAATGGATTCGGTGCGGTATTATCATTCGAGTTAAAAGGCGACAAGCAACATGCGTCTAAACTGATTGATAGTTTACAACTGGTAAGCCACCTGGCAAACGTAGGTGATGCCAAAACGCTCATCATTCAGCCATCAGCAACTACGCATCAGCAGTTATCTGATGTAGAGCAGCTGGCCGCAGGAGTAACGCCAAACTTATTACGCGTGGCTGTAGGCATCGAGCATATTGATGACATCAAAGCCGACTTTGAGCAGGCATTTGCCGTGGTAGAGACATTGAATGCCGCGGTAATTGGCGATTTAGATTAATGAACAGCTTTTAGTCTTGAGATAGAGACTAAACCTTTAAAATATAGTTTTTTTAGTTTTTGATAGTGATTAATGAAGCCCTCCCGAAAAAGGGAGGGCTTAATCAAATTACAACAATGAGTTTACAAACTTTCAATTATACAGGCACCTTTGAGTTAGAATCGGGCAAGCAACTGGACGGTTTACAGGTGGGGTACCACACGTATGGCCGGTTAAATGCTGCTAAAGATAATGTGGTTTGGGTATGCCATGCCCTCACCGCCAATTCGGATGTGCTTGACTGGTGGAAAGGATTTGTTGGCGAGGGTTACTTTTTTAACCCTGACGAGCATTTTATCATTTGTGCCAACGTGTTGGGTTCGGCTTATGGTACGTCAAGTCCGTTAAGCTTAAATCCATCAACCGGTCAGCCTTATTATTTAGACTTTCCGCAGTTTACCATTCGCGATATGGTAAAGGCTCATCAGTTGCTGGCTGATGGTTTAGGCATCAACAATATTGACGTTTTAATCGGCGGATCTTTAGGCGGACAGCAGGCACTGGAGTGGAGCATCACGGAGCCATCGCGCATTAAGCAATTGATTTTGATTGCCAGCAACGCCAAACATTCGCCTTGGGGCATTGCCTTCAACGAGTCACAGCGCTTGGCGTTAACAGCCGACCAAACCTTTAACAACGGTACGCCTGATGGTGGCAGTGCTGGTTTAAAGGCAGCCCGCAGTATGGCTTTACTATCTTACCGCGGTTATAAGGCCTATAATATTACCCAGCACGAGGATGATGACAGCAAGACCGACGATTACCGTGCAGCCTCTTACCAGAGTTACCAGGGCGATAAGCTGGTAAACCGCTTTAATGCTTACAGCTACTGGTATTTGAGCAAAGCGATGGACTCGCACCATGTGGGCCGCAATCGTGGCGGCTTGGAGAAAGCCTTAAGTAAAGTAACGGCACAAACTTTAGTGATTGGAATTAAGTCGGATATTCTGTTCCCGATTGAAGAGCAGCAATACCTGTTTCAGCATATTCCCAAGGCGGCTTATGCCGAGCTGGATTCATTCTATGCGCACGATGGTTTTTTAATTGAAACTGAATTATTGACAAAAATTGTTTCCTCGTTTATTAAAACTGACGTGCGGGGCAAGATTATAGAATTACAAAAAATAGCTTAATGAGTAAAAAACTTACCATTGGTTTGTTTGGTTTTGGTGTAGTTGGACAAGGGTTGTATGATATTATTAAAACCAAGCACCTTAACCTCGAGATTAAAAAAATAGCCATTAAAAACCCTGATAAGCAGCGGAGCCTCCCCGCTGAGCTTTTTACCACCGACAGGGACGAAATTTTAAACAACCCCGAAATTAACACGGTTGTGGAGCTGATTAACGATACCGATGCCGCTTTCGAGATTGTATCGCGGGCATTAGCTTCGGGTAAGCATGTGGTATCGGCCAGTAAAAAAATGGTGGCTATTTACCTGCAACAGTTAATTGATTTGCAGCAAGAGCATAATACTTCTTTACTTTACGAAGGCGCTGTATGCGGGAGTATTCCTATCATTCGTAACCTCGAAGAGTATTATGATAACGAGTTGCTGCATTCTATCAGCGGTATTTTCAACGGGTCGTCAAATTATGTGCTTTCTAAAGGTTTTTTAGAAAACATGGATTATGATACTGCTTTAAAACAAGCGCAGGATTTAGGATTTGCCGAAACTGACCCAACCTCGGATGTGGGTGGTTTTGATGCCAAGTACAAACTGGTTATTGCGGCTGCACACGCTTATGGTATTGTGGTTAACCCCGACGAAGTGTTGAACATCGGCATCCAGAATCTTTCGGCCTACGATATGCAGTATGCCCGTGAAAAGGGTTTGAAAATTAAGTTGGTTCCGGTGGCTAAAGAGCTGGATGATAAGCATGTGGCTTTATTTGTACTGCCCAAGTTTGTAAACGAAACCGAGTTTTTATACAACGTAGAGTACGAATATAACGGCGTAACCGTGCAGGCCGCTTTTGCCGACCAGCAATTCTTTTTTGGTAAAGGCGCAGGTGGTCACCCAACCGGTTCTGCCGTATTGTCTGACATTGCTGCATTGCGTTACGACTATGGCTACGAGTATAAAAAGGCACGCGAAAAGGATGGTCTGAACTTTACCAATAACATCGAACTGAATGTTTACCTGCGGTATGATGATGAGCAATTAGTGCAAGACCTTAACTTTTTGCATATCCAGGAGCGCTACTACTCGGGCAGTTTTAAATTTGTTATCGGAAAAATCAATTTACAAAATCTGATTGCTTTGCAACACCGTATATCTGAAAGTAAGGCTTTCGTAGCTTTTGCCGACCAGCTAGCAGGAGTCAGCTTAGCCTCGGCATAATTATTTTTTTAGTGGCAAGTTTTATGTAGATTTCTTGCTTACTATTGATGGGTGAAGGGTTTCCTGAATAAAGGGAAACCCTTCTTTTTTTGAGGGACTGATAGCACAAAAGATGCCGTGGTGTTAGCATACCCAGCTATCGATTATAGTCACATCAAAACATATTCGTTATATTTGTAACAAACAATTGACAGCATCTTTCCTGCATGGCTAAATATTTAAAGTTTTTTACCAATCGCATTTTTGTAACAGTTATCTGGTTTGGTTTAAGCTTTTTCGCCATCTTAAAACAAGCGCTTCATCAGCACATCAACAATTACCAGATTTATAAATACACCTTTATCAACCTGGTAAAACAGATTGATTTGTATGCGCCGCAGCCTAAGTATTTTGAAGACAGCAATCATTACGGCCCCATATTCGGGTTAGTTATTGCCCCGTTTACCCTTTTCCCAGATAGGGTAGGAGCAGTGTTGTGGGTAATGGTTAACGCCTGGATATTGTACCAGGCTATACTCATGCTGCCCTTTACAGCGCAGCAGCGTAACGCGGTGTTGTTAATTTGTGCCCACGAGTTAATGACTGCGGCTTTTAATGCGCAGTTTAACCCCATGATGACGGCTTTGATTGTATTGAGCTACGTATTCATCAAACGTAAAAATAACTTTTGGGCTGCCTTTGCCATTGTGTTGGGTACTTATATTAAGCTGTATGGTGTAGTGGGGCTGGCTTTCTTCTTTTTTGCCGATAATAAGCTTAAGTTTATACTTTCGTTAATCTTTTGGGGCCTTGTATTATTTGCCTTGCCTATGGTGGTATCATCACCGGGTTTTGTGATGCAAAGTTACTACGACTGGTACATGAGCCTGGCCGAAAAAAATGCAAGCAACGCTATGTCAACCATGCAGGATATCAGCGTAATGGGGATGATAAGGCGTATATTTCATTACCCACAGTTGTCTAACTTTTGGGTGCTGCTGCCGGGTCTGTTGTTATTTGTAACTGCTTATGTGCGTTACAAAAGCTTTGGGCAAACGGCTTATCAGTTACTGTTGTTATCGTCGGTATTAATCTTTACAGTTATCTTCAGCACCGGTTCTGAGTCGCCTACCTATATTATTGCATTTGTGGGCGTGGGTATCTGGTTCATGAATTTGCCACGGCCTGTAAGCGGGTTTGAAATTGGGCTGCTGGTATTTGCTTTACTGGTAACCAGCCTGTCGCCGTCCGATTTGTTTCCGAAATTTATCAACCGTCAGTATATTAAACCTTACGCCTTAAAAGCACTGCCTTGCTTTATCATCTGGCTAAAAATTGTTTATGAAATCCTGACCCGGAAATTTGACCGGGAACCTGTTTTAGCAGCAGCATAATGAGAAAGAAAGTTTCTGTAGTAATTCCGTCTTTTAACGAGGAAGGCAATATTGAGGCTTTGGCAGCCCGCCTGGTTAAAGTGCTTCAAACTATCAAATACGACTACGAAGTGATTTTTGTAGACGACGGTAGCTCTGACGGCACCTTGGAGAGATTGAAGGGACTGGCCGGGTTAGATAATCATTTATACTACCTGGAGTTGTCGCGCAATTTCGGTCACCAAAACGCGCTGAAAGCTGGGTATGATTATGCCGATGGCGATTGTGTTATCAGCATGGATGGCGATATGCAGCATCCACCCGAAATGATTCCGCAGTTTCTGGAAAAATGGGAAGAAGGCTACGACGTAGTATATACCTGCCGCGAATACCAGGACGAAACCACGTTTTTCAAAACCAAATCTTCCGACTTGTTTTACGGCGTGCTTAATTCGTTATCAGACACCAAACTGGAAAGAGGCACGGCCGATTTCAGACTGATAGACCGTAAGGTGGCTAATGTGGTTTCCAGTCTTAATGAGAACGGACTATTTATCCGCGGGTTGATTAAATGGCTGGGCTTTAAACAATACGGCATCCATTATCAGGCCGAAGCCCGCTTTTCGGGTCAAAGCAAGTATACGCTAAAAAAAATGTTCAGGTTTGCCAGCCAGGGTATTACTGCATTTAGTGTAAGGCCGTTGTACCTGGCTACCGGCTTGGGCATATTCTTCTCATTGTTATCACTCCTGTATATACCTTATATTTTAATTAGCTATTACTACGGGCATGTTATCTCCGGGTGGGCTTCTATCTTAGCCACCATTGTGTTTTTTGGCGGGGTACAGCTGATGGTGTTGGGCATTATCGGTACCTATTTAGGTAAACTGTTTATGCAGGCCAAGCAACGCCCTAATTATATTATTCGTTCTACTAATTTGCAGCGCATTAATCATGATATTGCTAAGCTTCGATATTGAAGAGTTTGATATGCCGTTTGAGTATGGCAAGGATATTTCTTTCGACGACCAACTCTCTATATCAACCACCGGTACTCTGCATATTTTGCAGATATTAAAAAACGCAGGCGTAAAGGCTACCTTTTATTGCACGGCTAATTACGCCATGCACCGGCCCGAGGTTATTATGCAAATTATTAACGAGGGGCACGAGTTGGCATCACATGGTTATTACCATACCGATTTTAAGCCCGAACATTTATTACAATCCCGGCTTAAACTGGAAGAAATTGCCGGTGTACCAGTAAAAGGTTACCGCATGGCCCGCATGATGCCGGTTGACGAGCGGGAGATTGAGAAGGCAGGTTATGTCTATAATTCGTCCATCAACCCAACCTGGTTGCCGGGGCGCTACAATAACTTTAGCAAGCCGCGCACCTGGTTTTATAATAGCAACGTTTTGCAGTTGCCATCGTCGGTATCGCCTTTAGTGCGTTTCCCGCTGTTTTGGCTCAGCTTTCATAACCTGCCTATGGGGCTATTAAAATGGCTTTGTGCCGCAACGCATCGTAAAGACGGATACTTAAATTTATATTTCCATCCCTGGGAGTTTACAGATTTAAATCAGCCCGAGCGTTTTGGTTTTCCGGGCTATGTGGTGCGTAACAGTGGCGATGCGTTTATTAAACGACTAACCGATTTTATTGCCTGGGCAAAAAACAAAGGTTATCCGTTTGCCACTACCGGCAGCTTTGTAGCAACCGTACAAGCCAGGCATTAGTCGATACTATTTAATGAATAACGCGGCTGATTTGAAAAAATACAGCCATGCCGTAAATAATCAACATTACCGAATTTACTATCAGCAGAAAGTTTAAATCGGGCTGGTTGTATTTTTTAACGGCTGCGGCAACAGACAAACCCATAAAGCCGCCTATCAGCAGTACCGGAAAAATCAAGCGCCACTGGTAAAGGTTGATGGAGCCTAACTGTTGTAGCTTGCCGCTATTTTGTACAATAGCAAAACCTGCAACCAGCAATAATATAAATACCAGCCGCATCATAAACTTAGCTAAAAACTTACTTGTTTTCATGTCATCGTTCTGAGATAATATCCAGGCATTGCTGGCTTAGTTTTTTAAGTCGGGCGTTTAAGCCGTCAAACCTGGCTGCATTGCCGCTGTTTTGGTATAGCTTTTTTATCAATGCCAGGTTTTCATCATAAGGGTCGCAGGCCTGTACCTTTTCCAGGTGAGGTAAGGTTTTGTTGATGGCGGCAATGTAGTCGCTTTTGTATTTATCGTATGCTGCCCCGTCGCCTTTAGAGGCGTTTACTTTAGCTGCCAGTGCCTCCACCGTGCGCAGGTACAAATGGCCCAAAGCTAAATGAGCTACATAATAATTGGGCAGGGCAGCAGTTACCTTTTCATAATAATATTGTGCCTTGGCAGGCTGATTGGTTTCTTCATAAGCTTTAGCCATGCCGTTGTAAAAGCTGATGCGGCTTTTTTCGGGTAGTTTGGCGGCGTCAGGCAATATCGTATTGCCTAACTCCAGTGCCTTGCTGTAGTTGTTTTGGGTACGCAGCAGGTTAAAGTCCGTATACTTATTAAACAACTCATCGTTATTTTGTGCACCGGCGGTAAGCGCTGTCAAACAGCAGGCAATGATTAATACTAAAGCTTTCAATGATGTAAACATATGTTTGTGATGTAGTTTAAGCGGGCGCAAAATACCTATAAGCCTGTACAATCTCAAATCTCTTACTGACATCTCGCCGTTAAATCCTATCTTTGCCCATGCCTGAAAAAATTCTCATCCTTGATTTCGGCTCGCAGTTTACGCAACTAATAGCCCGCCGCGTTAGAGAGCTTAATATTTATTGCGAGATACATCCGTTTAATAATTTTCCAGAAGTAGACAGTACAGTAAAAGGTATTATCCTTTCGGGTAGCCCGTATTCGGTTCGCCAGGAAGATGCACCACAGTTTGATTTTGCTGCATTTCATGGCAAGCTGCCTATTTTGGGTGTATGCTACGGCGCGCAATATTTAGCACAACACAATGGCGGCGAGGTAAAAGCCTCTAATACCCGCGAGTATGGCCGGGCTAACCTGCAATACATCGTTGAGAATAATCCGCTGTTTAAACAGGTTCCTTTAAACTCTCAGGTGTGGATGTCGCACGGCGATACCATCACCAACATTGCTGATAATTTTGAAGTAATTGCCAGTACGGATAGTGTTAAGGTAGCCGCTTATCATATTAAAGATACCCAAACCTACGGTATACAGTTCCATCCGGAGGTAACCCATAGTCTAGACGGTAAACAACTGCTGCAAAACTTTTTGGTAGACATTTGCGGTTGTCACCAGGAATGGACTTCCGAATCTTTTATCGAAACTACCGTTGCTGCCTTAAAAGAAAAATTAGGTAACGATAAGGTGGTTTTAGGCCTTTCGGGTGGCGTAGATTCATCCGTTGCTGCTGTTTTACTGCACCAGGCCATCGGCAAAAACCTGTACTGTATTTTTGTAGACAACGGTTTATTACGCAAAGATGAGTTTGAATCTGTACTGGATTCTTACCAGCACATGGGCTTAAACGTTCGTGGTATTGATGCCAAACAACGTTTTTATGACGCATTGGCTGGCTTAACCGATCCTGAAAAGAAACGTAAAGCCATTGGCCGTGTATTCATCGAAGTATTTGATGATGCCGCGCACGAGGTGCAGGACGTAAAATGGTTAGGACAAGGTACTATCTACCCGGACGTTATCGAGTCTGTATCGGTAAAGGGTCCATCTGCTACCATCAAATCGCACCATAACGTAGGCGGACTGCCCGACTTTATGAAACTAAAAGTGGTGGAGCCGTTAAATACATTATTTAAGGATGAAGTGCGCCGTGTGGGTAAATCATTAGGTATTGATGATGCTATATTAGGCCGTCACCCGTTCCCGGGTCCAGGTCTGGCCATCCGTATTTTGGGTGATGTAACGCCCGAGAAAGTAGACGTACTACAACAGGCTGATGCAATTTATATCAACAATTTGCGCTCGGCCGGTGTTTATGATAAAGTTTGGCAGGCCGGTGCCATTTATTTACCGGTACAGTCGGTAGGAGTAATGGGCGACGAGCGCACGTACGAAAACGTGGTTTGTTTACGTGCGGTAGAATCATTGGATGGTATGACAGCCGACTGGTGCCACTTACCTTACGAACTGCTTGCTAAAATCTCTAACGAAATAATAAACAACGTAAAAGGCATAAACCGGGTTGTATATGACATTAGCTCAAAGCCACCGGCTACCATTGAGTGGGAATAAACGTTTATGGCTGCTGGTTTTACTGGCAGCCATCAGCGCTTGTACGGCCAAAATACGCAGAGTGGGCAAAACAGGTCCGGTTAAACCAACCACTACCGAACCCGACAAGCCCGTAGCGCCACCTCCTGTAACACCGGAAAAACCTGTAGTAGCTAAAACCTCGAGCATCGCCTTACTTTTGCCATTTGGGCTGGATAATATTGGTTCGGTTAAAGGCTACAAGCCGGCCGATTTAAAGAAAGCCGATATTGCGGTCGACTATTATCAGGGCTTTAAGCTGGCTTTAGATTCGTTAACTGGCAAAGGTTATAATTACAAACTACAGGTTTACGACACCAAAGATGAGCCGGGCTATACCCATAGCTTATCTATCAATCCGGCTATCCGAAACAGCAATTTAATTGTAGGGCCTGTTTTTCCGGAGGGTATCAAATCTTTTGCGGGCAAACCTGCGGTCATCAAAAAACCATTGGTGTCCCCACTGGCCCCAGCTTCGCCAGCCGATTTTGCAAATCCTAACCTGATTACGGTTATCCCGCCGTTAGATTATCATGCATATAATGCAGCCAGGTTTATCGCCAATCGTGTAAGGCCACGTAAAATTTTCATTTTGCGCTCGGGCTTTACCGAGGATAATAAGTACATCGTTCCGTTTAAACAATCTATCGATAGTATAAGCAAAAGAAAAATACAGGTTATTTATTATACCGTGTCGCATGGCAGTTTTAAATCACTTTTGCCGCAGTTAAACAATAAGGTAGAGAATGTATTTATTGTGCCATCGGTTAATCAAAGCTTTTTAACCGTGACACTTCGTTCTCTGGATACGCTGGCTAATCACTATCCGGTA
>CAXYKR010000141.1:0-8232 GCA_964277815.1 uncultured Mucilaginibacter sp. | reverse complement strand
CACCTTCGTTTTCTTATTCTGTGAGACGGTATTAATATCAGCTATTAAAGATACTGATAGAGCAACAAATACTACTTGCAGGGTATAGACTGGGGTATGTCCAAAATAGAAATTTTTATGCTTTTTTTACACCCAAATTTAGGTGTAAAAATATACCTGATTTTATAGTATTTTATCTGGTATACATTTATGGCAAGCCCCTTAGTTGGGGCTTGCTAATATAAAAATGCTACTGATTTGGTCCGTTACCTAAAAAGCTGTAATTTTATGTTATTGAATTCGATATTATGAGTAATATAGAACCAAACGAAAATAGCGCCCCTGTACAGCAGCCACAACAGCCTGTGCAAGTACCTGATACTGATTATATTGGTGTTAACACTGAGAGTTCGAGCAGTGTAAGAAAAGGTCAGGACAATGATTTCGAAGAAAAGTAGTTATTGCTATTACTAGTAAATAAAACAGAAGAATGAAAATTGGGATAAATAGTGTTAGCCATACGGTATTATCATAAATCTTCCATCTCTTTTCATTTACTCCTTTGTTTTGATCTATACGATTCTGGTAATCTTCGATTTCACTAAGATAAAGGAATTTTATTCTTTCGTCGCTAGGTTTTGTATCAGTAAAGAAGCTATCAACAAACAATGCTTTAGGTTCCGAACCCAATATTTTATAATTTACAGATCTTATATTTTTACTGATGTATAAGAGGCTACAAAATATATAAATGCTTCCTCCGATGCTGGTAATAGATAAAGTATCTATATACGATTTGGTATCAATTCTGCCAATTGCAAATCCTACCAGTGTGATTAAACCTGTTGTGAGTACAGCTATGAAAGTATTAGTACGAGTTATAATTAGCTGACTTGTATCGATTGAGTCTTTAAGCTGCTTTTCGGCTTGATCAAATATAAATTTAACATCCTCTTTTGTTACCTTTCTTTTGTTTTCTATATTAGCTGACCATGCCATTGGCTCACTGTTAGTTGGGTTTTCCGTTTGTTCTGCCATGTTATTTTGAACATATTGATTTTGAAGCTAACCTTTGCGCTTGGACAATCTGAAATTGCTTGCCGCTACTGGTGGTAAATCCTGCAGTGTTTAACTGATTGGTGATTTCAACCCAAGTTTTACCGGCATCTCGTAGGCTATTAATCATGGCTGCAGCTCGCCGGTTATTCTCATTTAATTTAGCTTTCTCCTTCATTGAAGCAGCGCCTTTTAAACCAGCGGCCAGTGTTAAATTTTCTGGCTTACCTAAAGTGTACCCTTGCGCTTTTTTTACGGCCAGGGCCTTTTTTGTGCGCTCACTGATCAATTCTCGCTCATATTGGGCCAGAGTTGCAAAAATACCAATCGTCAGTGTGTTAGCTTCCGGCATATCAGCACAAACGAAATTTACCCCGCTATCTCGTAAGGTAAATATAAAAGCTGCGTTTCTGGCCAGCCGATCAAGCTTGGCAATGATTAAAGTTACTTTCGCCTGTCGAGCATAGCTTAAGGCTTGCTGTAATACTTGCCGGTTGTTATTCTTTCCGCTTTCGACTTCAATAAATTCTTGAATGATAACCTGTCCGGGTTTTAAAAATCTGTTCACAGCACTGCGCTGTGCCTCCAGGCCTAACCCGGATTTGCCTTGCCCGGTGGTGCTCACTCGATAATAAGAAATATAGTGCACTGGAGTCATACACAAAAATACTTAAATACTTACAAAGCTTAAACGGTCATTTAAGCTTTGTAAGTATACGTTTTATAGTTAATTATCTTTATCAACTTATATTAGTAAAATGATTAAATCAGATATAGAAAATTCACTAGGTCACTCTGCTATTTCTTATTTGCAGACAGGGATGGAGTTATTTCATAACGTAAGGTATACCAATTATACTCATTTTCAACCTGCATTAGGAAATCTCTGTATCTCTATTGAATTAATGTTAAAAACACTTATATCGAAGAAGTGCATTCATTTGCTCTTTACAAATCTTCCGCTTGATCTACAGATGAAGCTTATAGATGAAAAAATTGCAAAAGTCAATCCCATTTCAAAAAGCGAGGAGAATAAACTAAGATACTTCCAATTCAATTCGCAAGAGTTAGATAAATGTATATCTATATTTTATACAATCAATCCGAAAGAAAAACCCAACTTTAAACCATACTTAGCCCTTTTCGCCAGTTTAAGGAATATCACAGTTCATGGAGCAATACCCAAATTTCAGAAATATGATCTCGAAAGAATAGCCTATCTAGCGCTACAGTTACAGCGATTTTTTACAGAAGAAAGGCTATCATACATCAGTTGGCATAAGCTAACAACTCAAGATACTAATTTCTTAGCAAGCTATGATTCTGAAAGAGTTGAAAGAGTAAAAAAGGCAATAGAAGCGGCAAAGACTAAATCTGACAAGGTAGATTATTGGTCAAGTATTTCATTAGATGATTGGGATATCTTAACCATATCTTGTCCCATCTGCGATTGTAAAGGGGTGTTGACTGGTACAACAGAACGCATCCTGGAACGTGCTGAGCATGGAGACTCAGAGATGGACACTTTGTCTTTTTATGCTGATTCTTTTAAATGTGACGAATGTGGCTTGGAGCTTTTGGACATTAAAGAAATTGAATTAGCCGGAATGGATACTACCTATGACAGAGATTCAGATTTAGATAAATGGTATAGAGATCAGGGCGAGTAACTTTTATTAATTTGTAAAAAAACCTACAATTATTAATTAAAATAGGAACTACCGTTTTCGGCCGTAATAACTAAAAAACAGCAATTAGTTATTCGTGTTCTGTTCTCCAAATTACATTTGGAAAATTTAATTATTAATCGTAATATTGCAATATATAATTATGGGAGCTACTAAGACTGAAATATTCACGGAGGAACAAAACCGGTTGGCGGTGATGCTAAAAGCGATTGCTCACCCTGCTCGCATTGCTATTCTGGAGCAGATCATTAAGGCCAATGCTTGTATCTGCGGTGATCTGGTGGATGAATTAGGATTGGCACAACCCACGATTTCACAGCATTTGAAAGAGCTCAAAAATGCAGGACTGATCCAAGGTTCCATTGAGGGTGTAAGCGTGTGCTACTGTATTGAGCCAAAAGCCTGGGCGTTGTTGCAAAATCAACTGAATGGCTTTTTTAACCTCTACCCAATGGCCAAATCCTGCTGCTAAAATTTTTTAGAATCAACAATCGCAATATTGCAATAAAACATTAATATAAACACTATGGAAACTTTGAAATGGCAATCTTTTAAAGAACAACTACAAGCTAACCCTGACCTGACATTGCAGTTTCAGTATGCAGAAGACCAATGGGTGGATGCGGCTTACCATATTACCGAAATAAAGCAAGCTCCCATCACCTCTGTTGATTGCGGCGGTGTGATGAATGCCTGGACCGAAATCATCGTGCAACTGTGGGAGCCTTTAAATGAGCAGCAGGACCGAGCCATGAAAGTAAGCAAAGCATTGTCTATTGTCGAACTGGTCGAAAAAGCATTGCCTTTAAATCCTAACGGCATCGTCAAAATAGAGTTCGGCAATTCCCAGTTTGATACCCGTCAAATGCTGCCAAAAGAACTGGTGGCCAGTGGAGATAACCTGGTGGTTGATTTGCGCCCCGATTCTGTACAATGTAAAGCCATTGAAAGAGGTGGCAGCTGCGGAACTGACGAACAAGGTGAAGAATGCTGTACACCGGTTGCAGAAGTAAAACCTAAGATTCAACTGAAAAACTTAGTTACGGAAACTTCCAGCTGCACTCCAGGTTCCGGCTGCTGCTAAATAAGATCAGGATGTAATGATAAGCATAGAAAAATTACAACCTGTTCACTGGCCGGATGTCAGGCATATTTACCTGGAAGGTATTGCTACTGGTCAGGCGACCTTCCAAACGGATGCGCCACTGTGGGAAGATTGGGATAAAAGCCATTTACCTCAACTTCGATATGTAGCCCTAACCGGGAATGGTCATGTAGCTGGTTGGGCCGCGCTATCTGCGGTATCCAGCCGTTGCGTTTATGCAGGGGTTGCTGAAGTAAGCATCTATGTAGGCGAAGCTTTTAGGGGGCAAAAAGCAGGTCAAACCCTCTTACAATACCTGATTGCTGAAAGTGAAGAGGCGGAATTGTGGACGCTGCAAGCCAGTATCTTTCCTGAAAATGAGGCAAGCGTAAAACTCCACGAAAAACTTGGCTTTCGGATCATCGGCTACCGCGAACGGGTAGCAAAGCAGTATGGCATATGGCGTAATGTTTATCTCTTGGAACGAAGGAGCGAAATAATTGGAATTGATTGATTGATTGATAATGTACTAGTAAGAATTATACTATAAAGAATGAAGAATATATTAGTGCTGTGTACCGGTAACAGTTGCCGCAGCCAGCTAGCTGAAGGTTATTTGAGGCATTTTGCAGGGGATAAAGCTGCCATTTACAGTGCCGGTATTGAAACGCATGGTGTTAACCCCAAAGCCATTGCTGTTATGGCCGAAGATCATTTGGATATCTCCGGGCATACCTCCAACCACGTCGATGAGTACCTGCCTATTCCATTCGATTATGTGATTACGGTATGTGACAATGCCAATGAAGCCTGTCCTTATTTTCCAGGCAACGTAAAACGTTTTCATCAAAACTTTCCTGACCCCGCCAAGGCTACTGGTACGGCTGATGAAATTATGAACGAGTTCAGAAGGGTACGAGATATGGTTAAAATTTATGCTGCTGATTTTATCAGTCAGCAAATCAATTCAAATTAAAAATGAGTGCAAATAATTGTGCCCCTTTGGCCGAACGAAAACGGTTAGGTTTCTTAGACCGTTATCTGACCCTGTGGATCTTTTTAGCGATGGCAATTGGTATAGCTATAGGTTATTTTCTGCCTTCATCCTCAGGGTTCATCAATTCCTTTTCCAGTGGAACCACCAATATCCCGTTAGCTATCGGACTGATCCTGATGATGTACCCTCCGCTGGCGAAAGTAAAATATGAAAAAATGGGTGAAGTATTTAAAGATACCAAAGTACTTACCGCATCGCTGGTGCTGAACTGGATTATTGGGCCGGTACTCATGTTTTTTTTAGCCATCACCTTATTACGTGATCACCCTGCCTATATGGTTGGCCTGATCTTAATCGGCCTTGCCCGTTGCATTGCCATGGTAGTTGTTTGGAACGAACTGGCTGAAGGTAACCGGGAATATGCTGCCGGACTGATTGCCCTGAATAGTATTTTTCAGGTGTTGCTGTACAGTGTTTATGCTTACCTGTTCATTACGGTATTGCCCCCGCTGTTTGGACTGAAAGGATTGGCCGTTAATATCACCATTGGCGAAATTGCCAAGTCAGTCGGCATTTACCTGGGCATTCCGTTTGCTGCCGGTATCATCAGCCGTTACGCGCTGATCAGCCTGAAAGGAGAACAATGGTTTCAAACCAAATACGTGCCGTTAATTTCACCCATTACTCTGATTGCGCTGCTGTTTACCATCGTCGTGATGTTCAGTTTAAAAGGAAACTTAATCGTGCAGATACCTTTTGATGTGGTACGGATTGCTATTCCTCTGGTAATTTACTTTACTATCATGTTTGTGCTGAGCTTTTTCATCGGCAAAGGGTTTGGCGCAGACTACAGCCGGAGCACGTCTATTGCTTTCACTGCAACAGGCAACAATTTTGAACTGGCGATTGCCGTTGCTATTGGTGTATTCGGTATCAACTCAGGGGAGGCTTTTGCAGGGGTGATCGGCCCGCTGGTAGAAGTTCCTGCCCTGATTTCCCTGGTGAACCTGGCCTTTTATTTCCGTAAAAAGTACTACTCCACTCCAACTTTAAGTGCTGCTGAATAATGAAAATCGCTCTTTTTTCCGACATCCATGCCAACCTTCCGGCACTCGAAGCTTTTTTTGCCGACGTAGAAACCCGTAAGCCCGATGGTATCTATTGCCTGGGTGATCTGGTAGGTTACAACATCTGGCCGAACGAGGTCATTGACGAAATTCGCAGACGTGGCATCCCTACCATTACCGGTAACTATGATTTTGGCATTGGACGTCATAGCGATGATTGCGGTTGCGCTTATAAAACCGATGAAGAAAAAACAATGGGTAAAATCTCCATCAGTTTCACCAATGAAATTGTAAAGGATGACCAAAGGGCTTACCTGCGTACGCTGCCTTCTCATATCCGCTTGGAATACCAGCTCAACAATGACAAGTTAAACGTGCTGTTGGTACATGGCAGCCCGCGCAAAGTGAATGAATACCTATTTGAGGACCGGGATGCAAAAAGTATGCTGCGCATCTTAGAAGGTGCGAATGCAGATGTTTTATGCTTCGGCCATACGCACCAGCCGTATCACCGGGTGTTAGAGGATCATGGACGATTTTACCATGCAATCAATATCGGATCTGTCGGTAAGCCGAAAGATAAAGACCCACGCGGTGGATATGTAATCCTCCATATAGATGAAAAAAGCAGTATCCAAGACAAAGCCAGTATCAAGGCCGAATTTATTGGCTTTTACTATGATATTGACAAAGCTGCTAAAGCTGTCGAAAACAGTACTTTGCCTAACGAGTACGCAGACATGTTAAGGAACGGATAATGAGAATAGCACTTTTTTCAGATGTACACGCCAACCTGCCGGCCTTTGAAGCATTTCTTGAGGATCTTAATGGTCAGCAAGTAGACGCAGTTTATTGTTTAGGCGATTTAATCGGTTACCATATCTGGCCCAATGAAGTCATTGCCGGTATACGTAAACGCGGCATTGCGACGCTGGCAGGTAATCATGATCAAAAAACCAAAGGATATGCTTATGAACTGGTGACGGACGATAACCGTAATTACCTCTCAACGCTACCGGCGCACATCAAGCTTGAATTCAGATTAAATGACGAGCGGCTAAATATTGCACTCGCACATGGCAGCACCCGAAGTATTGATGAATACGTTTTGGAAGAGCTGGACAAAAGCTACGTATCAGAAATGATGGAAGAAGCGCAAGCGGACATTTTATGTGTAGGTCATTCCCACAAACCTTACCACCGCATTATCTATGGAAACAAGCATGTCATCAACGTAGGCTCTGTAGGAAAACCAAAAGACGGCGATTCCCGAGGCGGCTATGTAATTTTAAGTATAGGAAACGAGATAGCTGTTCAATTCATACGCTTCAGCTATAACGTAGAAAAAGCGGCAACAGCGATTGAAGAAAGCCCGCTTCCTGATGAATTAGCGGACCGTTTACGAAATAGCTATTAGTTCAAAAATCACTTGGGTAAATGAATGGTACAAAGGTTACCATCTGTTTGATAACTGCAATCCACACTAAATTAAAGTCCGTATATTTCCATATCATTTAATATGGATAATTACCTCAAAACTACCGAAGCGCTTTACCGTGATGCTGCCTTGAAGCCTGATGTTGGCTTGTGCTGCACCACTACGCCCATGAACGCCTTACCAGGGCTGGTCATTCCGCAAATTATGCAGGAAATGAACTATGGCTGCGGATCGATCGTTGCGCCCCGCGACTTGCTCAACGACCCTAAAATCCTTTACGTTGGTGTGGGCGGCGGTATGGAGTTGCTGCAATTTTCCTACTTCAGCCGCTACAAAGGTGGTGTAATCGGTGTCGATATAGTTGATGAAATGTTAGCAGCCTGTTCTGCGAATATGACGGCAGCGGAAGAGTCAAATAACTGGTTCCACCGTGACTTTATCGAGCTCCGGAAAGGATCAGCCTTGGATATCCCTGTTGAAAACAATACTATTGACGTTGCGGGGCAAAACTGTTTATTCAACATTTTTAAAGAAGGTGACCTCAAGCAGGCACTAAGCGAGATTTACCGGGTGCTGAAAACAGGAGGCAGACTGGTGATGTCAGACCCGATATGCGAGCAGCCGATGAATGAGGAACTTCGTAATGATGAGCGTTTGCGGGCTCTCTGCCTCACGGGCTCCCTTCCCTTGAAGGAATACATCAAAGCGATTACTGATATTGGTTTTGGTACGGTAGAAGTACGTGCCCGACGCCCGTACCGGGTATTAGCGCCCGGCCAGTATGCAACAAGTGAAATGATCTATATTGAGAGCGTGGAAGTATGTGCCATCAAAGATCCGATGCCTGCCGATGGCCCTTGCGTATTTACAGGTAAAGCTGCGATCTATTATGGTGATGATCCGTATTTTGACGATGAAAAAGG
>CAXYKR010000140.1:0-8832 GCA_964277815.1 uncultured Mucilaginibacter sp. | reverse complement strand
ATGCACTGTATCAAGATGCTGCTGGCTACCCATGCCGGCAAAGGTTTCATGCACGAGTCGTTTAACAAGAACAATCCGGCCGATTTTACCCGTAGCTGGTTTGCATGGGCTAATACCATTTTTGGGGAGTTCTTATGGAAAACCTATCAGCAAAAACCACAACTCTTAAATAGCTAAATTTTGTAAAGTGAAGGCATCTGTCAATAAACTGGTTTCTGTAGTAAGTGGTATGCTGTTAATGGCCGGCGCCTTGGGTGCGCAGGCCCAAACTAAACATACCTTTGCCTTAGGCGATACCGATTTTATGTTGGACGGTAAACCGCTGCAAATGATATCGGGCGAAATGCACTGCGCCCGTATTCCGCGCGAGTACTGGCGCGACCGCATGAAGATGGCCAAAGCCATGGGCCTGAATACCATAGGAACCTACGTTTTTTGGAATGCCCATGAGCCTGTAAAAGGACAGTATGATTTTACCGGTAACAATGATATTGCTGCCTTTGTAAAAATGGCCCAGGAAGAAGGCTTATGGGTAGTGCTGCGGCCAAGCCCTTATGCCTGCGCTGAGTGGGAATTTGGCGGTTATCCCTGGTGGCTGTTAAAAGACAGCACCTTAAAAGTAAGAAGTACCGACTCTCAATTTTTATCGGCCTATACCAATTACATTAACCATCTGGCTAAGCAGTTGGTGCCATTGCAGGTAACGCATGGCGGCAACATTTTGTTGGTACAGATTGAAAATGAATACGGTTCTTACAGCGACGATAAAAACTATCTCGACATCAACCAAAAAATATTCCGCGATGCCGGTTTCGATGGGGTGCTGTTTACTTGCGATGGCGAAACGCAAATGCCGAGGGGCTACCTGCCTGGTTACCTGCCTGCCGTAAATGGTTTGGAAGACCCGGCTAAGGTGAAGGAGTTGATTAACAAATATCACAACGGCAAGGGGCCATACTATATAGCCGAGTGGTACCCGGGCTGGTTCGACCATTGGGGTGATAAACATGCCCGTACGGATGCCGTACAAGCCGCAAAAACACTCGACCAGATTTTAGGAGCAGGCATATCCATCAACATGTACATGTTTCATGGAGGCACCACCCGTGGTTTCATGAACGGAGCCAACATGGGTAGAAACGAACCTTACGCGCCGCAGGTATCTAGTTACGATTATGATGCGCCTTTAGATGAGGCCGGTAACGCGACTGATAAGTACTATAAATTCCGGGAGGTTATTGCCAAACATTTACCTGCCGGGCAAAAATTGCCGGAAGTGCCTGCTAAAAAACCAACCATGGCTATCAGCAATATCAAGCTAAGTGCTTATGCTGACGTATTTAGCAATTTGCCCAAGCCGGTTACGGCCAAAAAGCCAATGTGCTTTGAGGATTTAGACCAGGCCTACGGCTTTGTTCTTTACCGTACCCGCATAAGCAACAACGGTTTGTTAAAGTTAAAAGACCTGAGAGATTACGCCATCGTATACCTCAACGGCAAGCAGGTAGCTACCCTGGACCGCCGCTTAAAGCAAGACTCTTTACTGTTGAGCAACGTGCCGGCCAACGCTACCCTGGATATACTGGTAGAAAACAACGGCCGGATTAATTACGGGCCTTACCTGGCCGATAACCGTCATGGCATTACCCAGGCGGTGATGCTGAATGGTCAGGAGGTTTTTAACTGGCAGATGTACCGTTTGCCGTTTTCTGACCTAACCGGGTTTACTTACAAAACGCAACCGGTTACTGCAACGCATCCCACCTTATTTAAGGGTACATTTAGCCTGAGCAAACTGGCAGATACCTACCTGGACATGAGCCAGTTTGGAAAAGGATTTGTGTTTTTAAACGGCCGTAATCTGGGCAAATACTGGCAAATTGGTCCGCAGCAAACTTTGTATGTGCCGGCGGGCTGGTTTAAAAAGGGAGCGAATGAAGTGGTGGTGTTCGACGAACTGAAGGGCGGTCACCAAGCGCTGCAGGCTTTAGACCATGCTGTTTTAGGCCAAAAAATGTAAATTTTACAAGCGATTATATACCTAAATATGAAAAAGAGATGGAGTTGTAAAGTAGCGTTGGCGCTGGTAGTAATATTCACCGGTGCAGGTAAAGTAAAGGCGCAGGATGTGTCTTCGCGCTTTCCGCTGGTGCCTTACCCGCAAACGCTTACTGCCGGTACGGGGCTGTTTGTGATTAACGCGCAAACGGTAATTACCACACCAGGCAACAAATTTAAACCCGAGGCTGCATTGTTGAACGAGATGCTGCACAACAAACTTACCGTAAAAAGCAGCGAAACGGCAACGGCCAAAAATGCAATACAACTGGTAGACGACCCAACTCTCTCGGCCGACGAGGGGTATCGCCTGCAAATTACCCCGCAACATGTGGTTATTAAAGCTAAAGATGGTGCCGGTGCGTTCAGGGCCATTCAAACCATCCGTCAGTTATTGCCTGCCGGTATAGAAGATAAACAACAGGCACTGCCTTCGCAACTATCGTTACAGGTACTCACCATAGAGGATGAGCCGGTATATGCCTGGCGCGGGATGCATTTGGATGTTTCGCGTCACTTCTTTTCGGTAGATTATCTAAAAAAGTTCATCGACCTGCTGGCTCTATACAAATTCAATAAATTCCATTTACACCTCACCGACGACCAGGGATGGCGCATTGAGATAAAAAAATATCCTAAACTTACCGAAGAAGGTGCCTGGCGTACTTTTAATAACCAGGATTCGGTATGCATGAAAAGGGCTGCCGATAACCCCGACTTTGTGATTGACCCGAAGCACATCGTTCAAAAAAATGGTAAAACGATTTATGGCGGCTTTTACACCCAGGCGCAGATGAAAGATGTGGTAGCCTACGCGCTGGCACGTCATATTGATATTATTCCCGAAATTGATATGCCCGGCCACATGATGGCAGCCATTAATTCATACCCGTTTTTAACCTGTAACGGCGAAAACTCGTGGGGCAGGGTATTTACCAAACCTATCTGCCCTTGTAACGAAAGCACTTTTGAGTTTGCCCAAAATGTTTTCGACGAGATTATGCAAATCTTCCCGTCTAAATACATCCACATTGGTGGTGATGAGGTTGACCGCACCGACTGGGGTAAATCTGAAGCTTGCAAGGCTTTCATGCAAAAAGAAGGCATTAAAGATTTGGCAGGTCTGCAAGCATACTTCATCAACCGGATGGAAAAATATTTTAACTCCAAAGGCCGTAAGCTGATTGGTTGGGACGAGATACTGGAAGGTGGCATTAGCCCTACTGCATTAGTCATGTACTGGCGTGTATGGGTGCCCAAGGCACCGGTAGAAGCGGCAAAAAATGGTAACCAGGTGGTGATGTCGCCGGGCAACCCCTTATATTTTGACACCCCGCCCGACCGTAATTCTATAGATAATGTATATCATTTTAACCCTATACCTAAAGGGCTAACCGATGCTGAAGCTAAAGGCATCATTGGTGCACAAGCCAATTTGTGGACGGAGTATGTGCCATCCGAAAACCGTGCCGACTACATGTACATGTCCCGCATGACCGCCCTGGCCGAAAACTTATGGAGCCGTAATCATAACTACAATTCGTACCTAACCCGGCTTACCCGCCAGTACCAGCGGTTAGATAACCTGCACGTAAATTACCGCCTGCCCGATTTTGATGGTTTGGTGGAGCAAAGCGTATTTTTAGATAAAACAGTGCTTAACCTTAAAAAGCCGCTGCCTAATACCACCATTCATTACACTACGGATGGCAGCGTACCTACCATTAAATCGCCTGAATTAACAGCGCCTTTAACTATTACCAAAACAAGCTATATCCGCCTGGCTGCATTTAAACCTAACGGGGTAGCCGGCGATTTATATAACCTGCATTACAACCAGCAAAGCCTGGCCACACCGGTAGTAAAAGCGGGTGTTAAAAATGGTCTGCTTTGCAGCTATTATCCCGGCGAGTACAAAAGCGCCACACTGATGGCAGGTAAATCAGCTAAAGAAACTTTGGTGGTGGATAGTTTAACGGTACCCAAAGCGGTAACCGCACCAAGCTTTGGCCTGCGTTACCAAGGATATTTCGACATTCCTCAGGATGGTATTTACAGCTTTTATTTAACCTGCGATGATGGCGGCATCCTCAAAGTAGCCAACCGCAACGTGGTTGATAATGACGGCTGGCATGCACCTATCGAAAAAAGCGGACAAGTAGCTCTAAAAAAAGGCTTACAACCTGTTGAACTAAATTTTGTAGAAGGCGGGGGCGGTTATACGCTCAAACTTAAATACAGCGTAAACGGCTCGCCATTGCAAAACGTACCGGCAAGCTGGCTTAAACACTAATCCGGTATGAAAAAGTGGCTTTTGTTGGCTGCATTAGCAGCCCGTTCGGTAATCGGCTTGGGGCAAATTGCTCCGGCGCCTTATGGCGTACTGCCCACCCCGGCGCAGCTTAACTGGCACCAGATTGAGATGTATTGCATCATCCATTTTGGGGTAGATACGTATACCAACAAAGAGTGGGGCTACGGCGATGAAGACCCTAAACTGGTTAACCCGGTTAAGTTCGATGCTGCGCAAATTGTTGGCGCTGCCAAAGCCGGTGGTTTTAAGGGAGTAGTAGTGGTGGCTAAACACCATGATGGTTTGTGCTTGTGGCCTACACAAACTACCGAGCATAACATCAGCAAAAGCAATTGGCGCAACGGCAAAGGCGATATGGTGAAAGAATACCAGTTGGCCTGCCAAAAGCTGGGTATGCAGCTGGGTTTATACTGCTCGCCCTGGGACCGCAACAACGCCTATTATGGTCAGGCCAAATATGTGGAGATTTACCGCGATCAGTTAAAAGAACTCTATACCCGTTACGGCAAACTTTTTGCATCCTGGCACGATGGCGCCAACGGGGGCGACGGCTATTACGGCGGAACCCGCGAGGTGCGTAAAATAGACCGCACTACTTATTACGGCTGGCCTCAAACCTGGGCCATCACCCGTCGGTTACAGCCAAGTGCCATTTTATTTGGCGATGTTGGCCCGGATGTGCGCTGGGTGGGTAACGAAGAAGGCCACGCCGGCGAAACCTGCTGGGCCACTTACACACCGCAAGCGCCCGAGCCGGATAAAGAACCGGCTAATGGATTTACCAAATACGAACTGGGCGTGCAAGGCACCCGCAACGGTAAATACTGGATGCCGGCCGAATGTGATGTGTCGCTGCGCCCGGGATGGTTTTACCATGCCAGCCAAAATAGCCAGGTAAAATCGCCTTATGAGTTATTGGATTTATACTATAAAAGCGTAGGTCGGGGCGCTAATCTGGACTTAGGCTTATCTCCCAATCCGGATGGTTTGCTGAATACAGAGGACGTGCAGTCTTTGCAAGCCTTTGGCCGTTTGCTAAAGCAAACCTTTGCGATAAACCTGGCTAAAGGGGCAAAAATTACGGCCAGCAATATCCGGGCTCAAAGTGCCAAGTTTGGTACGCAAAACCTGGTCGATAATGACCGATATTCTTACTGGGCCACCAACGACCAGGTTAAAACACCCGAGGTTACGTTTGCATTACCCAACAATCGAACTTTTAACGTCATTCGCGTACGCGAAAATATTAAACTGGGTCAGCGTATTGAAAGCTTCGCGGTAGATGCGTGGTTAAATGGTGCCTGGAAACAAATTGCAGCGGCCACCAGCATTGGCAGTAACCGGCTCGTCCGCTTACCGCAAAATATCACTACCAGCAAAGTACGTTTACGCATTACCGGTTCGCCCGTATGTATTGCCTTGAGCGATTTTGGTTTGTTTAAAGAGCCGGCCCATTTAACGGCACCGCTAATTAGCCGTAACCGCGAAGGCAAATTGAGCATCATGACCACTGCCCCGGTATCGGCTATTCATTACACTGTTAATGGCGATCAACCCACGCCGCAATCAGCTAAATATTCATCACCATTTAATTTGCCAAAAGGGGGAGTAGTTAAAGCTATCGCGGTGGAAGGTAACAAACAAAGCGAACTTGCCGCAGGGACTTTTGGACTGAGCAAAGCAAACTGGCACATTATGACGGGTGCCTCTAACGGTTTAAATCCCGAAAATGCGATTGATGAGTCTAACTCCATTTGGAGCAGCTTAAAGACTGATACCGCCAATACTTTTGAACCCGCGCAATTAAGCGTTGATTTAGGTTCAGATCAAAATATCAGTGCTTTTACTTATTTGCCGCGGCAGGATAAGTCAACAGCGGGTTTGGTAGACCGTTACGCGTTTTTCTTCAGCACTGATGGTAAGAAATGGCAGCAGGTAACCACCGGAGAGTTTTCGAACATCAAGGCTAACCCGGTAGAGCAAACCGTAACTTTGAAACAGCCGGTTAGAGCGCGCTATATCCAATTCAAAGCCCTGCATGTAATTGCAGGTAACGGCGCCACGGCAGCCGAAATTGGTGTGTTGACCACTAAATGATTATAATATTAATTGATGAAAGTTAATTATTGGGGTACAGGTAAAATACTGAAAGCCGGGTTAGGGCTGATGCTGCTGTCGGTTTCAAACGTTTTTGCCCAGCAGGATTTTAAGGGGATGGAGGCGTTGTTTACTACCCCTAAGCATTACGTGGTGCAGCATACCAACGCCATGCTTACTATGGATGGTAATCTGCAGGAGCCTGCGTGGCAAAGTGCAGCCTGGACGTCAGACTTTGTAGATATAGAGGGTGCCAAGAAACCCATGCCTGAATTTAAAACGCAGGTAAAAATGCTATGGAACGATTCAACGTTGTTTATAGCAGCTAAAATGCAGGAGCCGCAGGTATGGGCTACGCAGATGCACCACGACGATATTATTTACAAGGATAATGATTTCGAGGTTTTCATTGACCCCGATAACAATACCCACCAGTATTTCGAAATTGAGATTAATGCCGTCAACAAAATATTCGACCTGTTTATGCCCAAATCGTACCGTAACCAGGGCGATGCGCTGATTGGCTGGAATGTGGAAGGATTAAAAACCGGTGTGAAAATACAGGGGACATTAAACAACCCGGCTGATACAGACGAAGGCTGGACGGTAGAGATGGCCATCCCGCTCAAAGAACTGCGTATGGGCTTCCCGGTAACCGTACCGCAAGAAGGTGCCATCTGGCGTATCAATTTTTCGAGGGTAGAGTGGCATACCAAACCCGACGGAAAGCGTAATGTAAAACTGAAAGGCACCGACGGGCGCGAACTGCCTGAAGAAAACTGGGTATGGTCTGCGCCGGGGATAATCAGCATGCATGCCCCCGAGCGTTGGGGGTATTTGCAGTTTACCCGTAAACCCAATACTGAGTTTAATTTACCATACGCCGAACTACAGCGCAAATGGCTTTGGCTGGTGTATTATAAGCAGAAAGAATATCAGCAAAAAAATAAACGCTACGCCGCAGCTTTAACGCAGTTAGGCATTAATGCTATGCCGTTGATTGATGGCAGGAAGAACACCTTGCAACTTGAAGCGACCAGCAGACAATTTAAGGCCAGTATAAGTACAACCGGAGAGCCGGTAATTTATATTAACGATGAAGGATTAGTTGAAACGCAAAAGCCAAAACCATGACCAGCAGAAGAAGTTTTGTAGCCACCAGTTTATTGGGTGTAGCTGCCGCCGCGCAGCCATTTAAAAGCACAGGTAAAGAAATTACGCTTGCGCCAAAAAAAACAGTGAAGCATTGGGTGTGGACCAACCCCGACGAAAAAGATACCGAAGCCGAGTTAGCTACCCGGTATAAGCAATACTACGAGGCAGGTGTACGCGGGATGTTTTTTGAGGCCGACAGCGAAAAGCATTTCCGGGCAGCCAAAGCTCAGAAACTGGAAGCCCATCGCTGGATGTGGACCATGAATCGCGGCGAAAAATCTTTACTAAATGCCCACCCCGAATGGTATGCCATCAATCGCAAAGGCGAGTCGTGCTCGGATAAGCCGCCTTATGTAGATTATTACCGCTGGTTGTGCCCATCTAAGCCCGAAGTGCTGCAATACTTAAAAGACCAGGTAAACACCATTTTGCAGAAAGATTACGTGGATGGCATTCACCTGGATTACATCCGTTTTTGCGACGTGATATTGCCGGTTAACTTGTGGGATAAATATAAAATTGAGCAAACCAAAGAACTGCCCGAGTACGATTACTGTTATTGCGATGTTTGTCGCAGTAGGTTTAAAGCATGGCGCGGCACTGATATCAAGGACATTCAATACCCAGAGGCCAGTCTTTCATGGCGGCTGTTCAGGTATAATGCCATCAACAATGTCGTAAACAGTTTGGCGGTTGTTGCCGGTTCGCACAAAAAGGCCATTACGGCAGCCGTATTCCCGACACCTGAAGTTGCCCGCCGCAACGTGAGGCAGGACTGGACAAACTGGAACCTGACCGGAATATGCCCCATGATTTATCATGGATTTTATAAAGAAAAGGTAGACTGGATTGGCGATGCCGTAACCGAAGGCGTGCACTTTTTAGCCGGTCGTTTCCCCTTATATGCCGGTCTTTTTCTGCCCGATTTTGCCAATAACCAGGAGCTGCATAAAGGCATTGAATTAGCGCTGCAACATGGAGCCGCTGGTGTTTCGTTATTTGGTATGCCCAAGCAGGATGTGTTGGATACCTTAAAAGCGGCCACTGCAAGTAGTCAGAAAATGATGTAATGCCGGTGGCTGCTGGTTGCAAGCAGCGCCATACATTACGACAGGAAACTTTACGTTTTACTATAAGCCGGTGGTTAAAACCGGAGATACAAACCATACAATGATTAACATTTTTTCGATAAAAGGCAAAGCTGCTTT
>CAXYKR010000139.1:0-2582 GCA_964277815.1 uncultured Mucilaginibacter sp. | reverse complement strand
GTATCTTTAACAGTGGCTCTGCACTGGGTGCAATTATTGTTCCGCCATTAGTGGCCTATCTGAGTATTCATTACAGCTGGCAAACTACCTTTATATTCCTGGCAGCAGCCGGATATGTATGGCTAGTGGTTTTCTGGTTATTTTATTATACACCAAAACAGGAAGGTACTGAGGTGATATCAAAGCCGATATCCGTTGTTCAATTGCTTAAAACAAGGTTTGTCATTACATTCATCCTGTCTAAGTTCTTTCTGGACCCGATCTGGTACTTTGTTACTTTCTGGCTGGGCCGTTATCTTGTGGATGTGCATCATTGGAGTTTAAAGCAGATCGGCTGGTATGCAACCATCCCCTTTATAATCGCTGATGTTGGCAATCTGGCAGGTGGATATTTCACACAGTTTATCATCAAAAAAGGGATGCCCGTGCCTAAAGCCAGAAAACTAGCTTTGTGCCTATCTGCAGCTATCATGGGCATTCCGCTATTAGTTGCACCTTTTGTCATCTCAACACCCTTATCTGCCTTACTGGTATTCGGTTTGGCTGGTTTCGGCTATACTTCCTATACCGCCAACTCCTTAGCCTGTCCGGCCGATGTGGTGCCAAAAAGTTCGGCAGCATCCGTTTGGGGAATCGGCTGCGTAGGCACAGGTTTGGGCGGTGCTCTTTTTCAATCCCTTTCGGGCGTAATACTGTCATCAACCAGTCATATGAGTGGTACAGGAACTGCGTACAATTATCTGTTCTTTTTGTATGGCGCAATAGCGATCGTCGGCCTGGCCATTATCGTGTTTTTCATGGGGCCGATCAGCAGAAACGAAAAATTAATTGCGCATCAACATGTCGTTTAGTATAAAAATAAGTAAATAAAAATTACCGGAGCAAATTTTATCGGATTTGACAGCAGTGGTAATGGTACAAAAACTTTTAAAGCTTTTAGCCCCTCGGCCAATCGGGACCTTGAAGGCGAATTTTTTATAGCAACCGCTGGAGAGAATATTGACCAGGAGCTGTTGTCGCTCGAAAAAGTATTTGAGATCTTAAACGAGAACCTGAAGCAATATCACTCGGAACCTACTTGATATTAAAAATAGTTAATTAAAATACGATACTACCGACGGTTCGAGGGTTATCCTTTCGGGTATCAATGAACGCAAAGATTCTATTTATGTGGTACTTGATCGTTATGAACGACAATATGTATTACCAAAAAGCACTTTGAACGCAGGTAAATATTAAGGTAATGAACAAAAAAACGGTACTCCTATTGGCCTGTCCCCTGGTACTATTACTAATGTCGCTAAAAACGGCGTTTATACCGATGCAGGTTCAATTACCACTGGCTGATAGCTTAAAACGGCCGGCTAAATTTGGTTTTGGCCGCAAGGCTACTGCGCTGGAAATTGCTGCCTGGGATATCGATGTCCGCCCGGATGGGAAAGGATTACCAGCAGGCCAGGGGGATGTGAAAAAGGGAAAGATATTATATGGTCAAAAATGTGCGATATGCCACGGCGTGGATGGTACTGAAAAACCTGGTATCAAACTGCCCGGAAATGCGTTGGTGGGCGATACATCTGCCACCAGCAAACCCAAAACCATTGGCAACTACTGGCCTTATGCCACTACTTTATTTGATTATGTGCGCCGTGCTATGCCCTACAATCTTCCCGGTTCGTTAAACAATGATGAAGTGTACAGCATCACTGCTTACCTGCTGAATGCCAACAAAATTATCAAAGCAGATGTGGTACTCAATGCTAAAAACCTGTACAAAGTGGTGATGCCGGCGAAAAAACTATTTATTATGGACGATCGTAAAGGAGGTCCTGAAATAAAATAATGGAAAAGCGCAATAATAAAGATCAGAAAAGAGCCACTGGTAAAATTAGCAGGCGTACATTATTGGGAGGGGTAATTGCAGCTGCGGTTTTACCTGTACAATCGTTATTGGCTGATGAAGTGCATGCTGAAATGCCTGTTCTTCCTGAAATTACGGATGATCCAACCAAAATTGTTGGCCCCGGGCCTAGTCCGCTGGGTAAACGCTCTTCATTTGAGAACCCCGTACGTAAACCTTCTGATATTTCTTCGCGCACACCTTTGCAGGATATGCACAGTACCCTGACGCCGGCTGATCTTCATTTCGAGCGCCATCATGCGGGTATTCCAACTATTGATCCGGCAAAACATGAACTGCTGATTCATGGATTGGTAGAAAATCCGATGAAATTTTCGGTTGCCGATATTAAGAGGTTCCCATCCGTTACCCGTACCTGTTTTATCGAATGTGCAGGTAATTTTCGAACAGGAAAAGCAGAAATGACCCCGCAGGATATTCTTGGCCTCACCAGCCAGAGCGAGTGGACGGGTGTAATGCTTTCTACCCTATTTAAAGAGGTAGGCATCAGCGATCAGGCCAAATGGTTTCTGGCCGAAGGTTCGGATGCCGCCATCATGACGCGTACCATCCCCATCGCAAAAGCCTGGGATGACGCCATGATTGTTTACGCCCAGAATGGTGAAGCCATACGGCCTGAACAGGGTTATCCCATCAGGTTACTTTTGCCCGGTTTTGAAGG
>CAXYKR010000138.1:0-7997 GCA_964277815.1 uncultured Mucilaginibacter sp. | reverse complement strand
GATGAACGTAACCCAATTTCTCTTTCCGTTTAAACTCCTGCACAAAGGCCCAGTAAGCTGCCATAAAAGCCAGGGCCACAAAAAAACCGAAGGTTTGAATGGGCAGTGGCGGTATATTGAGGCCGGTTAAATAATGAAGAAGGTCAGTAATGGTTGGAAACATCAGGTAGTTATTTGCGGCGAATATAAGTTTAATGCACTAATATTTCTTCGCCTTCGGTTATTTCAACATCACCATCTGCGGCAATGGCGGTTAATTTTACTTGTTTTAATTCGTTTACCAGCACCGGGTCAAACTTGGCTTTTACCTTTACATAGTTACGGGTAAAGCCATGCATCATCCCCTCTTTGTTATCGCCCTCAAACAATACCTCATCTGTTTTACCCAATTGCGATTCATAAAAAGCCCGTCGCTTTTTGTCGGACAGAATGTGCAGCATTTTGCTGCGGTCGGCACGGGTTGAGCCGGGTACTACGCCGTCCATCTCGCTGGCTAAAGTATTTTCGCGCTCCGAGTAGGTAAACACGTGCAGGTATGAAATATTGAGGTCGTTTAAAAAGTTGTAAGTATCAATAAAGTCATCGCGCGTTTCGCCGGGGAAACCTACAATGACGTCCACACCAATACAGCAGTGCGGCATCAGCTCTTTAATTTTAGCCACCCGGTCGGCATAAAGCTCACGGCGATAGCGGCGGCGCATTAAGGCTAGTATTTTATTACAACCCGATTGCAGCGGAATATGAAAATGCGGTACAAAACGTTTAGAGGTGGCCACAAACTCGATAATCTCATCGGTGAGCAAATTAGGCTCAATAGATGAGATACGTACACGGTCAATACCTTCTACTTCGTCAAGCGCTTTCACGAGGTCGAAAAATTTATCTTCGCGCTGGCCATTGCGTATACCAAAATCGCCAAGGTTAACACCGGTGAGTACAATCTCCTTAACACCTGAAGCGGCAATTTCTCGGGCTTGTGCCACGGCGCTTTCAATGGTGTCGCTACGACTGGCACCACGTGCCATGGGTATGGTACAAAACGAGCACGAGTAATCACAACCGTCCTGCACTTTCAGAAAGGTACGGGTACGGTCGCCAAACGAATACGATGATACAAACTGGTTGGCTTCTGACACCGGCTGATTATATACCGTTGCCTTTTGCTGCTTGGTTAAGTCGGTGAGGTAATCTACCAGCATAAACTTCTCAGCAGCACCCAAAACCATATCCACACCCGGAATCTCGGCAATCTCCTGCGGCTTTAATTGTGCATAACAGCCTACGATAGTAACGTAAGCATTAGGCGAAATTTTAAGCGCTTCCTTCACTATTTTCTTACACTTTTTGTCGGCGTTTTCAGTTACCGAGCAGGTGTTAATTACATAAACATCGGGCACGTCGGTAAACTCAACGGTTTCAAAGCCAGCGTTATTGAGCAACCGGCCTAATGTTGAAGTTTCGGAGTAGTTGAGCTTGCAACCTAAAGTATAAAAAGCAACTTTCTTGTTCATTATCAGTTGCAAAGATAAGAATTTTAGCCCGCGATGAAAAACCGGCTTACTTACATGACCATGAACAGACATTAACTAAACATAAAGCTGCAAGGCGGTCATGCATTGTTACTGCTCGCTCCACCGATAACTCTGTTGCTCCAGGCCTATTAAATCAATAACGCGGTTCACCACCGTCATCGCTACTTCGTCGATACTTTGCGGCTTACTGTAAAATGAGGGTACAGCCGGACAGATAATTCCGCCGGCCTCGGTAACGGTAACCATGTTGCGCAGGTGGATGAGGTTCAAAGGCGTATCGCGGGCCACCAGGATGAGCCTGCGACGTTCTTTTAAAACCACGTCGGCCGCCCGGGTAATCAAATCATCGGATGTACCTGCAGCAATACGGCCCAAGGTACCCATCGAGCAGGGCACAATCACCATAGTATCATACCGCGCCGAGCCCGAAGCAAACGGCGCCATAAAATCAGTCTTGTCGTAAAATTTGAAAGGCAGATTCTGATAATCCGTATTACCCAACTCGTATTCCCAAACCTGTTTGGCGTTGGCCGACATTACCACGCCCACATCGCTGATTTGATCTTGCAGATGCTGCAGTTGTGTTAACAATAATTTAGCATATATAGCGCCACTGGCACCGGTAACAGCAACTACAATTTTTTTACACATAAGCCCAAATAACAACGCAAAGGTAAAAAAGTTGATTGTACAAAAAAGGGTCGAATAACTCGTACTCGACCCTACATCTACCTATGAAAAACATGCCCTATGAGAGGGCATTACAAATGTAGAAATTAATTATTAATTATTAAAAATTAAATGAATTTTATTTTAATAATTTTTTTTCGATTAAGGTCTGGATAATTCCGTCGGCCATACCCACTGTAGGCACATAAATTTGCTTGATATTGGCCCATTTCATCACCGTAGTATAAATCTCACAGGCCGGGATAATTACGTCTGCCCTATCCTGGTTAAGCTTCAACACGTTGATGCGGTCTTTTAAAGAGTAGGATGACAGGAAGCTGTAAAGCGATTTCAGCTTGGCATAGCTCAACGGCTCGCCGTCTTTTTCTTCACTCAGCTTAAACAATTTATTAATATTGCCCCCGGTGCCCACGCCGTAAACAGTTTTGTAGGGCTTGGTGTGCAGACGCACAAAGTCCTGCATCTCTTTCCAGGTTTCGTCTTTATCCTGGTTGTCCAGTATACGGATGGTACCAATGTTAAATGATTGCGATGCTACCAGCTCGCCATCGGCAAATAAAGACAGCTCGGTGCTACCGCCGCCTACGTCGATATATAAATAAGTTTTGCTCTCGTCCAGGTCGATACCTGTATGGCTGGCGTAAATAATTCCGGCCTCGCGTTCGCCGTGGATGATTTCTAAATTTAAGTTAGCTTCTTCCTTGATACGCTTGATGATTTCGTCACCGTTTTTAGCTTCGCGCATGGCTGATGTGGCACAAGCCATGTAATCTTCCACTTTGTACACGTCCATCAGGTTTTTGAAGGCAATCATGGTCTTCACCAAATCGTCGGCTTTGCGGTCTGATATGTGCTGCTGCAAAAAGGCGTCATCGCCAAGGCGCAGCGGCACACGCACCAGTGTATTTTTTTTATAGGTTATTTTACCGTCGTTCTGAATAATGTCGGCAATCAGCAGGCGTACTGCGTTCGAACCGGTGTCTACTGCGGCGTATCTCAAGTTGTTGTGGGATTAAGTTGTTTTAAATAATCATAAATCTCTACCTGCGCCCGGTGATGTGTATCAGAATGGGTACGGTGATATTTATTACTGTTGCTTTTGTTTATATCGCGCGATTTGGTGTTATCCCGCAGTTGTATGTCAATAATATCTCTGATTTGCTTTTGCAGCCCTGCATCGTAAATAGCAAAGCCTACCTCAACCCGGTTGTCAATATTACGGGTCATTAAATCGGCAGAGGTAAGGTAAATAGCCTCTTTACCGCCATTGGCAAATATATACACCCGGGCATGCTCCAGGTATTTGTCCACGATACTGATGGCTTTGATGTTTTTGCTAAAGCCTTCCACACCCGGCACCAGGCAGCACATGCCGCGTACAATCAGCTGTATTTTTACACCGGCGTTGCTGGCGTCGTACAGCTTGGCAATAATCTGTTCATCGGCCAGGCTGTTCATTTTTAAAATCATGTAAGCCGGCTTTCCGGCTTTGGCATTCTTGATTTCGGTATCAATCAGCCTGTTGAGCGTAGGGCGCGAATCGATAGGCGAAACAATCAGATTTTTCAAATCTTTAGGCAGCTGCCCGCGGTTAAGCGACCTGAAAACCTGTACCAAATCGGCAGTTATTTTTTTGTTGGCCGTGAGCAGCGTATGGTCGGCGTAAATCTGCGCCGTTTTTTCGTTATAATTACCGGTAGATAAGCAGGCATAGTAAGCCGGGCGACCTTTTTCCATACGGGTAATCATGCATATTTTCGAGTGCACTTTATATCCCGGAATGCCGTGCAACACCTTAATCCCCTCCTCTTCTAAACGGCGTGTCCACTGGATGTTGTTTTGTTCATCAAACCGGGCGCGCAGCTCCACCAAACAGTTTACTTTTTTACCGTTTTGTGCCGCGTTGATTAAGGCATGCATTACACGCGAGTTTTCGGCCAGACGATAAACGGAAATATTAATTTCTACCACCTTCGGGTCAATGGCCGCCTCGCGCAACAAGTGGATGATATAATCAAAGGACTGATATGGCGTACTAATCAGGTAATCTTTAACAGCAATCAGCCCCATTAAGCTTTTGCCGAATGAAAGACCGTCGGCAGGCAAGGCACGCTGGCGTTTGTACTCCAATTCAGGACCACCTACGTTAGGGAAGGCAATAAAATCTTTAAAGTTATGGTAACGGTTACCCGGTATTAGGTTGGATGATTCGAGCCCAAGTCGCTTAGTCAGGTAATGCACCTGGTCGTGAGGCATATCGGCATCATACAGCAAACGCGAGGGCTTGCCTTTGCGGCGTTTTTGTAAGCTGCGCGATAAGGCATCAATAAACTTACCGCTTACTTCTTTATCTAAATCCAGCTCGGCATCGCGGGTAAGCTGTATTGAGTAAGCTTCTATGCTGTCGTATTCAAAGATGAAAAATATATCTTCGAGGCTGTAACGGATAATATCATCAACCAGGATAATAAATTTCAACTGGTTAGTTTCAGGCAATACCAAAAAGCGCGACAAGTTACCCGGCAACTCAATCAGTGCCATGCGCGACTTTTTACCTTTGGTTAGCTTTACAAAAAAGTAAATGGCGCGGTCATGCAACTCGGGCATGGGCTTGTCATCGTCGAGCATGATAGGCACGAGCGTAGACAATAGCTTTTCGCGAAAATGTTTTTTTACGAAGGCGCCGCGCGATACGTTAAGCTGCTTTTCGTTCAGGATGAATATCTTTTCTTCGGCTAGTTGCTTTACAATGATATTCTCGTACAGATTGTTGAACTTTTTTTCCTGCTTTACTACGATAGTTTTAATCTGACTGAGTACCTTTTTGGGATTGTACCCCAATAAGGATTTGGCCTTATCATTCAAATTAGCTAAACGGCTCAAGGTGGCCACCCGCACGCGGTAAAACTCGTCGAGATTGGACGAAAATATTGCTAAAAATTTTATCCTTTCAATTAGCGGCACGGTAATGTCTGCGGCTTCCTGCAGCACGCGGTCATTAAAATAAAGCCAGCTGATTTCGCGGTTAATTAAAGGGATGTCTTTCTGCGTCATAATAAAACACCGCATAGCCATGCAGTGCTTTGCAAAGCTGCTATTTTAGATGTTAAGTTAATATTAACTGTAATATTTTCAATGTGTTTTTGCGATTTGCTTTATACATATCCTAACTTTACACCTTTAACATTTACACATATACCTATGCCCTCTTTTGATATTGTAAGTAAGATTGATGCGCAGACCTTAGATAACGCCATCAATAACGCCAAAAAAGAAATATTGAACCGTTTTGATTTTAACGATTCGAAAAGCACGGTTGACCTGGATAAGAAAACCAACCAGCTCACCATTGTTACTGAAAACGATATGCGCCTGAAAGCTATTCAGGATTCCATCATCAGCCGGATGGTAAAACAGCAGTTAGACCCCAAGGCGCTCGATTTTGGCAAGGAGCAGTATGCATCGGGCAATATGGTGAGAAAAGAAATTAATATTAAGGAAGGGATTGACAAGGAAGTAGCCAAAAAGATTGTCAAAAAAATTAAAGACAGCGGCATGAAAGTGCAAGCCTCTATTATGGACGACCAAGTACGCGTGCAAGGTAAAAAAATTGACGACCTGCAAGCCGTTATAAGCCTATGCCGCACCGAAGATTTTGGTCAGCCCCTGCAATACATTAATATGAGAGCGTAGGGCTTTTGTGATTTCACTGATTGAGTATTAATGATTTCACCGATACAGAAATGATTGCACATAAGTAATAATTTTGATTAAGGGATTAATGCCTGTAGTGATAAGCAAAGGCTATATTCTCTGACTCAAAAAATCAATTCTTTATCGGTGCAGTTATCTAACAAAAATCAGTGAATCATCAAAACAAAATCAGTGAAATCACTCTAACAAAAACAATAAAGCCGCCCTGCGATATCGCGGGCGGCCAATCATCTAAACCAACACTTACTATATGAAAACAGTTTCTTATTCGAAGCGATTACTTAACCGAGATTTCGCGGGCTTGTAATTTGGCTTCTTCTTTTTTAGCAACAGCTAACTTCAAAATACCATCGGTATACTCAGCTTCAATTTTGGTTTGGTCAACACTTTCGGGTAAAGTAAATGAACGGCTGAATGAAGTATAGTTAAATTCTTTTTTAGTGTAGTTTTTACCTTCGGCAGCTTCTTCTTTTTTTACTTCGGCAGCTACGGTTAAGAGGTTTTTGTCTACATTAATTTTAAAATCTTCTTTTTTCAAACCCGGAACGGCTAATTCGATAACGAAGCCGGCTTCAGATTCGGCGATATTTACAGCCGGCACTTTGCTTGCTGGCGCAGGGGCAAAAAACTGGTCGTTAAAAATCGAATCAAAAGCATCCACAAAACGTGGAGCAACTACATTTCTTCTTTGTCCGTTGTTAAATTTTACTAAAGTCATTTTTATATCCTCCAAAAAGTTTCTTTTAATTAATTTCGTTGTAACATCATATACAAGTGTTGTACCAAGCACCAAAACGCGCTTTTAAACGACATTTTGTCTTATAAAATTTTTATAAAGAGACTTTTTGACATATAATGACTGAAAATTTAGCTAATTATAGATATAGCACGCCCATACCTATCCGATTTTCGGATATTGATGCTTATGGGAATGTAAGCAACACCATATACCTTACTTTTTTTGAGATAGCCCGTTTGAGTTACTGGCGCGAGATTGTAGAATGGGACTTAAAAGCAAGCGGCGTTATTTTAGGCCGTTCGGAAATTAATTACCTGAAACCAATTACGGTGGACGACCAGATTTCGTGCTACCTGCGCACCTCGCGCATCGGTAACAGCAGTTTTGATGTTACTTACGTGCTGGTAAAACATACCGCTAACGGCGAAGAAATTTGCACCACCGGCAAATCAGTTTGTATCAGCTACGATTATGCCAACAACAAATCTATCCCAATCCCCCAGCGCGAACGTAAGCGCATGATTGAGTACGACCAGCCGGGATTGATTACCAACACCAACTAAGAATACTTTATAGTGATACCGTTACGCTTGAGGCAGCTACTTTGCCTTTAAGCGGCGGGTTGCGTTTTTTAACCGTTACTACCGCAGCGGTGATGTAATCAAAATCGCGTTTAATCGTATCGGCAATGCTTTGGGCCACGGTTTCGAGCAGTTGGCGGGTTTGCTTCATTTCGTGGGCAGCAATGGCGTAAAGCTGCTCGTAATTTAAGGTGTGCTGCAGGTCATCTTCGCTCAACGGGCCATGCGGATGGAAAGATACCTCAATATCCACCACAAAGTAGTTTCCTAATATTTGCTCTTCGGCATAATAACCATGCCGTGCAAAAAATTCGGCGCCATGCAGTCCTACTTTAATCATAATGGTAGTTGTAAAATTTGAGGTTTGATTGGTACACAAATATATCAGGTAATTTGACTTTACCTAACGCTGTTGTGCTTTTTGCAAATTTGATATTTACGCTTTTTGTAAAAAGGCTTTATACCAGTGTCCGGATTGTTTCACCGTACGCTTCTGCGTAGCAAAATCGATGTAAATCAAACCAAATCTTGGGCGGTACCCTTCGGCCCATTCAAAATTGTCGGTCAGCGTCCATACAAAATAACCGTTTACCGAGCAACCTTCGGTTTTGGCTTTTAGTACCTGCTGCAAATTATCGTGCAGGTATTGTATGCGTTGGTTATCCTGAATTTGCCCGTCGCCGGTTAACTCATCCGGGAATGCGGAACCGTTTTCGGTAATCAGTATGCTCTTAATTTGAG
>CAXYKR010000137.1:0-7115 GCA_964277815.1 uncultured Mucilaginibacter sp. | reverse complement strand
TCCGGCTTGGCACGCTGCATAGTTGGCAACGTTATTTGCGAAGATGACCTGGCTTTTTTCATAGCTTCTCGTATTTTTTTATGACCGGAAAACAACTGATAATAGCTGCAAGCATTAAAAGAAATAGTAACAGGTAGCCTACATAAGTAGCAGGTAGGGAGCGGCTAAGATTGTTAATGATAAGCACCGGCTTGAGGTAATGGCTACTTCCGTTAAGCAATTGTGCAATTAAACGGATTATGCCCATAAAGGCTGCTATGATAGCCGCATATTTGAGCAAATATCGCTGGTATTCTTTTTTTGGGAATACGGTTTTAATCTGCACAGGAATTTTTAACTGCTCGTAATCGGTAGTGATGTTTATAGTAAAGCTGTAAAGCTTGTTTTTAGTGAGTTTTAAGGGGTCTATGATTAAATGAAATCCTGAATGTTTGGCACCGGTTAAATCAAAAAGAGTAATGTGAGTAGTATCAGTTCTGATACCTTGCTCCAATATATCCAAACTGATATGGCAATTCACATACCCGGCATTAATGAGTTCAATTCCCACAGGCACTTTCAGTACTTCGCCGGCTTCTAAAGCGAGATACGTTATGTTTTGCTCGGATACCTGTAGCTGCGGATGAGGTTGCCCGGTTACGATAATTGTACATAGCTTCTGGATAAGCGCGTGTACAAGGTCATCGCCTTTAAGTTTGCGCTCTTTTATCTTAGCGGCGGCAAGCTGGTAACGTAACTGCCAGTCGGAACAGCCAATGCAATCAAACCAGATAAACAGATGTTCGTTTTGCAACAGTTCATAAACATCCATTCTGAATGGCAGACTTACCATCGCCTCAGCAGCCAGCTCTTGCGGATTTTCAACGCGCTTGTCTTTAACGTAGAACGGATAATTTTTATCGACAGCGTAAATGAAGCGTAAAAATGACTGGAAACTTTTTGCCTGCCCCGTTTTTAAAGCCTCCTGCGGATAAGCCTCATTAAGCCATATTTGCAGCAGGCCTTGCGCGTAAGCATTATAAAGCTGGTTTAATGCCTCCCTGCTGCCAAACGAAAATTTAAAAAGCTCATCAAGCGAGGCGAACAACTTATCGTTTAATCGATAAGGCAGTTTGGAATTCAAATGATAAACGATTTTTAAAAATCGCTTTTCCTCATTAGACTCGGTTTTATACAATATAGCATACTGCAGCGCCTCATCTGCAGACATCAGGGTGTCTACGTGCCCCTTCAATAAGGTAGCGTCCTCAAAATAGATAGCAGCCTTATTGACATTATTAAAAAGTACAGTTCCTAACTTTTTAAGACTATGTATCTTCTCCCCAAATAGCTGCACATGCGTATGCTTCGCGTTGGGTGGGTCCGGGTCTTCATATTCATCAAAGTTTGCCCCGGCGTATGCAACCGGAAGAATTTCTTCGTAGAAACGGTCTTCAGACACTTTAAGTCTGTCGCATTGCCCGATAAACTGCCGGTAAGCCTGGTGCTTGTCTGGCGCTATAATCAGATTTTCCTCCAGCCAGCTTCTGATTTGTACAACCAGTGTTTCTTCTGCTGCGGTCATCAGACAAACTCAATTTTTATTTTCTCTTCAATCACCCATACCTCGTCAGACCATGTGAGCGTGCCGGCTTCCACCAACCTTATTGCACTGCTTTTTCCGGGCTGATTTAAAAATTCGCAGCCTTTAGCCAGGTAATAATTAACGTCAGACAAGGCATATTGCTGAACATCCCGCTGTTCTGAAATATAAAACGTACCCTTCCCTTCCGAAGGGGTCAGTATCAACTCGTAAACCTGCTCGCCATTTTGTTGCTGAATGAGCCAACGGTCAGTGAACCCGTTTTCGGCATCCGGAAATTTAGCATAATAGGTGATGTCAATCTTGTCTGCCCGAGCCACTTCGACAGGTACTGCGACTTCTTTTTCGGCTACCGCGCGTTCTTGCGCTTTAACCTCTTCGAGTTTAGCAATACGTTGACTCATATCGGCTAACTTCTGCAACACTTCTTCTATTTTTTTTGTGTTTGCGCTATTATCAGAAGCCACGAACGAATAAGCCGTCGGATTCATTGAAATACTACTCGCCTGCTCCCGTACTTTGCGGGCCAGCTTGTCATATTGTGATTTGTTATTATAAAAGAAGTAAATCAACAGAAGGAAAAGAGCAATTAAACCTATGTATTCGAAATTTATAGGTATGTTAGAAAGAATGTCCATAGGTTAGGCGGTTTTATTTTGGTTAGCGACATAGGTTGAAAACTCGGTTAATGCATAATTGAGCGGGAAGAAAAACGGAGAGTCAGCAATAAGTTCTGACGGTGGGTAATTAGCTACCGTGGCCTTGAAACTATCCCGCAAAATTCCCTGGTCAAAAACCTCACTTTCGTTTTTGATAAAAAATTGTTTGTAACTAAAGAAGTCTTTGATTTCGAGTTTTTTATTGACCAGCCTTTTGAACCCCTCGTCGTTAAACAGCAGATTGAAAAAGTTAATCTGGCCTTGCATAATATCTTGGTACAGCTCGGGCTGATTGGCCAAGTCGGCGTAACGCAAACCCTCCTTCTCAAAACTCAGATTATTAAAACCGAGGTAAGTGGCCTCTTCTTTAATCAAAGTTTTATCAGTCGAATTCTGTGCAGTGTTACCAGCACCCGAATCCAGATTCCATTCGTCAACTACCTGATCTTTAACGCCTTCGACCGCAAAATGCAAAGCCCCTTGCGCCGTGATAATTTTAGGGTCGTTTCCGCTACGCTTCAGTTGGAAATCGGTGCGGGCTTTTTTACCCGAAAAAACCTCGAGCAGATATTTGGTTAGTCCTTGCAAATCGGCACTGTTAGGCAAAAGCGAACTCAGGTATTCGCTACCTTTTCCCGAAAAACTTACTGTTCTGGGCAATTCAGCATTTCGCAAAACACTTATGCGGGCGGTATAGTATAGTATGGCCGCATAGTGTATCAGCAGCACTACTTTAAGTTCAGGATTATCAACAAATATATCTTTAAACTTATAGCCTGGCTTGCTGAACAATAAGCCAATTACATCTTCAGTTTTTACTTTATCGTTATTAAATACCTGGTCAAGCTTATTATACAAAGTGGCATCGGTGCGTTTAATAAAGTCTTTGTAATAGCTTAAAAATCCGTTGGCAGCAAACATGTACGGGTTGCTGCCGCTGCTCCATAATTGCCTGCCTGCAAATTTGAACGACGAGCATATACATTGCAGGCTGTTACTTGCAGTGCTACCTGGATTAGTAAGCACAATATCAGTAGTGCCGCCACCAATATCAATGTTACAGAAAGGGTCGTTTTGAATTTTATTATCCTCAGCTTTGAGCTGATAATAAGGTGCAATAGATTCGGTAACCGGCGGCGCGAAATCCATCGAATGCTCACCGAATATCCTTGTTCGCTCGGTATCAAATAAAGCTGTAATCTCACGCTGCAGGTTTTCTCCCATACTTATCGGGAACGATAATATGACCTGAAGCTTATTAAGGTCGGCCCCATCCAGTAAGGCTTTGGTTCGGATGAGCAGTAACAACTCCCTGGCAAAAATGGAAACCCTATCGCGGTTGAGCTGGTCGGTACTGGCTTGCTGCAGCAACCATTTTAAATCCGTTTTATAATTGACCTGATTGTTGTTGACGTCCTTATCAATAGAAAAACCAACGTTGGCATGTGCAAACAAGCGGTCATTTGCGCTGCTGGCGGTAAACGCTTTACTTTCGCAAGTTGCCGTCCGGAAAGGAAATTTAACATCAGAGGTGCTTTTTTCACCAATGGTAAATGGCACAAACTCCCTGATAGTTATTTGCCTGGCAGTATCTATGATGTTACCTAAACTAAGCTCATAATTACCATTTTTATCAGGCTTGTTTAGTAAAAACATTTGCATGTCGTCCGCACCTATCTCAAACCTTTTGCTTTTGTTAACCTGTTTACCCTGACCGTCGGCAGTTACGGTAGCGTACTCTACGTGGGTATTTGAGGTACCAAAATCTATGGCATAAACAAAACTTTCGTGGCCGGTAGTAATCTTTTTAAACTTTGGTATCACAATGCCTGCCGTGGTAACACTGTTGGCACGAAAACTTAGCTGAATGAAATCGAAACTTTCGGGTATCGGGTAATAGCTGCTTTTAGTATTGATAACAGAATACTCCGACCGCACCGTTGGCGTGGAAGGCACTGTATTAATGCCATTCTTTTTATAAAACAGCATCTTCTGCAACTCCATACCTGTGTTAGTTTTTTCGAACGAGGCCACTGTGTAATCATTGATGTGATTGAGTTCGGGGGCATCGGCCTGCGTAAAGGGATAGACACCCAGTATACCATCGTATGGAATAGCATTGCGCAGATTATACGTTTTGATACAAACCACGTTACGCTGAGACCGGAATGGTCCAAAAACCGGGACACTTAGGGTAAACGTCACCTGGTCGCGTGTACTTTCTACGCGAAGGTATTTATCCAGGTCTTCTATCGGGAAAAAGTGAAAGAATAATGGTTTAATCGGGAAAAGATAATCCTGGTCATTAGCCAGCGTAACAAAGCGTGCATCGTTAAGGGCGTAACCAGATAACCGGATGAGTTCGGCCTCAAAAAAATCGAATGAACTGAGAAACGGATAAGCTATTTTGAGGCCGGGCAACTCACGCTGCAATATTTTTTCGAGCGAACTGGAAGGATACTCAATTTCCAACACCCGGGTTTGTGCGCTCCAAAGGCTTGACGGCGACGAGTATTGACCGGCAAGTTCCATCCTGTCGGTTAAGAACAGCGGGACAAGCGGCCTCCCGCTTTTTTTGTATGGACTATTGTCCGGCAAGTACATTTTAAAGTCGCTGCACTCGTTAATAGTACTTTGCTGACCCGCCGTAGTAATCTGGCGCAGTGGTATACCCGAAACCATGAGGGCAGTTTCGCCGTTGCGTATATCCTCCAATGTATTTAAACGCCCGTTAAACTTATCTTCATTGCGTATGCGCGAGTATTCAACGTATTCTAAAAACCCAGCGAAGGTGTTTTCTATATTTTCGGTAGGCTTAAGGATTTCAATGTATTTGATAAAGGCGGCGTCGCGTTCGTGCAGTTGCAAATAGTCTGTATCGAATAAAGTATCGTTTGATACCAGTCCGCTTACCGGTTTAAATCGGCGTTCGCGAAGCTTTCTTTTAAAGTTAGGAGATGTAAATACAAAAGTAAACGGGGAGGTTCCGCCTATAAGCACTTCTTTCTCTTGCTCTTTGTAGTAAATTAGCGTAATCTCAATGCGTTTATTAAAAGGCTTTTGGTCGGCTGCCTGCTCGAACGACTTGGCCAGCAACTTGTGCCCGTTAGATACGCTCCCGAAAAAATGAGGCGCACCTTCGTTACTGTCAAAACTCCATTTTTTGTAGCGAAACTTGCTTGAATCAGACCCGTGTTTGTACAGTAACTCCAGCAGGTCAAGCGTTTCGGACACCAGACCTGCATAAATACTTTGTCCGCTGAGCGTGTTATCACGCACCTGCGCAGCAACTATCTCGAAGGCGGTTTTAAACAAAAACATGCGAGCCAACGGCGTAGGAATGGATGTACCGGCCGGAGAACCCACGGTAATAAGTTTATCGCGCACTTCTTTTACACTGGCTGTAGTAATCCTATCAGACGGTTTCCAGTCTATAATACTATTAGTAATCCCCTTATGAAAACGAAATATATGTGGCATGGTTAAGGCTTATTAAATTTTGTATAGTTACGGCAACTGTCCGAGTTCGGTAGCGCAGTCCTGGGCGGTTTTGTAGATGCTTTGCATATACTTCTGTGCAACAGGCATATCCTTAGGTAACCTGGCCTGATGACCGGTTATGCGTTTACCGATATCGCGCAGCGTAAGGCCGCTATTAAAAAACGAGGTTTTAATGACTTTACCCTGAACCAGCAGATTCAGGTTTTCCTGCTCATCGAAATTAAATGAAGTAAAACGGCGGCCGTTGCCTGGCGACAACATCTCTTTACCGGCCCACTTTTTAAATTCGCTGAAAAACCATAGTAATTTCTGATACTGGTTAGGTAAGCCCAGCTCACCTGCTATGTTTAACTCCTGCGGTGCGTAAAAAGCCTGCGTGTTTAGACGCGGAATAAAATCGGTTGCTATTTTGGCAGCGTAAGCAAAAGCAACTAATGGCTTTATGTATTTCTCTTTGGTTGCTAAACTTAAATGAGCAATCGTAAACGGATTTTCGCCGCTTTCGGCGCCAAACTCGTAGCACTGGGGCGTAGCAAGCTCTTCATTTTTTTTGTTGATGAAATCAAGAACGGCAGTTGCGCCAATTAACTCAATCACATGCGCATCATTAAGCTGGTTTTTGCCTCCTTCTACGTTGGGCAATGAACCGGATTGGTTATCATCTGCCAAGTAATAAAGTGCATTTACCGAGTTAACGTGAGCGTCTTCTGCATAAAATGATAAGGCGGCTTTTGTTTTGGTATCAAAAATGGCAGAGTTGATGGCACTTTTATCATCGCTGTCTACATTAAAGTAAGGCATGATGGTGATGGCTCCGATTAAGCTTTTTTTGAGATGCTCGTTTTTAGAATTTCTGATAAGCTTAATGAGTGTAGGAAATCCAGACGCACCGGTTCCGCCAAAAATGGAACTGATGACGAACACCCGGTCGTTAGCCGTAAAGCTGCCTTCAAAATTTTTGAATTGCTGGGCGTCGGCCAAACCATTAAAAACTACGCTACCAATGTTTGGATTACCCTTAAATCCTACTGTAAGGTCGAGATGGAGCTCTGGATATTCATCCACCGAATCATTATAAAGCAGTTCAATAATATCCTTATTATCATCGCTTAAACCGCTATGGTTGATAAAGTTGGCAAACGTATTTTCCTGGTTTTGAAAGTTAAGCTGCACATCCAGTTCGGCCGAATCATGACCGTCGGCATCTGCGCGGGTAAACGAGCGGATTTGGTTGTTGAAGAAAATTTCACTCCGGGAATTGGCCATACGGTCAACAAAAGTGTTACGTATAGTGTGGTAAGCACGTAACAACTCCCTGGTTCGGGCAGTATCGCCGTTATGTGCATCGGTATCAATAATGACCGGCACTATCG
>CAXYKR010000136.1:0-12652 GCA_964277815.1 uncultured Mucilaginibacter sp. | reverse complement strand
GGTAAAGCTGATAGTTTTGCTTTCGCCGGGTTTCAGATATACTTTCTGAAAATCTTTCAATTCTTTAACCGGACGAGTTACGCTGGCTACCACATCCTGTAAATATAGTTGCACCACCTCTTCGCCGGCATACTTGCCTGTATTTTTTAAAGTGAAACTTACTGCCAAGTCATCGTTTTTAGTGATTTGTGGTTTGCTCAGTCTTAAATCAGCAAAAGCAAAATTGGTATAGCTCAAGCCGTGTCCAAAGGCATAGCGTGGCGTGTTCGGGATATCTAAGTAGCTTGAACGGTAAAGCGCAGGTTGACCGTTAGGGGAGGGGCGACCGGTATTTTTGTTGCTATAAAATACAGGAATTTGCCCCTCAGCACGCGGGAATGATATCGGTAATTTTCCGGCCGGGTTATAATCGCCAAAAAGAACATTGGCCATGGCGTTTCCGGCCTCGCTGCCCAGCCACCAGGTGTATAAAATAGCATCGGCGTGGTCGGCGGTCCAGTTGAAAATGAGCGGCCTGCCGGCCATTATCATCACCACCACCGGTTTGCCGGTAGCTTTAATGGCTTTAATCAAATCTTCCTGCACACCGGGCAAATGAATATTGGTGCGGCTTTTGGCCTCTCCGCTCATGTTAAAAGCTTCGCCTACGGCCATAATTACCACGTCGGCTTTACGGGCGGTAGCCACGGCATCGGCAAAACCGGTACGCAAAGTGTCGTTGATATTGCATCCCTGGCTATACAGCAAATTGGTTTGCTTGCCCACCTTGTTCTGCAAACCCTCGAATGGAGAAACCAGGTGGTCATTATCCCACTCTACCGACCAGAAGCCTTTCATATCACTACTCGATTTACCCAGCGGACCAATCACAGCTATAGTTTTAGTCGATTTTGAAAGCGGCAGCAACTGATTATCATTTTTAAGCAGTACCACACTTTTTTGGGCTACATCCAGCGCAGCCTGGCGGTTTTGTGCCGAATTAAGCACCTTCTTTTCCCGGCTCTCGTTGCTAAAGCGGTAAGGGTCATCAAACAGGCCCAGTTCAAATTTTTTGCGCAGGATGCGTCTTACTGCATCATTGATGAGGGCAATATTTACCTTGTTTTCTTTAACCAAGGCAGGTAAGCCGGTTAAATAAGCGTGGCCTTCCATATCCATGTCGCTACCGGCGGTAATGGCCAGGCGGGCAGCATCGGTATTGTTTTTGGCAAAGCCGTGGGCCACCATTTCGCTGATAGAGCCCCAGTCGCTTACTACAAAACCCTGGTAGTTCCATTTACCTTTTAAAATGTCGCGCTGCAGGTAAGCATTGCCGGTGGCGGGTATGCCGTTCAGTTCGTTAAACGAATTCATGAATGTGGCAGCACCGGCATCAACGGCTGCTTTAAACGGTGGCAGGTAAGTTTCCCATAACTGCCGGTCGCTCATGTCAACGGTATTATAGTCGCGGCCCGCGATGGCAGCGCCATAAGCGGCAAAATGTTTAGCACAAGCCATCACAGCATCTAAATTACCCAAACCTTTACCCTGAAAGCCCTGCACCCGTGCGCGGGCAATCAACGACCCTAAATAAGGGTCTTCACCGGCACCTTCCATTACCCGGCCCCAGCGTGGGTCGCGTGCAATATCTACCATGGGCGCAAAGGTCCAGTGGATGCCGGAGGCGGCAGCTTCAGTACCTGCAACGCGGGCTGAGCTTTCAATAGCTTTTAAATCCCAACTGGCAGCTTCGGCTAAGGGGATAGGAAAGGTTACCCGGTAACCATGTATCACATCTAAACCAAACAACAGTGGTATTTTGAGCCGCGACTGCATGGCCATTTCCTGGATGGTGCGGGTTTCTTTGGCCCCACGCACATTAAGCATAGAGCCTACTTTGCCGTCTTTAATTTCCTGGTACTTGGAACTATTAGGCGTAAGTGGCCCGGTTGAAAGGCGGTCGCTGGTGTATTGGTTAAGCTGACCGACTTTTTCTTCAAGTGTCATTTGTGAAAGTAGTTTCTCTACCTTTTGGTCAATATCTGCTGATGTACCCGGCCTAACCTGCGCCCACGAGAGGACGTAAAAAGAAAAGACCGCTAAGGCTGTAAGTGAAAATTTAGATAGCATGATGAGTTTATAAATGGAGTGAAATAGTAGTTTGAAAAGCATTATCAAACCGTTAGCTGCGCTGTATTGATGTTAATGCGCTGGTTGATAATGCTTGCGGTGTAAAATTAAGCAATCGTTTCGGTTTTACGTAATGATTGATTTTATAAAGTTCTGTATTTCAGTATATTAATCATAATTTGATACGCTTGGTAATCAGGTTTTTGTTTTGATAAACGATTGATTGTGAGTAGCTATACTTTTTAAATACCTGTATTGGGGGTAATAGGTAATACGGTAATTTCCTTAACAATTTATATAGACAAAAAGTGCCCTGAGTGCATGCAGGAGCGTAAAACGCCAAATTTTATGTAGAAAACGGTATCTGGATTATAGCGTATCAAAAAAAAGTTCCAATCAACCTAAACTACATCATTTGTTGCTGATTATCAGCATTAAACCTCATTTACAGGCTTGTTGTTAAATCGTTTCAAAATTGTGTTAAATATCTAAAAATCAACTATTTATGAAAATAAATTTGTTTGATACTTTTTTAGTTGCATACCTTTACAGCACCAATTAATGCGGTAAGCTCCTGATTTTTGCCGCAACCAGTAACAACCATTTATTTAAATAACATGATTACAGCGTATCTGCTCAGGCATTATGGCTAACTATTTTTTATTCTTTTTTTAAGAGATGTGCTTGCACACAGGCTTACAGCCTTCAAATTTTAACCAGCTTTTTACATTATGAGAAAAAAACTTACGCTATTAATTTCTTTCATTTTTATTGCCGCCAATATGGTGCTGGCTCAAAGCGCCATCAAAGGTAAAGTAACTGACAAAGCCGGGCAGCCTCTGGTGGGTGTATCAGTTAAGGTGCAGGGCACCAGTACCGGCAGCGTTACCGACGTTAACGGTAATTATACCATCAATACACAACCTAATGCTACGCTTATTGCTACTTATGTAGGCTACGCTACCCAAACTGTCAGTATAGCCGGCGAGAGTGTAGTTAATATTACCATGACCGAAGAAACCACCAACCTGAATGATGTGGTAGTTGTAGGTTACGGTACCCAAAAGAAAAGTGTATTAACCGGCTCTGTAACCCGCGTTACCAGTCGCGATTTAGAAAATCAGCAGGTAGTACGTGTAGACCAGGCATTACAAGGACGTACCTCGGGTGTGGCAGTTGTAGCCAGTTCGGGTGCTCCGGGTGCTGCGCCAACTATCCGCGTACGTGGTATTACCTCTATCAACAATAGCGAGCCGCTGTACGTAGTTGACGGGGTAGTGGTGCTGAACGGTGGTATCGACAACATCAATCCAAGTGATATCGAATCTATTGAGGTATTAAAAGATGCATCGGCTGCTATTTACGGTTCGCGGTCGTCTGCCGGTGTAATTCTGGTATCAACTAAAAAAGGTAAATCGGGTGCACCGCAGCTAAGCTATTCAGGTTACGCAGGTATTCAAAATCCGGTTAGCCGTTTCAAATCGGCCAACGCATCACAGTATGCTACTTTGCGCAACCAGGCTTTAACCAATGATGGAGTAGTGCCAACATCAACCAACAATCCTTATTTTGATGGTCATGATGCCAACCACCCAACACCGGCTGCGGCAGGTGCAGGTACCAACTGGCAGGATGTTATCTTCGGTTCTAACGCTTTAATTCAGAACCACAACCTGGGTATTCAGGGCGGTACTGATAAATCGAGCTATTATTTATCATTTGGTTACCTGGAGCAAAAAGGTATCATTTTTTCGGATGTATCTAATTACAAGCGTTACAACTTTGCGGTTAATTCAAGCTCCAAACTTAAAAAATGGTTAACCATCGGCGAAAACATCAGCTATGCTTACAACCGCAACCAAAGCAACTTTAACACCAACAGCGAGTTCGGCGGTCCTTTAAGTTCTGCTTTAAATCTTGACCCTATAACGCCGGTATTGTATAACGGCAGCATCGCTTCAACCGATGCCTATAACACCCGTCCGGTTATCAGAGATGCTAATGGTACACCATACAGTATATCGCAACTGGTAGGGCAGGAGTTATCTAACCCATTGGCTTATTTGCAAACTGTATTAGGCAACTACGGATGGTCGCACAATATTTTGGGTAACGCCTATGTAGAAGTTGCGCCAGTAACCGGCTTAAAAATCAGAACTCAGATTAACGGCAAACAGGCATTTTATGGCAGCCAGTCGTTTACGCCGTTGTATTATTTAACTACTCAGAATAATAATACCAGCACTAACTCGGCCAACCGCAGCAGCAACCGCAACCTAACCTATAACTGGGATAATACCATCTCTTACGAAAAAGCAGTTGGTATGCACAATTTCTCGATATTAGCAGGTACCAGCGTGCAAGAGCAAAAAGCTACCGGTTTAGGTACCAATTACTTTGGATTGCCTATTACCAACTATCAGCAGTTGTCTTTCAACTTTGCACTGCCACGTACCAGCCGCGAGGGTTACTCGAGCGAAGACCAGCCTTACCGCACGGTATCTTACTTTGGCCGTTTAAATTACGATTACAACCAAAAATACCTGTTTACCGGTATTATCCGTCGTGATGGTTCGTCAAAGTTTGGTTCTAACAACGTATTCGGTACTTTCCCATCAGCACAAGTGGGCTGGGTAGCCAGTCGCGAAGATTTCTTCCCGAAAGATGCCTTTGTTGATTTCTTCAAACTACGCGGTTCATACGGTGTGGTAGGTAACGAACAATCGTTAGGTACTTTCCAATATACCTCGGTAGTAGGTGGCGGTTATAATTATGTGTTTGGCAACGATTTGCTGACTATTGGTAACTCGCCCGGCTATCCGTCAAACCCAAGCCTGAAATGGGAAACTGTACACACTGCCGACGTTGGTTTTGACGCAGTATTATTTAAGAACATCAACCTGACTGTTGATTTGTACCGCAAGTTGACCAAAGGTATGATTCAGTTGGTGCCACTACCTGCCTATGCCGGTTTTAACCAGGGCTACTACGATAACGTAGGTGATTTAGAAAATAAAGGTATTGAGGTGGAGTTAGGCTACCGCCATAACTTCGGCGATTTTGGTTTCAGCGCTAATGGTAACATTGCTTATAATCAAAACAAAGTAACTTACTTAGGTTTGACCCAGTTTTACGAAAGCGGTAGCTTCCAAAACACCGGTTACCCTATTTTCCGTACCGCTGTTGGTCAGGCTGTAAACTCTTTCTATGGCTTTAAAACCTTGGGTGTTTTCCACTCGCAAGCTGAGGTTGATGCCTATACTCAAAATGGCCGCAAAATACAGCCTAATGCCCGTCCTGGCGATTTAAAATTCCAGGATACTAATGGCAACGGTTCTATCGGTCAGGAAGACCGTATGTTTTTAGGTAGCCAACTGCCTACCTGGACTTATGGTTTAACCCTGAATGCCAATTACAAAAACTTTGATTTAAAAGTATTTGGTCAGGGCGTATGGGGCAATAAATTATATCAAGGTTACCGCAGGTTAGATGTAGCTAACGCTAACTATAGTGTAGATGCTTTAAACTCATGGACACCAGCCAACCCATCAAGCAATATGCCGCGTTTAACTGATGTCGATCCGAATAAAAACTATTCAAACCCATCAGATTATAACTTGCAGAGCGGTGCTTACTTCCGTATCCGTACCCTGCAAATTGGTTACACCATCCCTAAAACGGTGGTTTCTAAACTCAGTCTTTCAAACGTTAGATTATACGTAAGCAGCAACAACCTGGCTACTATCACCAAGTACAATGGCTTTGACCCGGAAATCAGCAGCGGTATCGACCGTGGTATCTATCCGCAGTCGCGCTCATTCCTGTTCGGCCTGAATGTTAATTTTTAATCTAATATAAACTTGATATGAAAAGAAAATATTTGAATTACGGAGCAGCAGTACTATTGAGTACTGCCGCTTTCATCTCCTGTAAAAAATCATTCCTCGAAACTACACCAGCCGGTCAAACACTGGAGTCTAACTATTACTCTACCCCGGCCGAGGCATTTTCGGGCCTGGTAGCAGCGTACGACCCGCTGGTTACCGAAACAGGTGGTTTAAATAATACTTATGCTGGTCCGTTAGGCCCGCTAAACAGCGCCTCTGACGATTGCGAAACCGGCGGTGGTGGTCCTGGTGACATGAACACCTGGCAGGTATGGAACAATTTTACCTTAACCCCAGCCACCGGCCCGCAGGGCGAGTTTTGGTCTACCAACTTTAAAGGAGTAAGCCGTACCAACATCATTTTGTCTAAACTGCCAAGCGTACCTGGATTAACCGACGCTGACAGAAAGCGTTATACCGCAGAAGCCCGCTTTTTAAGAGCCCACTATTATTTTGATTTAGTACGTTTATTCAGAAATGTGCCATTATTTACGGCACCATTACAGCCTACCGAAGTTTATGACAAACCACAGGCTAAGCCCGAAGAAGTTTATACTCAGGTAGAAAATGACTTGATGGCAGCTATTACGGATTTGCCAGCTACCGTGGCTACCAACGAAAATGGCCGTGCTACCAAAGGCGCTGCTATTGCTTTGTTGGGTAAAGTGTATTTGTACGAGAAGAAATGGGCTCAGGCTGCTACTCAGTTAGCGCAGGTAAATGGTACGCCGGGCGGCACCAGCCAATATGGTTATAAGTTGTTAGCTAATTTCGGCGCTATTTTCAGCCCGGATAATAAGTTCAATAGCGAATCAATCTTCGAAATTGTACACTCTGGTTCACAAGCTTACAGCTGGAATAACTGGAACCAGTTTAAATCAAACGTGTACGTGCAAATGGTAGGTGCCCGCGGTTACAGCGGCCCGGTATATTGGGGCGGCTGGGGCTTTTGCCCGGTAACTACCAGTTTGGCCACTGCCCTCAAAGGCGACCCTCGTTATGGTTACACTACTTACAACATGGACAGCTTAACCACAGCTACTAAAACCAGTTATGAGCGTAGCTATGATAACACTGGTTACTTTATCCAAAAATATGCGCCGCTGTTAAAATACAAAGCTGCAACCGGAACAGCCGAGCTTAACTTCCCGAACGATTACATCGAGATACGTTTGGCCGATACTTATTTGATGGAGGCAGAGGCCTTGTTGCAATCAAGCGGTGATGCTGGTAGGGCACAGGCTTTGCTAAGCGCTGTGCGTGCCCGTGTAGGTTTAAGCCCGGTAGCCGCTACGTTAAACAACATTTACAACGAACGCCGTTTAGAACTGGCTACCGAAGGTCACCGTTTTTACGATTTGGTTAGAACCGGACAAGCCGCCAGTGTTTTAGGCCCTAAAGGTTTTGTGACAGGTAAGCACGAATTATTACCTATCCCGTTAACCGAGCTGAGCAACACCAAATTAGTTCAAAATCCTAACTACTAAAAATGACAAGGCAGCCGGTTAACCCGGCTGCTTTTTTACCCCACTGTTTTATGCGATTCTATGCTAATATAAGTACTATACTGTTTCTGGCATTTTTTTCATGTTCGGGTAAGGGCGATGATGCCGCGCCTTACATTTCTACACCAACCCCGCCGGTAGATAAAGGCTGGTCGTTTGAAAGCACTGCTTTTTGGCAGGACGAGTTTAACTACACCGGCAAGCCTGATAGCACAAAATGGGGCTATGATATTGGCGGCAGCGGCTGGGGCAACAACGAGTTGCAGTATTACACCAACAGCGCTAATAATGCCAGTGTAGCCGGTGGCAAGCTCACCATCACCCTGCGTAAAGAGGATATGGGCGGACGCAATTATACTTCGGCCAGGCTGGTTACCCGCAACAAATTCGACTTTTTGTACGGCCGTGTTGAAATTAAAGCTAAGCTGCCTGCCGGTAAGGGTACATGGCCTGCGCTATGGACACTGCCTACCGATTTTGCCTACGGTAACTGGCCCTCATCGGGCGAGTTTGATATTATGGAACACGTAGGCTACGACCCTAACGTGATTCACGTAAGTGCACATACCGAAAAATACAATTTTAAACTTAACAACGGCAAAACCGGCATCCGTACCATCGATAATGTAACCACGCAATATCATCTGTACCGCATGGACTGGACCCCTTATTCTATCAAAGGCTATGTTGATGATGTTTTACTGTTAGAATATGTGAATGATGGCTCAGGGCCTACCGAGTGGCCTTTTGATAAGCGCTTCCACTTGCTGTTTAATATTGCCTTCGGCGGCGATTGGGGAGGAGCAAAGGGATTAGATGCCAATATATTCCCGGCTACCATGGATGTCGACTATGTTCGATATTATAAAATGATTGACAAGTAATTTACCTGATAAACTTATTTATGCACCGTGCAAATCATTTGCTAAAGGCATTAATGCCCGGCCTGGCAGCCGTATTGTTAATTAACTGCAGTTCTAAAAAGGCAGACAACGTAGTACCCGAGGTAATTACACCCACCGTACCTACTGCGCCTGTTAAAACCGATGTTGATTTTTGGCTAACCACGTCAGACCAATCGGTATTATTTAAACAGCAAAACCTGGCGCTTAACTTTAATACTAACGCTAATCAAAATTCAACCATCGAAGTTGACACTGCCCAAGCTTACCAAAGTATTGATGGCTTCGGGTTTACCTTAACCGGCGGCAGCGCTACACTGATTAACCAGTTAAACGCCACCGATAAGGATAATATGATAAAAGAGCTTTTTGCTACCGATAATGGCAACATCGGCATCAGTTACCTGCGCATCAGCATTGGTGCATCCGACTTGGACGCTACTACGTTTACTTATGACGAGGTAACCAATACTACTACCGACACCGACCTCAAAAACTTTAGTATTGATAAAGATAGGACGGACCTGATACCCGTGCTGAAAAAAATACTGGCCATCAATCCGTCCATCAAAATACTGGCCTGCCCCTGGACGGCGCCTACCTGGATGAAAACCAATAACAGTTACCGGGGCGGCAGCTTAAAGCCGGAGTATTATGATGTTTACGCCAAATACTTTGTAAAATACATTCAGGCCATGAAAGCCGAAGGCATTACCATTGATGCTATTACGCCGCAAAACGAACCTTTAAACCCTGATAACACACCGGCTATGGTGATGCAGGCGGGTGAGCAGGCTACTTTCATCAAGGCTAATTTAGGTCCGCAGTTCAGAGCGGCCGGTTTAAATACCAAAATTATCTGTTACGACCATAATACCGACCGCACAGATTACCCGCTCACCATACTGGCTGATGCTGCAGCAAACCCATACGTAGACGGCTCAGCTTTCCATTTGTACCTTGGTAATATTGATGCACTAACGCCGGTACATAATACTTATCGCAACAAAAATATTTACTTCACAGAGCAGTACACTGCTGCTAACGGCGATTTTGGCGGCGATTTACAATGGCATGTTAAAAACCTGATTATTGGCGCTACCCGTAATTGGAGCCGTAACGTGCTGGAGTGGAATCTGGCCGCCGACCCTAACTATGGTCCGCACACCAACGGTGGTTGTACTACTTGCAAAGGCGCTTTAACCGTAGGCACCAGTGTGAGCCGCAATGTGTCTTATTACATCATTGCCCATGCTTCAAAATTTATCAGGCCAGGGGCGGTTCGCATAGCATCAAACATAACCGGTAACCTACAAAATGTAGCGTTCAAAAATACCGATGGCAAAAAGGTGCTGGTGGTATTAAACACCGGTAGCAGTTCTCAAACATTCAATATCAAATTTAAGGGCAGGCAGGTAAGCCCAACACTGGCCGGTGGTGCAGTAGGCACTTTTATCTGGCAGTAAGTAAAGTCAACACATTATGAAAATAAGCTATTTAACCCTGGCCTTACTGGCCATATGCAGCGGCCTGGGCCATGCGCAAACCAAGGTTAAACCCAATGCCGTTAATGCTAAACAAGTAAAAGTTTACACTACTGCACAAAACACCAACTATCGCCTGGCCGAAACAGGAACGCTTGATTTTAACGACCATAACCAGCCGGTAGAAACCGAAGTGAGCATTTTTGTTGACCCGGATAAAAAGTTTCAAACCCTGGTGGGCATAGGCGGGGCATTGACTGATGCTTCGGCGGAGGTATTCGCAAAAATGAGCAAAGCGCAGCAGCAGGAGTTTTTAACGGCTTACTACAATCCGCAAAAGGGTATAGGCTACACCATGGCCCGCACCAACATTGCCAGCTGCGATTTTTCGAGCGGAAGCTATGGGTACATCGCTGATAATGATACGGAGTTAAAAACCTTTAATGTAGACCACGATAAACAGTACCGCATTCCGTTTATCAAAGCTGCCATCAGCGCTGCAGGTGGTAAACTGCCTATGCTGGTTTCGGTATGGTCGCCGCCGGCCTGGATGAAAGATAACCATAGCCTGGTTGGCGGCGGTAAATTATTGCCGCAATACCGCCAGGCTTGGGCTAACCATTACGCCAAATTTATCAAGACTTATGAGGCACTTAATATACCGGTTTGGGGGCTGAGTGTGCAAAATGAACCTATGGCCAAGCAAACCTGGGAATCGTGTATCTATACCGCCGAAGAGGAGCGCGATTTTATTAAGCAATACTTGGGGCCAACATTGGCCAAACAAGGGTTGAGCAGCAAAAAGCTGATTGCCTGGGACCATAACCGCGATTTGATGTACCAGCGTGCCAGTACGGTTTTAGAAGATAAAGACGCTGCTAAATACGTTTGGGGCATAGGTTTCCATTGGTACGAAACCTGGACCGGTGGCAAAATGCGTTTTGATAATGTGAAGATGGTGGGTGAGGCGTTCCCCGACAAACACCTGATGTTTACCGAAGGGTGCGTTGAGAAATTTAATTTAGATAGCATAGGCAACTGGGGTTTAGGCGAGCGCTACGGCAATTCATTAATTAACGATTTTAATAACGGCATGGCAGCTTATACCGATTGGAATGTGTTGTTAGACGAGTAGGGTGGCCCTAACCATGTAGGTAACTTTTGCTTTGCACCGGTGCATTATAACACTCAGACCAAGCAGTTGATATACACTAATATGTATTACTACCTGGGCCATTTTTCTAAATTTATTAAGCCTGGTGCCCGCCGTATTATCAGTTCATCAAGCCGTGATGTACTGCAATCTACCGCGTTTGAAAACACCGATGGTTCGATTGCCGTAGTGGTGATGAACAAGTCGGACAAAAAACAGCTTTACAGCTTATGGATAAAGGGTAAAATTGCGCAAACTACCAGTTTGCCGCATTCTATCAGTACCTTGGTGCTTTAGCAGGCTATATGGGGCAAAAGTCGGGATTTAAAAGATGGACGGTGATGATGGGCATTTTTATAGTGCCCATCGCACTTATTTTGTCGCAATGTATTAGTAATACGCCTGCCGAAAGCGCTGATGCTCGGGGTAATGTTTACGCAGGCTCGGCCAGTTGCATTAAATGCCATAAGTCTATTTACAACAATTATCTGCATACAGCCCATTATCAAACCAGTCGTGCAGCATCGGCAGATAACGTGCACGGTAGTTTTGCCGAAGGTGCCAACGTACTGCCGCTGAGTGATAGCGTAAAAGTGGTAATGCAGCAACAAAGCAAAAAGTTGTTCCAGGTAAAATACGTTAACAACAAACCCACCGAGAAGCATCCGTTTGATATAGTGTTTGGTGGTGTTAAGGCCGAGACTTATCTGTACTGGAAAAACAAGCAAGTATTACAACTCCCGGTATCTTACTATAATGCCATACATGCCTGGGGCAATAGTCCGGGATACGAGGCAGGCTATGCCGATTTTAGCCGTGTAATCGGCACTCGTTGTTTTGAATGCCATAGTTCTTACGCCAAAGAGTTGCCGCAGATAACGCAAAGCCTTACTCGCACAGTGGAATTGGACCGTAAAGCCGTGATTTTAAGTATTGACTGCGAACGCTGCCATGGGCCTGCTGTTAACCATGTGAATTACCATACCGAATATCCGGGGCAAAAAATAGCTAAGTACATGGCCAGGTACAGCACTTTAACCCGTTCGCAAAAGGTAGATATGTGCGGCGTTTGCCACTCGGGCAACAGCGGCACCATGTTAAAGTCTACCTTTGCATTTAAGCCCGGCGACACATTGGCTAAATTTAAAGAAGCCGAATTTTACCACGCCGATACCAATCCGGATAAGTTGGATGTTCATGGTAACCAGGTACAGTTGCTGCAAAGCAGCGCCTGTTTTATTAAAAGCAAAATGGACTGCGCCACCTGCCACAACACGCATAACAACGAACGCAGTTTAACCGCTTTGTTTACCCAGCGTTGCGCCAATTGCCACAGCGAAGCCAAGCATAATTTTTGCAAAATGGCTGACCGTTTAGACAAAACCACTTTAACAGCGCAATGCATTAATTGTCACATGCCACAAAAGCCGTCGAGTGTAATTACCGTGCATAACAGTGGTAAAAGTACTTTAGTACCTTACGAGGTTCGTACCCATCGCATTGCAGTTTATCCGCAGGAAACGCAGAAAATTGTAAGCTGGTTAAAAAACAATAAACTTACCGCACTTTAACAGCACAGTTTAGGCGCTGTTAAATGCTATAATCGACTACT